>CAYNCT010000061.1:0-18872 GCA_964396005.1 uncultured Verrucomicrobiota bacterium | reverse complement strand
GCCAGCTTGCCCCAGTGGTTGAGGCGCGACTCGCCCAGCAGCGCCAGCGGCCCAAGCTTGGGGAACGGGAAACGCCCCGGCACCGGCTCGAGGCGGTAGTTGAAATCCAGCAGGAAGCCCTTGCCGAAACCGGACTCGATGAAGCAATTGGCATGACCGTCAAACCGCTCCGGCAGCGGTTCGCCGCGGATGCGGGCCAGCACGTTCTCGGTCAATACCTCCGCCTCGAAGTGGGCCACCGACCCGGCCTTGGACGTCGGCACATCCGTGGCGTCGCCAATGACGAATATGTTCTCGTGCCCGCGTGCCTGCAGGGTGTGGCGGTCGGTGGGCACATAGTTCATCTCGTCGCCCAACCCCGAGCGCTCGATCATGCCCGCGCCCAGGTTCGGCGGCACGGCCACCAACAAATCGTAGGGCACATCACGCTCATCCCAGGAGACCAACGCGTGCCGGTCGTTGTCCACGCGCGCCACAGCGAAGTCGCTGACCACCCGGATGCGTTTGCGCTCCAGCAGGCCGCTCAGGACCTGCGACGCGATGGGCTTGGTGAACGCGCCCGCCAACGGCGTCACATACACCAGCTCGGTCTTGTCGCGCAGGCCCTTTTCGGTCAACCACCAGTCGGCCAGGAAAGCGAATTCCAGCGGCGCGACGGGGCATTTGATGGGCATTTCGCTCACATGCACCACCAGCCGGCCACCGCGCCAGTCGCGTAACGCCGCGCTCAGCGCCTGCGCGCCCTCGAAGGTGTAGAACTCATGCACCCGCCGCCGCCAATCCCCGTCGGCCATGCCTTCGACCTGCTCCGGCACGGGCCGCGTGCCGGTGGCGATGATGAGCACGTCGTAGGGCAGCTCGGCGCCGTCGGCCAGCCGCACTCGGTTACGGTTCGGCTCGATGCGCTCCACGGCCGCCTGCACGAACTCGACACCGTGGGGCAAAAAGCGACGTTTGGGCCGGACCACATCCCGTTTGGTGTACAGGCCGAACGGCAGAAACAAAAATCCCGGCTGATAAAAGTGCTCGGACGCCTCGTCCGCCACGCGCACCCGCCAGGTGTCGGCGGGCAGGCGACGGCGCAGTTTGTTGGCCATGATCGTGCCGGCGGTGCCGGCGCCCAGGATCAGCAGCTCTTTCATACGCACTCGCCCAGCGTTGAGCCGCGAATGGGCGGGAGGTTACAAGAACCCTTGCTCCCTGGGTAGCGGACAAATAAGACGGCTCATGATTGCGCCCGAGCCCCGATGGGACTCGTACCCAATCTCACCACAGCAGGCTGGCCGGCCATGCGGGTGCGACTCTAAGCTGCAAGCACGCCGCCCTGGCTGGCGTTGGTGACAAGCTTCTGGTAGCGGGCCAGCCAGCCGGAGAGCTGACGTTTCACCGGCTGCCAGGACTGGCGCCGCTCGGCCAGCTCCGCCTCCGGCACCAGGATGTCCATCCGCCGGTTGGGGAAATCAATCCGCACGCGGTCGCCCGGGCGGAGCAGGCCGATGGGGCCACCTTCGGCCGCCTCCGGAGAGACGTGTCCAATGCACGCGCCAGCAGTGCCGCCGCTGAAACGGCCGTCCGTGATGAGGGCGCACTTGTCGCCCAGCCCCATGCCCACGATGTAACTGGTGGGCGAAAGCATTTCCTGCATGCCCGGGCCGCCTCGGGGGCCTTCGTTGCGAATGATGACCACATCGCCTGCCTTGACCTGGCCACCAAGGATGCCGGCGCAGGCCTCGTCCTGGCTCTCAAAGATCACGCACGGGCCTTCGAAGACGAAGCCGGGGCCGCAGTGGGCCTTGAAGGCGTCACTGATGCCGGCGGTCTTCACGACGCTGCCCGCGGGCGCAAGCTGGCCGTAGAGAATCGCCAGGCCGCCGTCGGGCGAGTAGGCGGTGGCGGCGGTGCGAATGCAATCGGACGGATTGAACCGGAACGCCGGGTCGTAAGGCATGAGGCCGCCCGGTGTGACCTTGGCGAGGCGTTTGGGGTCGGTGTCGTATTCGGCGCGGGCGATGAGCCAGTGCTTGAAGCGTTTGACGCGGAGCATTGCGTGACGGGTGCGCTGGCCGCCCGTCTCGTACTTCCAGTGCAGCACCACCGGTTCCCCGCGGAAATCGGCCAACTCCGCGCGGACCAGGCCGCGGGCGTTGTCCTGTTCGCGCTGGAGCACATCACGCCACAGCTCGCGCCCCTTGAGGACCTGGCCATCGGGCATCTTGATGCTGACTTTCGGATCGTAGAGGGCGAGCTGCGCCTCAAGGTCGCCGGCGTTCCACGCGGCGGCGTCGCGCCACAGCGTGATGGCGACCGGGTCCGCCGGGAAGAAGAGCATCGGCTTGGGCGCCAGGTTGCCGCTGGCGGTACGCGCGGCGGGACCGAGCTTGTCGTTCGGGTCCACCACGATGGCCGAGGCGCCGGAGACGCGCACGGACCGGGCCCACGCGGAGCACTTGTCCGACCGCACATCCCACTCGTCGATATTCTCGCCCAAGGTGCGGCCGGTCACGGTTTTGCAGTGCAGGTTCAGGACGCCCAGGCGCTTGAGTTCGCCGAGAATCGTGTGGATGCCGCCGGCGCGATGCACGTCCTGCACGTGGTAGTTCGAGGAAGGCGAGACCTTGCAGAGGCAGGGGATGCGGCGGGAAATCTCGTCAATGCGCTGGATGTCGTAGGCGATGCCTGCCTCGCGGGCGATGGCGAGCGTGTGGAGAATGGTGTTGGTCGAGCCACCCATCGCCACGTCCAGCATGATGGCGTTGTCGAAGGCCTCGATCGTGGCGATGTCGCGGGGCTTGAGGTCGTGCTCGACGAGCTTGAGGATCGCGCGGGCGGCGCGGTCGTAGAGGGCTTCGCGCTCCTTCGAGACGGCGAGGATGGTGCCGTTGCCCGGCAGGGCGATACCCAGCGCTTCGCACAGGCAGTTCATCGAGTTGGCGGTGAACATGCCGGAGCACGAGCCGCAGGTGGGACAGGCGCTTTGTTCGAGCTTTTGCAATTGCTCGGCTGTGATCTTGCCGGTCTGCAATTCACCCACGCCCTTGAAGACGGAGATCAGGTCGGATTTACCGCTCGCGGGCTGGAGATGGGCGGCGAGGTCTGCGTGAGTGGCCTGCTGTTCGGCGATGCCGGCGGCCATCGGCCCGCCGCTGACGAAGATCGTCGGAATGTTGCAGCGCATGGCGGCCATCAACATGCCTGGGACAATCTTGTCGCAATTCGGGATGCAGATCATGCCATCGAAGCAGTGCGCCTTGAGCATGGTCTCCACCGTGTCGGCGATCAGTTCCCGCGAGGGCAGCGAGTACAGCATTCCGGAATGGCCCATGGCGATGCCGTCGTCCACGCCGATGGTGTTGAAAATAAAAGGCACGCCCCCAGCGGCGCGCACGAGGCGCTTCACCAGCATCCCGACCTCGTTCAGATGGGCGTGGCCGGGGATGCAGTCGGTGTAGGAGTTGGCGATGGCGATGAAGGGCTTCCCCCAATCGTCCTCGGACTCAATGGAACCGGTGGCACGAAGCAAGGAACGATGCGGGGCGCGTTCGAGCCCTTTCTTGATGGTGTCAGAGCGCATGGTCAGGACCGGGATGCGAGTTCAGTTTGTCAAAACGTTCCGAGCAGCCTACTGCGCGCCAGCCCCCTTGTCACGTTTCGCGGACCCCTGCCCGGGTTTTTCCCCCCAACGGCGGCAGCGGGCGCTCTGGCCGGCGACCATGACAACGGCGGGCCGAGAAGCCGGCCGGACCGGGACAGGGCACCGGAACGGACCAAGCTCCGCTCGGTCGTCTCTCTCCGCCGATTGCCCAGCGGTCAGCCTGAGCTATCCTCGGGGCGAGTTCGGAATCCGGGAGGGTTTGAGCCAGGATTGCCCACCCGCCGTTTCCCTCGCGCGCTTTGTGAGAGCATCCATTGTCTGGTTTCGACTCGATCTCCGACTGACCGACAACCCGGCCCTCGACGCCGCCTGCAAGCGTGGCGGGCCGGTGATACCGGTTTTCATCTGGGCGCCCGACGAGGACGGCGAGTGGCCGCCCGGCGGGGCCTCGCGCTGGTGGCTGCGTCAGTCGCTGGCAGCCCTGAACGCCCGCCTCGAGGCCGCCGGTTCGCGCCTGTTGATTCGGCGGGGACCGTCGTCGGAGACGTTGCGTGCGCTCGCGAAGGAGACCCACGCCGGGGCGGTGTTTTGGAACCGCCGCTACGAGCCCGCCGCCATCGCCCGCGATCAGAAGATCAAGGAGGCTTTGCGCGCGGAAGGCATCGAGGCGACCAGCGGCAACAGCGCGCTGCTCTTCGAGCCGTGGACGGTTGCCAACAAGACCGACCGACCGTTTCAGGTTTTCACCCCGTTCTGGCGCCACTGCCTGACGCAAGATGAGCCGGCGGCACCGGTTCCCGCACCGGAGACCCTGCCCGCCCCAGCGCGGTGGCCGAAATCCGAACCGCTCGTGAATCTCGGGCTGGAACCCCGACCCGACTGGGCGGCGGGAATCCGCGCTGCCTGGCGACCGGGCGAAGCCGGCGCCATGGAAAACCTGCGGCGCTTCTGCGGGTCTGCCTTCCGGGATTACGGCACCCGGCGGAACCGTCCAGACGTGGCGGGCACCTCCCGTTTGTCGCCGCACTTGCACTTCGGCGAGATCGGGCCGCGCCAGGTCTGGCACGAATTGCGCGCCTTCGCCAAGCGCCAGTCCCTGCCGGTCACCGAGTGGCGTCAGAGCCAGTTCCTCGCGGAGATCGGCTGGCGCGAATTCGCTCACCACCTGCTGTTCCACTTCCCTCACACGCCGACCGCGCCGTTGCGCCCCGAGTTTGCCGCCTTTCCCTGGCGGAAAGACGCCGGCTGGCTGCGCGCGTGGCAACGGGGCCGCACCGGGTACCCCATCGTGGACGCCGGGATGAGGGAACTCTGGGCCACCGGCTGGATGCACAACCGGGTGCGGATGATCGTGGCCTCGTTTCTGGTGAAAGATCTCCTGCTCGACTGGCGCGACGGCGCGCGCTGGTTCTGGGACACGCTGGTGGACGCCGACCTCGCCAGCAACACGTTGGGCTGGCAGTGGACCGCGGGCTGCGGTGCCGACGCAGCGCCCTACTTCCGCGTCTTTAATCCCACCAGCCAGGGCGAGAAATTTGACCCGCAAGGCGACTATGTCCGTCGTTGGGTGCCCGAATTGGCAAACGTTCCCGCGGACTGGATTCATCGGCCGTGGGAAGCTCCGGCGGAGATCCTGTCGCGCGCCGGGCTCCGACCGGGCGACGACTACCCGGAGCCGATCGTCAGCCATGCCGTCGCCCGGGAAGTCGCCTTGGAAGCCTTCGCCAAACTCAAGGCCACGGCGTAGAGCCGCCGCCCGGCTGGATCGTGGCGTAAAGGGACCGTGGCCGCTTGTCGCCATGGGCGCAACACCAGCCCGTTGGCGGGGGCGGTCATGCCGGCACTGAAGCCGAAGAGCCCGAGGGCGAGGGCGATGGTCAGCATCCGGGGCATGTCGAGAGCCGGCGAAACGCCGCGGGATTGCAACCCAGGTTCATCACGTTGGCCGCCGGGCGCGGTCCAAGGACGGCCTCAAGCGAGGGTCAGATCTGGCTGGACTGAAACCGCACTTGCACATCGGGTGCCGCCCGCAGGCGGGGCGAAGCCACGGGCGCGGGAATGGTGGAGCCGAGGGGAGTCGAACCCCTGACCTTCTCATTGCGAACGAGACGCTCTACCAACTGAGCTACGACCCCATTCCCATTCAAACGCGGCGACAAGCGCGCACCGCCGACGCTTCTGACTACCGTTTTGACCTCCGTTCGCGCAAGTAGAAACTCTGCACGCGCCATTCGGGCCGGGCGTCTGGCTGGCGATGCGCGAGGGGCGTCCCCTGGCGCCGTGACTCAAGAGAGGTGTCAACCAAGCGGAGGCGGGCCGACCACCGCTTGACTCGAAAGGGTGTTACCCAACACCACCCCAAGGTGGGAATGAAATGGCTGCCGGCGCGGGCATGTCCGGCTACCTGCGCCCCCGTTTCCCGGGGTGCCTTCTTACAACTATTTTTTCCGCCCGATCAGGACGCCGTCCACGGCGGCGTCGCCTCGATCGCCTGCAAGTGCCGTCCACGTCCCGGCGCACCGCAACGGCGTTTATCGCCAGCCGTGCGTTGTCCCGTGCGGCGTGAATGGCTCGGTAAGCCCCCTTCTGGGGTCAACCGGGGCTTTCCGGCAGCTCCACTTCCCGGCTTCGGCAACAATCTTTTTGAGTCAAATCGCTGAAAAATCGCCGCTTTCAATTCGTTTGACTCGCCGAAGGTCGCGATTATTATCTGCGCCCACGAAGGCGATTCAACCAAACCAACAAACGAAATGAAACTAACTCGAAACCTCAAGACCCTCGGCTTGGCCGGAGGGGCGGCCTTGGCCGTCTTACTCGCCGGCTGCGCATCCAACAACGGCGGTTCGTGGTCTGGCTCCGAAGCTCACAACCCCTTCTGCCAGGACCCGACCCATGGCCACCCCATTCAGGCCACGCAGGAGTTCAAAGCGGAAGAACCCGCTCCGGCCCCGCGGCAGGCAACCCCCAGCCAACCTGCACCCGCCCCCGCGCCCACCGGCTACCGGACCTCGGCGGCAGCTTTTCCGACCGGCGAGCGCAGTAGCAGCGCGTTGCTGGTGGAGAAAACCGTTCCCGTCCAGGTGCTGGCCGGGAAAGAGTTCGAAGTGGTGTACAAGGTCAGCAACCTGACCGATCTTACCCTCCAAGACGTCACAGTTACCTGCGACGCCACTCCCAATTTCCGGGCCACCTCCTCCACGCCGGAGCCGGCTCAGACCGGGGCCAACGAGGCCACGTGGAATCTGGGTGAGCTCGCTCCCAAGCAGACCAAGGAAATTCGTGTCCGCGGTCACGCCGACGAAGCGGGCACCATCCGCGGCTGCTGCACCGCCTCCTTCAAGCCGGTCGTCTGCGACACCATCGTGGTGGTGAAGCCGGCCATCGCGCTGGAGAAGACGATGCCGGCGCAGGTCGTGCAGTGCGACCCGATCCCGGTGAAGCTCATCGTCCGCAACACCGGCAGCAGCCAGTTGAACAATGTGCGCGTGACCGACTCCCTGCCGGCCGGCCTGATGACCGATGCGGGGCAGAATTCGGCCTCGTTTGACGCGGGCACCTTGGCTCCGGGCCAATCCAAGGAGTTCAACTTCGTGGCCAAAGCTTCGCGCACGGGCGCGTTTGAAAACCCCGCCAAGGCCACTTCGACCGAAGGCGTCGAGGCCGCCGCGAGGGCGTCCGTGACCGTGGTGAAGCCGGCCCTGGCAGTGGCGTGCATGGTGCCGCCCGAGAAGGAGTTGGAAGGCCTGAAGTTCACCGAGTTCTTCGGCCGTCCGTTCCAGGTTTGCTGGGAGGTCAAGAACACGGGTAACGCTGCTTCGGCCAACACCGTTCTCGATGTTGCGATGCCGGCAGGTCTGACCTTCCGCTCGGCGACCGAAGGCGGCACTGCCTCCGGCAGCACGGTGACGTGGAACCTTGGTTCGCTCGCTCCGGGTGCCAGCAAGAAAGTCTGCGCGACCTTCGTGGGCGCGAACGCCGGCACTTACGCCTTCAATGCGACCACCAAGGGCGTTTGCGCTGATCCGGCCACCACCTCGTGCAGCGTCGTGATCCAGGGCATCAACGCGATCCTCGTGGAGGTGGTGGATGATCCCGATCCGGTCCCGGTCGGCGAGGAAACGACCTACACCATCAAGGTCACCAACCAGGGTGGCGGCCTCGACCTGCTCGACGTGGCGGTCAAGGCGATCTTCCCCGAAAACCTGACCCCGCTCATGCCGTCCAACAACGGACAAGTCAGCGGCAAGACGGTGACGTGGGCGCCGGTGGCTCGCCTGCCGCTCAAGCAGACGATCACCTACACGGTCAAGGGCAAGGCGACCGGTGTGGCCGACAACCGCGTTGAGTTCCAGGTGACCACGCGGGCGCGCCAGACTCCGATCACTGAGATCGAGTCCACCACGACCTACTAAGCTGGGTTTTCCAGTCTGACACGAAGGGCTGGCCGCAAGGCCAGCCCTTCTTCTTTGGCGGACTTCCTTGCGCCATGTGGACTGCTCAGGGGACGGGCACCGGCGGACTTGGCCGGAACGATGCCTTAGGTTTTTGGTGGCACGGCCAACTTGGCCGTTCTGGGCGGCAACTTGCCGCCCAGCCGCGCGCGCGGAAGCCACACCCTCTTCACTGGCAGCCGCCTTGCGCTCGACTGTTGGGCGGGGCGCCCGACACAACGGGCAGTGGCCCGTTCCACCCCGCTTTCAATTGAATCGCTCCGGCTAAGCGGCGCTCCCAAGCGGGGAAAAGCCGCTGGACAGCCGGGGATAAATCGGAAGATCGCGGAGTTCGCGAGAAGGGGGAAGAGTGGTGGGTCGGGTGGGACTCGAACCCACGACCAACGGCTTAAAAGGCCGCTGCTCTACCACTGAGCTACCAACCCAATCTGTTTGCCGGGCGTTCCCGGAGCCTCCAGCCACAACTCGCTGGCACGGGTGCCAAGCCGGGCACAGTTCCCGCCGGCGCAGCCGGGATCGCCGTTGCGAGCAATACCCATTTCCGGCACGAGCGCCGCGAGCGCGACCGTCACGGTGCGAGATGTTCACAAGCCTCCGCCCCGCGCGCCCTGCGAATATGCGTTGGGCGGATGCCGGGGCAAGCAGTTTCGTGATTCGCGGAACAACGGTACGACGGCAGTTGCCCTCGTAAGGCTGAGAGTCACGCTCGTCGCCACTGCGAGCCGCCCGGCTCCCTTTTCGGGTCGAGCTTTCAACGCCTGTAATGATTCGCTTTACACCCCACGCGATCCGGTGTAAGTCAGCCACGGTTTCGTAACAATCAACCCGCCCTGCACAAACGGAAGGAAGTCCATGAAACGGAAATCCCTACTCACCACCGTCGCCCTCGCGTTTGGTTTCGCGGCCATGCTCCCGGGCACCGCGCCCAATGCCGAGGCGCAGACCGCCATCCCCGCCGCCTTGCGCGTAACCAGCGGGGTTGACACCTCCAGCCCCGGGGTTCTGATCCGCACGTATCAAGTTGAAGGGTTCGACACCCAGGGTCAGCTGACCACCGTCGAGCGTCTCCTCGCCGGTGAGCTCGGACCCAACATCGCGAATCTCAGCGACCCCAACTACACCTACGATGCCGCGCGCGGCTACTTCGTGCTGGGTGGCGATGTCGGCCTGAACTTCCGGCACGATGCGGGCGACGGCGGCGACAACGGGCAATTCGTCGGGCCCAATTATCCAGACCGCCCCATTCCCGGTTTGCCCGGAACCACGTTCACCGCCGACCAGGCCGCGGCCGAGGCCATCGTCTTCCTTGAGTTCAAGGCGGCGGGCTTGTTTGAAATGGGTGTCAGTAGTGATGACAGCTTCAAGTTGACCACCTGGCACAACCCGCGCGATCGCTTTGCCCTGACCCTGGGCCAGTTCAACGGCACACGCGGCATGACTGAATCCCGGGTGATTCTGTTCAACATCCCCGAGCCGGGCATCTACCCTTTCCGGTGCTTGTGGGCGAACGCCACCGGTGCCACCGGTTGGGAGTGGTACCTGTTTGATCCCGCCGGCAACCGAAATCTGATCAATGACGCGACCAATACCGTCGCTGTCGCCTACCGCGAAGGGCCGTTGCGGCCGTACGTGCAGAGCGTCTTTCCGGACATCGGCGCGGCCAACGTCAGTCCGGCTGCCGACATCATCGCCGAGTTGGTGGATGAGACGATTGCGGTGAACGGCGGTTCGATTCAGTTGACGGTCAATGACGGCGCCGTCATCGGCACGCAAACGATCACAAAAGATGGAACCAAGACCACGGTGAAGTTCACGCCGGCAAATCCGTTGGCTTTGGGCACCACGAACACCGCGAGGCTGGTTTACTCCGACACCAGCAATCCGCCTCTGACCGTGACCAACACCTGGTCGTTCGTGACGACCCAAGCCTTGATTCCTCCGGCGGCGGCGGTGCCGCCGGGCCAGGTGGATCAAACCGCGCTCGGTTTCCGGCTCTTTGTCCATCAGTTGGACGGCGTCGAATTCGACAACGGTGCCGCACTGGAGAACATCCGGGATCAGCTCGAGGGCATCCGCGGCGCAAATCTTGCCGACCTGTCGGGCGCCGATGCGAATGGGTACTTCTTCCTCACCAACCCGCTCGGCGGCGGAACCAACGTGGTCAATCTGAACAACTTCTACCAGGTCGGCGAAAAAGGGAACTTTACCTCGAACAACGGTTTTCCTGACCTCACGTGGCCCGGCACGCCGGGCGCTGGCGGGCTGGACTGGAACGCCGACAATCTCGCGACGGAGATCCTTACCTTCGTTGAGTTCCCGGCCCCGGGCGGCTACACGATGGGTATCAAGTCGTGGGACAGTTTTGCCGTCACTGTGGGCGACGCCGCCGGTCGTAGCCCCAAGGACCTCTTCGCCACGGTGCTCGGAGAGTACGATGGCGACGCGCCGGGCAATTACCTGTTCTCGTTCTACGTGCCGGAAGCCGGCATCTACCCGGTCCGCCTGATTCACAACATTGGCATCCAACAGGGCGATCTGGAGTGGTTCACCGTGGATCCCTCCGGCACGTTGCTCACGTTGATCAGCGCGCCCGGCGGCCTGAAGAGTTACCCGCGGGGCCCCGCGCTTCCGGCGTACGTCCGCCGGGTGTCGCCAGGAGCGAACATCGCCGGTATTCAGGACGTTGTTGTGACGGATGTCCTCCCCGGCACGCCGATCTTCGCCGAAATCCGGGATGACGGCACGACCGTATCGCCGGGTAACGCCACGTTGACGCTCAACGGAGGTGGCCAATCGTCGGCCACCAAGGCCAACGGCATCACCACCGTCACCATGCTCAACGTCCCCGACCTCGCGCCGGGTTCGGAACACACGGCGTCGCTTGTGTACACGGACAGCGCCGGCAAGACCTTCACCAATTCGTGGAAGTTCCGGATGGCCGATGCGTTTCGACTCGATCCCGCGCTTTCCTATCCTCTGGGCTCAGGCGACCCCACCAAGCGCGGCTTTGCGATGCGCGTCGTGCAACTCCCGCTGGCGTTCGTCAGCGGTGAGAACGGTTCGGTGACCAAGTCAGAGGCGATGCTGGCCGGGGCGTTCCTCGGCGGCACCAACGTGGCCAATCTGGATGATAACCGCTATCCCTTGGTGGACGGCTGGTGGCAGGTGCCCACGATCAACTTTGGAAACGGCCGGGGATTGATCACCGAAGACGAACAGGTGCCTGGCATTCCCGGCCTCACCGGACACACGACGCACTACGCGGCGGAGATCCGCGCCTACGTTGAATTCCCGCGAGCCGGGCTCTACAACATGACCATCCACAGCGACGACTCCCCGCGCCTGTTCCAAGCGGAAGCCCAGCGTCATCACTTCGGCGCGGTGGAGATTGTCGAACCGTGCGAACGGGCGGGCACGCGCATTGCGATGAGCGCCACCCGGACCAGCATCGGTTCCGGGTTCGGCGTGGACCTGCCGACCGAACCGCTGGTGCTCAACCTCGTCTTGGCCGACCCCCTGCTCGGCGAGACCGCCCTGAACAACGCCGCCGCCGCCAAGGACAGCGCAGTGCTGGTCAAACGCGGTGCCGTCGCGTTCGGCGTCAAAGCTGCCAACGCCAAGGCGGCCGGAGCCAGGGCGGTCATCGTGTTCAATGACGAATCAGCCGACCGCCCGGATCGGCCGCCGATCTTCATGGGAGGCACCGCCACCGGCGTGGACATCCCGTGCTTGTTCATCGGGCATCGGGACGGCACGAATCTCGTGAACCTGCTACAAGCGGGCCCGGTGAAAGTTAACCTCCAGGAGAATCCGGCGCCCTCCGCCCTCGTGCCCAACGACGGCTTTTTCGGGCAATGGGATTTCGCCGTCTTTGCTCCCCAGCCGGGTGTTTACCCGCTCCGTTTGGTAACCGGTCAGGGTGGCGGTGACTACAGCATTGAGTGGACCGTGCTCAAGGCAGATGACACCCACGTCCTACTGAACACAGCGGATGACCCGGAGGCGCTGAAAGCGTTCCGCTCCGTCACGGTGCGGCCGCAGATGCTCACTCCCACCTTGGGCGACTCGTGCAACGAGGTCCAAATTCACTGGCGCGGCTCCGGCAAACTGCTCGAAGCCAACACCGTCACCGGACCGTACACACCATCGGCCAACCAGAGCATGCCGCACGTTGAACCCGCCGGCCGGCAGAAGTACTTCCGGGTCGAGCAGATGAAGTAATGCGAGCGTCGCCCCGGGCATTGTTGCCGGGACGACGAATCCGAATCACCCAAGACCCGGCGCTCCCCAGCGCCGGGTCTTCCTGTTTTTGGTGCCGCATTGGAATTCAAGCAGGGCTCTTCCGCACTTCGCTGAGCACGCCCGGCCGGGCGCGCCTGGAGGATCCGGAGGCCAGGTGTTTGCGCCCCGGCGCGAATCCCCCGCGGCCGTGACGTTTTCCCCGTCGGTGCTCTATGCGGAGACGCACGGGAAGCCGCGCCGTGGGCGGGCGCAATCCGCGTTGAAGCTTGGAATTCGGGTCGAATCGGCAAGGGATGCCCTGCCCTCCAACGGCTCGGCCACGGCGGGACTCGATCCTACGAGCCGCTGTAGTTCCGGCTGGATGCGCCGCCAGAGAGGCGCAGCCGGCCCCTCGCGGTCCACCCTCGTGCCGCAGCCCTGGATCGGACTACTCTCCCCGCCTATTTGGGCCGCGTGGCGATGTCCTGCAGGAAAGCAACATCGCGGTTGTTCGGGCTGCTCAATCGGTCTTCCACCGGAACGCCCTTCTTCAAGGGCGGCGTCGTCCGCGAGTCCACCCAGCGGCGCATCTCCGAATGTCCGTCAGCAAAGGAGAAACCGCTGCCCTGGTTGTGATAGAAGCCCGGCAGGTCCCAGAATCCGTAGCTGGCCGGGTTGCTCGGATAGCCTGCCATGTTCACGGCAAAGTTGCCCATGTCCACGCTATCCTCGCGCATATCCAGAAACACAAAGGTCTTGGCCGGGCCCGGATCCGAAAGGTCGGAGTACTTGAAGAACATCTTGTAAGCGCTGATTGGCGCACCCCAGCCGCCATCCGTACCTCCCCACCCGCCAAGGTACACGTTCATGGACATGCTGCGGACGCGCGGTTTTCGCTGGCCCGCCACGACGACCACCGAACGGTCGGAGGGGCATTTCCAGATCTGCAGGTTGTTGCCGCAGTAGGGCCACATGGGGCTCTTCTTAATACCCACATCCGGATCCCAATTGGCGCGGTTGTTCGGATCGAAATCCAGCGTTCCGGTGACCCAGGAACCCGAGTAGGTCTTGCGTACCGACGGATCCTCGCTGGCGAAGAGGAGCACGTCGTTGTTGTCCTCGGTGTACATGCGCCACGCCAATCCCAACTGGCGATGGTTGTTCATGCACTGGACGCCCTGCGCCTTGGTTTTCGCCCGGCTCAGCGCCGGCAGGAGCATCCCTGCGAGTATCGCAATGATGGCGATGACCACCAATAATTCGATCAGGGTGAAGCCGCCGCGGTCTTTTCGAGTGAGCTCGCGACAGCCACTTCGGGGCGATTCTGTGTGTTTCATACGCGTCTCTGGAGAAGGGCAATCCGGGCGAGATTGCCAGGGAGTCAATCGGGCCTTCGCCTGCCACGGGACAACGGAACGGCGGCCACAGAGCGCCGGCTCCGTACCCGTCCCGCAGCCACATTGTGCGCTGCACCCGAAAGCACAGCGGAAACTAGTAGCGAAAGACAACTTGGAGTCAAACGCAATTTACCGACGCATCGGCCCGCGATCGCACCCGCATGCCCCCACCGACCTGGGGAATAGCCCGGCGGCCTCGGGTTCACTCGGGCCGGCGGTCCGCTGCTCGCCGGTCTTGAATGCGAAACCAGTCGAAGTCCGCGTGGCCGCCAGGCGCCCCGGTCGCATAGTTGAACAGACCGAAGCGGTAGCCCATAAAGTGGGGCAGCGTGTACCGCATGCGCAGTTCGTCGCCGATCGCGATCCACCGCTTGCCGTCGAGGCTGTAATGGAACTGCGCGCGGTCTGTCTCGTCCCGAAAATTGCAGTCGGCGCGGAGAAATACGTTCGTTTGGCGCAACGGCACACGTTCGATCTCGACCGGCGACCCGGATTGGGCACTGACCATGACCACGAAATTCAAGCCGCCCTCGGACTTCACGCCGATCAGGCCGTAGTTCCGTTGCAGCAGCGCCAATCCGGCGCAATCGCCGTCCTTGAGGCCGGTCACGTCCAGTTCAGTTGCGCCCGAACACTCGGGACCGACCGTGCGCTGCGTTAGCGTGTTGCGGGCGGCGAGAAAATCCGGATCCACCCGACCGGTGGTCAGCCGCAGAAAGCCCGGCCGCGCGGTGAGTGACCACCGCGCGTGGTCGGGATTGTGATTCCACTGCCACACCAGCGGCAGCGGACGGTCGCCCGGCTTCCGCTCGAATTCGTCGGAGGCGACGATGCCCGGGATGCGGCCGCGGCTGGGAGGCAGTTGCGGAAGATCGTCCGGCACCTTGCCTTCGACACCGAGCACGGGCCAGCCGTCTTCCCATTTCACCGGCACCAGATACGGAATGCGTCCCACGGCACCGGAGTCGCGAAACAGGTAGGCCCACCAGTCGCCCTGCGGCGTGTCAATGAGGCTGCCTTGTGCCACGCCCTTGTCCCGCAAAGCCACCCGCCCCTCCCACGGGCCGGCGAGCTGGTCGGCGCGATGCACCAGCACGGTGCGCATCCCGCCGCGCGGCCAGCAGATGTTGAACAGGTAGTACTTCCCGCCGTGCTTGATGAGCTGGGAGCCTTCCGCCGGCAGCCCCGGTCCCGTCGCGGCGAGGTGATGGGCGTTGGTAATCACCACGGCGTTAATCCCGCCTTCCTTCAGTCCGGACAGGTCCTCCTCCAGCTCGATGAGCCGAAGATTTCCCGCGCCATACAGCATGAACACCCGGCCGTCGTCATCGAAGAACAGCGAGTGGTCGTGGAGCGAGGGCTGAAAGGAATTCCCCAACCACGGGCCCTTCTCGATGTCCCGCGTCCGATAGACATGGGTCCGACCGGTCGTGCTCGAGAAGGTGGTGGCGTAAAACATGCCGTTGTGATGCCGCAGGCTGCTGGCCCACGAACCCGCACCGTAGGCGTTCCGCCCGTTTCGCAGCGTCAGGGCGTCATTGTCGGCCAGGGTATCGTAGGCGTAACTGACGATCTCCCAATTCACCAGGTCCTTGGACTTCATGATGGGCAGCCCCGGACTCAGGTGCATGGTGGTGCTGCTCATGTAGTAGGTGTCGCCCACGCGGATCATGGCCATATCCGGAACGTCGGCCCAAAGGATGGGGTTGGAGGCAAACCCGCGGACACTGGCCACTTCCGCCGAGAGTTGCGCGAGCAACGCGGTGAAGACCGCCAAGGTGCTCAGACGAACGGTGCGCCAGGGCCGATCTGCAGTATTAACCTTCATGGGTTTGTATTTCCCGGGACCCAGCTCTTCACCTCAGCGATCACCGCGTCAAAGGCCGGCTTGGGCTGGCTGTTGCTGTCGAACAACAGCGGGCGGCCCTGGGCGCGCCAGGAGTTGCCGTCGTTGGCGCCCCAGAACGTGACCAGCTTCACCGAGTCGCGATGCTTGAGAAACGCCCGGAAGATGCCCGCGTAAGCCTCGGCCTGTCGGCGGTCGGCATCGCTCACCAGGCCGCCCTGATTGGCGGCCGCATTGTCGGCGATGTCCGCCCCGAAGCCGCGTTGCCCCTCGACCGTGCTCGTGACGTCGAGTTCGGTGATGTGAATGGGCAGACCCAGCGTCGCGATTTCCCTCAGCGCCTCGTCCATCGTTTCAAAGGTGATCGAGACGTTGACGTGCGCCTGCGAGCCGATCGCGTGGACCGGCACGCCCTGCTCCCGCAGGGACTTGATCAGCGTGATGAGCTTGCGGCGCTTGGCGGCGTTCTCCAGCCCGTAGTCGTTGTATCGCAAGATCGCCCCGGGGTCCGCCTCATGGGCGTAGTGGAACGCCTTGGCGATGTAGTCCGGCCCGATGATTTGCAGCCAGAGCGAGTTGCGCAGCACGTTGGTGCCGCCGTCAGCCAGAGCCTCGTTGACGACGTCCCAAACCTTGACCTGGCCCTTGTACCGGCCCACCACAGTGTGAATGTGCTCGCGCATCCGCTCGAGCAGCTCTTCGCGGGACGCGCGCGGGCCGGTGAAGGCGCCCCGACCGAAACCCCCGCCGGCCCCTCGCCCCGGCCGGCCCGGGCCGGGTGCGTTGGTGACCGACGTGGTTGGCGGCGCAGCGGGAGCAGGGGCTTCGGCATTCGTCTGATCGGGCGGCGGATTGGTCCCTTGGAACACCCAGTTGGGCGTTTGCGAATGCCAGACCAGCGTGTGCCCTACCAGAAACAGGTCGTTGCTCTGCCCGAATTTCAAAAACGCGTCGGCAGGCCCGAAATCGTAGCCTTCCGGCCCTGGCCGCGGGTGAATGAGCGCCAACTTCATGTCGTTCTCCGCCACGATGTGGTCGAAGTGCGCCTTGACCAGGGCAATGTCCCGGCTGACCAGCTCCGGACTGCGACGAAAGCTGCTACCGGTGACGATGGAACGGTTCACGGCCGTGCCGATGTGGAAATGGTCTTTGAAAGCGTCTTTGAGGGCGGGCACATCGGCCGCCCAAGCCATAGTGGCCAGGGCGAGGAGTGCCGCCGATAGACAGCAGGTGAGCAGGGATGAGTCATGATGGTGTGTTTTCATGTCGCTTTAGTTTTGGCTAGGAACCCTCAATTTGCTTTCCAGGTATCAATGCGCCCAAGGCTCCGGTCTTTATCCTCTGGTTCCGCGCTGGCGATGGCTTCGGGGTAGCGGCCAATGCGCAGCAGCCGGGGCAGTGGCTCGCGCAGCGCGGTGAAGTCGTGCTGCGCGGCCAGCTCGGGGAGCGCGACCTTGGGTAGAGGGGGAACTCCCGATTGCGACCCGTCAGCGGCTCCTTGACGGGCTTGCCTAACTCGAAACTGGAGGAGCCGGTGACCAGGAACTGGGTCTTGGGGAAATGCTCGTGAAGAATCTTCAGCGCGAGGCCGATGCTTTCCGCACGCTGGGCTCCGTCGAGCACCAGCAAGCGACGGTCCGCCGCGAAGCGGCGCAACTCTTCCGGCATGGGTTCGCGCAAAAGTTTTTCGACTTCCGGCAAGTCGCAGGAGACGTAGGCCGACTTCTTGGGGTGGGCCGCGTGGAGGGATTGGACCCGCCTGGTCTTCCCGACCTGCCTTGGTCCGAAGAGGACCAAGGTTTTGCCTTTGAGCAAAGCCGCTTCGATCTGTGCTTGGATTTGCCGCGGGATCAACATGAGGTGCCACCGGACCGGCACAGGTTGGCAAAAACTGCCGGTGAACCAGCAGGTCTTTGTATCTGTTCAGAAACCGTTGGCTTCTGACTACTGGCAGTGGCGACGGCCATCCGAAAATACGGCGCGCAAACAGCCTCAGGTCCCTTTGCCGGCGCGTGGCATTGTGGCCTCCGTCGCCCACGTCCCTCTAAACGACCGCCGCCGTGGCGGCCTCGGATCCTGGAACGCCCTGCTCCGTTCTTGGGCAAGAGCGGCGTTGCCGGAAGCTTGCTCCGAAGTCCGCCAAACTTAGACTCCAACCCAGCGACGAACATGAACGCTGGCCCCTTACTCGATGCGGTGGTGGCAGCACTGACCGCGGCGCGGCTGGAGGCCATCCTCATTGGCAATGCGGCGGCCGCCATCCAGGGTGCGCCCGTGACGACGTTGGACTTCGATTTCATGTTTCGCTCCACCCCGGCCAACCTGGCCAAACTAAAGAAGTTCGCCGCTCACCTGGAAGCGGTGGTTCTGCGGCCCTACTACCCGGTTTCGGCCTTGTACCGCGTGATGAATGACGACCGCGGCTTGCAGGCGGATTTCATGCCCGTGATTCATGGGGTGAAGTCCTTCAACAGCCTGCGTTCCCGGGCGGTGAAAATACACCTGGGTGGCCGCGACTTGTGGGTGGCGCATCTGTCTGACATCATCGCCAGCAAGCGCGCCGCCGGGCGCCCCCGCGACCGGGCCGTGCTGGACATTCTGGAGAAAACTCTGCGTGAAAAGCGCAAGTCAGCCCCGTAAACGACAGTCCGCCCTGCGCGCCTTGCACCGCGAAAACGAGCGGGCGGAACTCGACCTGATCCGGCGCCGCCTGGCATTGCCCGTCGAAAAGCGACTGAACTTCTTGCGCGTCCGCCTTCCGGGCGGTGGCTCGCGCCTGTGACCATCTCCGCCTCCCGGCGCGCCCGTCCACGGCAGCCAAGAGCAAAGCTTCGAGGCATCGTCGGCCGCATCGCCAGCGTTTTGTCTTGCAGCCAAGCGGGACGATGGGGGGCGGAGGACACTTCCGATCCGAAGCTGTTTGCTCCTCGACCAGTGAGGCAGCGATGGTCACCTGAAAATCCGCTGCGCAAACAGCCAGAGATTGTTCCGCCAGTGCGTCGGGTCGTGGCCGTTGCCGTCCACGTGCCAGACATGGGGGACCTGGTGCTCCTTGAGGTAGGCATGGACGCCCTGGCTGATGCGGATGAGGCCGTCCTTGTTGCCGCAAGAGAGCCAGAGCAGCTTGAGCTTTTCCTTCGCGGCGGCGGGGTCGGGGACCAATTCCTCCGGGCGCTTGGTGTTCGGTGCGGAGGAAAAGCCGCCCACCCAGGCAAAGGTGTCCAAGTGGCCCAGGCCGAAGTTGAGGGACTGGCCGCCGCCCATCGAGAGGCCGGCCAGGGCACGGTGCTCCCGGTCGGCCCGCACTGAGTAGCGGGATTCGATGGCGGGGATCACGTCGTCCAACAAATCGCGCTCGAAGACGG
>CAYNCT010000060.1:0-18895 GCA_964396005.1 uncultured Verrucomicrobiota bacterium | reverse complement strand
CTGGGCGGCAAGTTGCCGCCCAGAACGGCCAAGTTGGCCGTTCCACCCAAAACCTGGTGCATCGCTCCGGCTGAAGTCGGCTGGCGACGCCTTCGCCGAGTGGTTTTCCTGATTCCTTTGTCCGTGGCGTCGCGCTAGGCTACGTCCCCGGACGTGATTCGCCTCCTGTACAACCTGTTGTTCACCGTGGGCTTTTGGCTGGGTGCGCCCTTCTACTTTCTGAAGATGTGGCGTCGCGGCAACTGGCGGGAGGGTTTCGGCGAGCGGTTTGGCCGCTACGGAACGCGGGTCAAACACGCGGTCACCAATCGCCACGTGCTCTGGCTGCACGCGGTCAGCGTCGGGGAGGTGAACCTCTGCGCGCAGCTCATCCGCGCCCTCGAGCCGCGCGCGCCGAATCTCAAGATTGCCGTGACCACCACCACTTCGACCGGCATGGGCGAGCTGCGCAAGAAACTGCCCGACCGGATCCTGAAGGTGTACTACCCCGTGGACTTCCGGCGGGCCGTCTCGCGGGCGTTGTTGGTACTGCGACCGGAGGCGGTCGTGCTGGTCGAGGCCGAGATCTGGCCCAATTTCCTCTGGAAGCTGCGGGACCGCCGGATCCCGGTGTTTCTGGTGAACGCTCGGCTCTCCGAGCGTTCGTACCGGGGTTACCGGCGGTGGGGATTCCTCTTCCGGCCGCTGTTTGCGCAGTTCCACGGGGTGGGCGCGCAAAGCGAGTCGGACCGGCAGCGCCTGATCGAACTGGGTTGCCGACCGGAGGCCGTGCAAGTGATCGGCAGTCTGAAGTTTGACGCCGCGCGGCTGGATGAGCGGCGGTTGCTCGATGCCGAGGCCATGTTGCGCCAGTTGGGCGTGCCCCCGGACGCACTCATTCTGCTGGGCGGCAGCACGCACGCGGGGGAGGAGGCGTTGCTGGCGGATGTCTTCCTCCGGTTGCGCGCGCGGTACCCCAAGTTGTTTCTGGTGCTGGTGCCCCGGCACTTCGAACGCGGCAAAGAAGTCGGCCAGGATCTCGAGGCGCGAGGGGTCAAATTCATCTACCGGCGGCAGGTCACCGCTCAGACCCGGGTCGCGCCGGGCACGGTCGAGTGTCTCCTGGTGAACACCACTGGCGAGCTGAAGTACTTCTACGAAATCGCCACGGTGGTCTTTGTCGGCAAGAGCCTCGTGGGCGAGGGCGGGCAAAACCCCATCGAGCCCGCGGTGCTGGGCAAGCCGATCCTCTTCGGGCCGCACATGCAGAATTTTGCCGCCATCAGCGAGAGCTTTGTTCGGGGCAACGCCGCGCGCCAGGTGCGCGACGAGGCCGAGCTCGAACGGGCGGTGGAAGAACTGCTCCGGCAGCCCGAACTCCGGGAGGAAATGGGGCGCAACGCGCAGCGCGTGGTCCGCGAGGGAGCGGGCGGGATGGATCGCACCGTTACCATGATCCTCAGCGCACTGCCCCAGGAGGAACTTTACGTCGCTCCGGAGACGGCGTGAGCTGGCCGGCGGTTTGCGCCCGGACGCCCCGGTGCCATCTTGCCCGCGAACCGTCGGTCAATCCAAACGTCACCTCCCCACCTCATGAACACCAAGTACGTGCCCCTCATCAGTTCCGGCGTCGCCGGTCCGCTCGGCGTCCTGCATTTGCCCCGCCTCTGGCTCAAGGCGTCGCTCGAGGCGGTGGGCAAATTGGCCGACGGCTACCCCGGCTGCGGCCCCGGCTACGACCAGATGGTGATTGATGGTTTGGGGCTGCAGCGGGAGGCGGTGCTGAGTTTTTTGAAGACCCAGCGCCCCACTTATCCGCAGTTCGAAGCCTGGATTCGCCAGCAGCCGGGAGTCCGGCTGGACGCGGCATCCATCGCCAAGCTGAACGCGGCCATCACCGGCTACCTCCATGACGCCGCCACCCGGCAGGCCATCCTGACGGCCAATGGCTTGAGCGACGGTCCGCGGGACGCGGTCAGTCTGAACAATCTCGACGACTGGAAGGAATTCCACGAAGCCGTGCTCAAGGGCTGATCGCCGTCCGCCCGGTGCGGTGGCGCGGGGCGCCCGGTCAGCGCGCTCCGTAGCGGCTCAGTCGTGACGGCGCGCTGATTTGCGCCCGTTGCTTGCCGCAGGTTCGGGGGCGGGCCATGCTCGCGCCCGATGCGTGAACAGCTCCGGGCCTGGGCGGAAACCATCGAGACTTTCGTCCTCGAGGTCATTTTCGAGGAGCGAAAGGGCAAGCGGGCCACCGCCCTCCGCGGGGTGTTGCTGGTGCTGTCCAAGCTGTTCGGACTGGCCGTCAAAACGCGCCGCTTTCTCTACGACGTCCGCATCCTCCGCGACTACACCGTTGGCATCCAGGTCATCGCCATCGGGAATCTCACCGTCGGCGGCACGGGCAAGACGCCGGTGGTGGAGAAGTTCGCGCGCGAATTGAAGGACCAGGGGCGCACGGTGGCCATCCTGTCCCGCGGCTACAAGTCCAAGCCCCTGCCCCTGGCCTCCCGACTCAAGAGCCGGCTCCTGTTGCGGCAGGACAAGACTCCGCCCCGGGTCGTTTCGGACGGCAAGTCCCTCTTGCTCGACTCGGAAGCGGCAGGCGATGAGCCGTACATGCTGGCGTCGAACTTGCGCGACGTGGTGGTGCTGGTGGACAAGGACCGCGTGAAGGCCGGCCTCTACGCCATCGAGAAGTACGGCTGCGACACGCTCCTGTTGGACGACGGCTACCAGTACTGGAAACTGCGGGGGCGGCGGCACGACGTGGTGCTGGTGGATTGCCAGCAGCCCTTTGGCAACGGTCACCTCCTGCCCCGCGGCACCTTGCGCGAGCCGCCGTCCCACCTGGCGCGCGCCCGGACGGTGTTCATCACCAAGAGTGACGGTCAAACCGAGAAACTGCGCGAGCGCATCCGCCAGTTAAACCCCGGCGCCGGCATCATCGAGTGCGTCCATCATCCGCTGTACTTCGAGGACGTGTTCACCGGCGAGCGCCACGGGCTGGAGCTGGTGAAAAGCCGCCGCGTGGCGTCCCTGAGCGGCATCGCCCTGCCCGAGAGTTTCGAGCGGGGGCTGGCAGAACTGGGGGCCGACCTGGTGTACTCGAAACGGTTTGCCGATCATCACCGTTTCACGCAACAGGAGGTGCTCAATGTCATCAACCGCAGCAAGAAGCGGCAGGCCGAGATGATTCTCACGACGCAAAAGGACGCGGTGCGGTTTCCCAAGGTGGATCGGCGCGATCTGCCGATCTATTTCATGCGGGTCGAGATTCAGATCGTGCGCGGCGCGCGCAGCTTCCAGGAGTGCGTGCGGCAGATCTGTTTTCGCCGATGAACACCCTGTTGTACGTGCTCGCCCGCGGGGTGCTGGGCCTGCTGCAGCGGCTCCCCTTGCGGCTGGTGGCCCGCCTCGGACGCGCCTTGGGCGCGTTAACTCACGCCCTGGACGCCCGGCACCGTCGCGCGGCGCGGGAGAACCTCGCGCTGGCGCTCGGGGACGAACGGGCTCCCGGCGACCTTCGGCGGCTGGCTCGCGAGAACTTCCGCCGCATCGGCGAGAACTTTGCCAGCGCCGTCCGCACCCTGGCCATGACGGACGACGAGGTCCGCGAGGTCTTGAGCGTGACCGGCGCGGAGAAGCTCGCCTGGACGACCCGGCCGGGCGCGTCGTCTTGCGTGGTGGCCATCGGCCACTTCGGCAACTTCGAGTTGTACGCCCGCGGCAATCTGTTCGTGCCGGGGTTGCAGTACGCGACGACCTATCGCGCGTTGCGCCAGCCCGCGCTCAACCGTCTCATGCAGGACCTCCGCGCGCGCTCGGGCTGTTGGTTCTTCGAGAGGCGCTCCGACGCCGCGGCGTTGAAGGAAGCCATGAATCGCCAGCCCATCATGATCGGCTTTCTGGCCGACCAGAACGCCGGCGACCGCGGCCTGGCGGTGCCGTTTTTTGGCCGGGACTGCGCCACGAGCACGGCGCCCGCCGTGTTCGCGCTGCGGTACGGTTGCCCGCTCTACACGGCCGTGTGCTACCGGGTGGCGCTGGCCCGCTGGCGGATCGAAGTGGGCGATGAAATCCCGACGCACAGCGCCGGCCAGCCGCGTCCGGTCGAGGCGATCACGCGAGACATCAACGCGGCCCTCGAGGCGGCCGTCCGGCGGGATCCCGCCAACTGGTTCTGGGTGCATCGTCGTTGGAAGCGCACCGGTCGGCCGGCCAAAGCCGCCGCCAGCGGCTCGGAACCGGGCACGGACGAGAGTTGACGTGAACCTCGACGGGCCCAACGCGAAGTTCTTCCGGCGCCTCCTCGTCCGCGGCGTCAACTGGCTGGGCGACGCGGTGATGACCACGCCCGCACTGCAGCGCCTGCGCGATCAGTTTCCCGCCGCCTGCATCACCCTCCTCACCCCGGAGAAACTGGCGGACCTCTGGCGGGATCATCCCGCCGTGGACCGCGTGTGGACGATCCGCCCCGGCGAAGGGGTCGGGAGCGTGGCGCGACGGCTGCGCGCCGAGCGCTTCGACTGCGGGCTGGTTCTGCCGAATTCGTTCCGCTCGGCCCTCGAACTATGGCTCGGGCGCGTGCCGAACCGTTATGGCTACGCCGCCAACGGCCGCTCGCTCTGGCTGACCCGCGCGGTTGCCCGTCCTCCCACCTTCGTGCCGATGCGCAAACGCACGGTGCGCGAGGTGCGCGAACTGGCGGCCGGGGCGGCCGCCGCTCCAACCCTGCGCGGGCGTCTGCCGGCGACGGTTCACCACGGCCACCATTACCTCCATCTCGTGGCGGCGCTCGGCGCCAGCAGCGAGCCCTGCCCGCCGTTGGTGCGCGTGTTGGCCGACGAACAGGAGACCGCCCGGCAACGTTTCGGTTTGGGACGCGACGTGCGTTGGCTGGGGGTGAATCCCGGCGCCGAGTACGGTCCGGCGAAGCGCTGGCCGGCGGAGCGCTTCGCCGCGGTGGCGCGGGAAGCCGCCGCCTGGCCCGGCTGGGGCGTGGTGATCTTCGGCGGTCAGGCGGACCGGGCAACGGCGGACACCATCGCGGCAAGCCTTGCGGGCGTCGCCGGCGCGGGGAGCAGCGCGCCGCGGCTGGTCAATCTGGCCGGACGGACGTCGCTGCGCGACCTGTGCTCGGCGTTGAGTGTGTGCCGCGTGCTGGTGACGAATGACACCGGCCCGATGCACCTGGCGGCGGGGCTCGCCGTGCCGGTGGTGGCGGTCTTCGGCAGCACGTCGCCGGAGTTCACCGGGCCCGGACTGCCAGACGACCAGCGGCACGAAGTGGTGCGCGCCAGCCCACCGTGCGCCCCCTGCTTTCTGCGCGCGTGCCCGCTCGATCTTCGCTGCCTGACGGCCATCGAGCCGGCGCAGGTGCTGGCGGCGGTGGCGCGCGTGGTGGCGCGCACGGAGCCGGCGGGCGCCGCCGGGTGAATGGGCTTTGCGCCGCGCTTCGCTTTCGTGGAGCGGCCGGCAGCCGCGCGGCAACCTGCCGCCCCGCGCAGGGACGACCGGCGCTTGGCGAATTGCGCGCCGGTCTCCTGTTGCTCGCGGCCGGACGGTTCGCCCATCCTCACCGCCGGCAATGTGGCGCAGGTGCTTCTTCCGGCTTGAACGTTCCGGCCTGTACAACGCGATCCGCCTCACGCGCATCCGCGGCGCGAGCGAGCGGGTCGCGCGGGGGTTCGCGTTGGGTTTGGTGGTGAATTTCTTTCCCACCTTCGGCTTCGGCGTGCTGGTGTCCGGGTTTCTGGCGCGCGTGCTGGGCGGCAACTTCGTGGCCGGGTTGGTCGGCGGCGCCACGCTTACGTTTGCCTGGCCGCTGCTGTTCCTGCTGAACATCTGGACCGGCGGGTTCTTCTTTCCGCCGCACGTGCGAGTGGAGGAGCTGGCAGACGTGACGGAGAAAACGGTGAATGCCCTCGTCTGGGGCTGGACGTTCACGGCGGGAGCGGTGCTCAACAGCGTGGTGTGCGGCGGCGTCGTGTACCTGTTGCTGCGCCTCCTCTACGAAGAGACGCGTCCGGCGGCGCTGGCCTACTTTCGCCGTCATGCGCGCGATCACCAACGCCGCATTCGCCAGCACCGGCGCTGACGGTCGCCGCGACGCGGTCTTTGCAGCCGCGAGTCCTTGCGGTATCCGTTGGCGCGCGTGAACACCCCTTCCTGTGTCGCCGCGGTGGATGGGATCTGGGCCTATGCCCTGACGGGGGTCGGGCTGATCCTCGCCCTGGCGGCTTCGATCCATGCCGTGCTGTTCAAGCGCGATCCGCGGTCGGCGGTTGTCTGGGTCGGTCTTGCCTGGCTGTTGCCGGGGGTCGGCGCGCTGCTCTATTTCCTCCTCGGGATCAATCGCATTCGCCGCCGGGCAGTCCGCCTGCGCCGGGAAGAACCGCCGATCCCGCGGCACGAGCCGGCCGCGACCTGCTCCGCCGCCGCCCTCGCCGGGCATCTGCCGCCCGAAGCCCGACACCTGGGGTCGCTGGCCGCTCTGCTGGACAAGGTGGTGCCCGCGCCCCTGCTGGCTGGCAATCAGGTGGACCCCCTCGTCAACGGTGACGAAGCCTTCCCCGCCATGCTCGCGGCCATTGCCGCGGCGCGGCACTCGATCGCCCTCTCGACGTATATCTTCGACCGCGATGAAGTCGGCCTCGCCTTCGCCCGCGCCCTGGGGGCGGCCGTCCGCCGGGGCGTCGCGGTGCGCGTCCTGATTGACGCCACCGGCTTGCGCTATTCCTGGCCCTCCATCCTGCGGGAGCTGCGCGGCGAGGGTGTGCGGTACGCGCGGTTTCTTCCGGCTTTTCCGTTCGGGCACCTTCCGGCGATCAACCTGCGCAACCACCGCAAGCTGCTGATCGTGGACGGCCGGACGGGCTTCACCGGCGGCCTCAACCTGCGCGTGGGGCACTGGCTGGCGAAGCGCCCCGCGCATCCGGTGCAGGACTTGCACTTCCGCGTGACGGGGCCGGTGGTGGCACAGCTCCAACACGCCTTCGTCGAAGACTGGCAGTTCACCACTTCGGAAACCCTGGCGGGCGAGGCGTGGTTTCCCCCTCTGCTGCCGGCGGGCCCGGTCTTCGCCCGCGGCATCGCCGACGGCCCGGACGAGGATTTCGAGGTGTTGCGGTGGACCCTGCTGGGCGCGCTGGCGGCGGCCCGCGTCTCCGTGCGCGTGATGACGCCGTATTTTCTGCCCGACGCCGCCCTGATTTCGGCCCTGAATCTGGCGGCGCTCCGGGGGGTGCGCGTGGACCTCGTGCTGCCGGCGCACAACAACCTGCCGTTCGTTCACTGGGCCTCGGAGGCGCTCTGGTGGCAGGTGCTCGAGCGCGGCTGCCGGCTCTGGCTGACCTCGCCGCCCTTCGATCACACCAAACTGTTTCTCGTGGACGACTGTTGGGCGCTGGTCGGCTCCACCAACTGGGATCCCCGCAGCCTGCGTCTGAATTTCGAATTCAACGTCGAGTGCTACGACCCCGCGCTGGCCGCCCGGCTGGCCCGGTGGTTCGACGACCGCCGCCAGCAGGCCCGCGCAGTGACCCTGGAGGAGGTGGATGCCCGCTCCTTCGCGATCCGCCTGCGCGATGGCCTGGCGCGCTTGTTGACTCCGTATCTGTAGGGTGAGCGGACCGGCCTTACCGCGACTCCACGGCCCGAAGAATTTGCCGCCGTGCTACGCGGCCACCGCTTCAGGCTTCGGGATGGTCGGTCGCGTCGGTGAGCGGAAGCGAGGTAGGGTCCACGGGTTCGAGGTGGTGGCAGAGCCGCCACGCGTGGTAGCCGACACGGTCCAGCCAGCGAATCGCGTCGAGCAGGTCCAGCGCCCGGGCGGGGGCCTCCTTGCCGTCGGCCGTGTGCTCGAGGATCTCCGAGCGCCGCTCGCGCCGCAGTTGGGCCAGTTGCGCCGCCTGCTGCTCAACCTCACGCAGCCAACCCGCGGGGGTGTGGTCGCGCAAGCCCGTTTCGCCCGCGGTCAGGATGGCGCGCGCCAGGTCTGCGGCCGGCTGCAACCGTGGTTCGCCCAGCGCGCGGCGCACGTTGGCGGGCGGCGGCAGACGGGTTTGCAATTGCGCCAGGTGATCCAGCGCGTGCATGAGCGCGACCCGCAACGGGGAGTGGGGTTCATCCGCGCTCGTGGGGGGAATCTTCGGGAAGAACTCGCGCAACCGGTCGAGTGCGGCCCGAAGGTGCTCGAGGGCCGGCGAGCTGCCGTCCGCCGTTGATGCCAGCCCGTCGCGCAAGGCGCGGAACAGCTCGGCGGCAGTTTCGCCCAGGGCGCGCCGCGTGGCTTCGAGCGCCACCGGCGGCGCCTGCAGCACGGTGTCATCCAGGTGCCGCGTCAGAGCCGGGCCGCGATCCGGCAGGAGTCGCTCGATGCCGCGCGCGAAGGTGTGGACCCAGGGCAGGAACAGGACCACACCGACGCCGATGAACAGGGTGTGAAAGGCGGCCAGGCTCATGGCGCCGGGTTCGAGCCCCAGATGCCGCTGGGCCAGGCCGATGCCCCACAGAAACACCGGCAGCAGCGCGACCGCGATCAGACCGGTCGCCAGATTGAACGTCACATGCGCCAGCGCCGTCCGCTTGGCCGGCGCGCTGCCGCCGATGGCCGCCAGCACGCCCGTGATGGTGGTGCCCACCGCCGCGCCGATCACCAGCGACGCCGCTTGCTCGAAGTTGATCGCCCCCGCGTGCAACGCGGTCAGCGTGGTGGCCACCGCCGCGCTCGAGGATTGCATCAGGATCGTCAGGATCATCCCAATGAGCATCGCCAGCAGATGGCCGCCGAGCCCGCTGGCCGGCAGCCTTGCCACGTCGAACACCCCGGCCAGGCCGCGCATGGCTTCTTGCAAGGTCTCGATGCCGATGAAGATCAAGCCCAGCCCGGCGAGCGCGAGCCCCAGGGAGCGCCCGCGGCCGCGCCCGAGCAGTTTCAGGAACGCCCCGACGCCGACCAGCGGCAACGCGTAAAAGCCCACGCTCACCTTCAACCCGAGCACCGACACGATCCAGCCCGTGCCGGTCGTTCCCAGACTCGCGCCGAACACCACCCCCACCGCCTGCGGGAAAGTCAGCAAGCCGGCGCTCACGAAGCCGATCACCGTCACCGTCGTCGCGCTCGAGGATTGGACCAGCGCAGTGACCAGCGCGCCGGACACAAACGCGCGGGTCGGCGTTCCGGTGAACCGCACCAGCCACCGTCGCAGCGCCTCACCCGCGAACGCCTTGAGGCCGTCGGTCAACAGCACCATGCCCATCAGGAACAACCCGATGCCGCCCAGCAGTTTGAAAACCAGCGCGGTCATGGCGCGGGGTGCCGGGCGGGCGCGGCGGCGGGTCGCGAGAAAACCCGGCCGCCTGCCAACGTGCCCGACCGCAGCGTTCGCGGCTCCGGCCATCGCTGAGGCGTGGGGATCGAGGGCGCTGGCGAAGCTTCCATGAGTACCGCGGCCCAGCTTACGAGCGAGCCCGTCCGGCACAAGGGGCGAATCCCGATGCCGCTCACGTCAGATCGCTGCACTGCTGGTGCCGGACCGACCTCGGCCGTCAATCACGTCTCCCCAAAAGCCGAGGACAAAGGAATCCGCCGGCGCAAAGATAGGGCCGGCACATCCGCATGAAGACATCCCGAAGCGAGTGATGGCTCATTGGGGTGTTCAAGCCTCGGTAACATCCTTTTTGAGCCCGAACTCCGAGGTTTGTTTAACAGAAGACAACGAAGGGAACGAGGCAGCAACGGGAACGGGATTTTCCTCTGGGCCCTTTTGCTGACCGTCCCATCCCGGTGGAAGCCCTTCTCCCTTCGTTAGCTTCGCTGCCCTCGGTGAGTCCGATTTCGGTTTTCGGGTTGAGTCACATTGCGGCCCTCACCGCCACGTCCGCGGCGCTTTTCGACTTGCGAACGAATTAGAACCGGCGATAACTCGCGCATGAGCAACCAAACATCGTCGCTACCCGACTACATCACGAGCGCCACGCCGAATCCGGCGGCCAACCGCGCGCCCTGGCACAAGAACATCGCCCCGACTTACGCGGGCATCTTCCTGTGGTTCGTCTTCTGGGACTCGATGTCCGGTAACGGCCTGTCCGTGGGCGGGCTGGTTCCCACGTTGCTGGGAATCGTGCTCGGCGGGTTGATTTGTCATTACCTCTTCTACGTTGTTCCCGGCAACCTGGGCGTTACCACCGGCCTGCCGCTGTATGTGGTGGGTACCTCGACGTTCGGCGCCGTGGGCGGTCTGATCATGCCGGGATTTTTGATGGGCGCCCTGCAATTTGGCTGGCTGGGCGTGAATACGTTTGGCTCCTCAGACGCGCTGGCCAAGGGTTTCGGCGCGCCCGGGTTGTACATCCCCTTGTGCATTATCTGGGCGCTGGCGGCCGCGTTCGTCGGCTTGAAGGGCATCCAATACGTGGCCCGCGTGGCCACCTATCTGCCGCTCATTCCGCTGGTGGTCCTGATCATGGGCCTGGTCATGTTTGGCGGGTCCGCCGGCAAGTACACCCCGGCCAATCCCCCGGCCGGCGGCGCGTTGCAGGCCATCCTGCTGATGGTGGCGGCCATCGTCGGTTTCTTCGCCACCGCGGGGGCGGCGGGCGTGGACATCTGCATGAGCGGTCGGGACAAGAAGGATGTGAGCATGGGCGGCATCGTGGGCATTATCATTGCCATCGTGTTCACCGCCGGCATCTCGGTGATCTGCGTGGCGGGCGCGCGGGCGGCGGGAGTCATCGGCCCGGACGAAACCCTGATGACCAACGCGCTGGGCAAAAAGCTCTCCGCCGGCGTGTTCGCCGTGGTGATGATCGGGCTGACGATTGCCTCGTTCCCCGGGGCGTGCTTTTCCTCGTTTATCGCGGCCAACAGCTTCAAGACGGTGATGCCCAAGGTGAATCCCTTCCTCTCGGTGGGAATTGGCGCGGTGATCAGCATCATCCTCGCGGTCACCGGCGCGGCGGGCAAACTGCCCAGCGTGTTCGGGCTGATCGGGGCGTCGTTTGGGCCGATCGTCGGGGCCATGGTGGTGGACTACTTCCTCGCAGGCGGCAAGTGGAACGGACCGCGCGCGGGCTTTAACCCGGCAGGCTGGATTGCCTGGGCGCTGGGCTTCATCGTAGGCATCCTCCCGAATTCGATGCTGCCGGCGTCCATTCAGGTGGCCATTCCGTGCGCGCCGGTCGCGGCGTTCATCGTGGGGGCAGTGGTGTACTTCATCTGCGCCAAGGCGGGCCTGCTCTCGCCCACGGTACCGCTGCCGGAGAAGAAGTAACCCAGGCTGAATCTCAAGAAGGGCGGCTCCGGGCGCGGGGCCGCCCTTTTTTTGGCTCCGCGGACCGCCGGCTCCCGGCGCCCTTACCGAACCGCGCCCGTTGGCCCGGGGGGGATCCGGTCACCCGCGCCGGCTCATGCGCCCAGCAGATGGACGGTCACCCGGCGCCGATGCGCCGCTCGCCGGTGCTCCCAAACGAACAGTCCCTGCCAGGTGCCCAACGCCAGCCGGCCTTCCGCAATGGGAACGCTCAGGTTCACGGCGGTCAACGCGGTGCGCACGTGCGCCGGCATGTCGTCCTCCCCCTCACACGTGTGCCGGAAGAGCGGATCGCCATCCGGGGCGAGCCGCGCAAACAGCCGTTCCAGGTCCCGCCGCACCTCCGGGTCCGCGTTCTCTTGAATCAGCAGGGAGGCGGACGTGTGTTGCAGATGCAGGGTAGCCAGACCGGTCCGCCAGCCCGTGGCGCGAACCAGCGCGGTCACTTCCCCGGTGATCTCGTAGAAGCCGCGGCCGCGCGTCGGCACGGTCAATTCGTGGCACCGTTGGGCGATCATGGGGAGCGACCTTCGCGCCGGTGTTCAGGGGGCGTCGAGGATTCGCTCGAGGTCCGGGTTCCCGGCGAAGCCGCTGGCTTTCGCTTTCTGGTAATGCCAACGGGCCAGCTCGAGGAAGGGCGGTTTTTGCAGCGCGTAGATGACGGCCAGATTGGCATGGGCCTCGGCGTAGCCCGGCTGGAGGGAGACCGCCCGTCGCAGCGCCGCTTCGGCCGGGCCGCGCTGCCCTTTGGCGCTGAGCGCGATGCCCAGGTAATTCTGCGTGAGGGCGTTGTTCGGATCCAACCGTGCGCTGCGGCTCAGCAAATCGAGCGCCTCATCCAGCCGTTCCTGCCGGTACCGCAGCAGACCGAGGTAGGCGGTGGCGGTGGGGTTGTCCGGATCCTCGACCAGCGCCCGGTTCAGGTTGGCCTCGGCCTCGGTCAACCGGCCGCGCTCAAGCTGAGTCGCCCCCAGGTCAATCAGCGTGGTCACGTTGCGATCGTCGAGTTTGAGCGCCTCGGCGTACTTGGTTTCCGCCTCGTCCAGCCGGTTGGCCATGAAGGCCCGCTGGGCTTCCGCAATGAGCGGCGCAGTGCCCGCAGGGGGCGGCCGACGGACGCGTCCGGGCCCGTTCGTCGCGGTGGCCACGCGGGCGCCGGGTTGGAAGAGCTTCAACTCCTCCTCCGTGTAGGGCACCGGCTTGGCCTCGTAGGCAGCGAGGCGGGCGCGGGCGAGTTCGAGCTGACGCTGCAACTCCGTCTGGCCGGAGCCCTTCTGCCGCAGCTTCAGGTCCTGGATTTCGCCATGGAGCCTGGCCACCTGCTTCTGCAGGTCCGCTCGCTCCTTTTGCAACGCTCGAATGTGCTCCTCGGAGGCCTTGGCGGCGCGGCGGTCGGCCTTGGTGGCAGGCGGCGGCGCGGATGTTGCCGCTACGGTGGCCGGTGGGGCCGAAGTCGCGGTCTGGAGAGTCAGCGTGGCGAGCCGGCCCTCAACGGCCGCCTTTTCCGCTGCCAGCACCTCGGCGCGCTGGGTCTGCGCGACCAGCTCATTCTGAGTCTCCTTCAAGCGCCGTTGCAGGTCGGCCACCTGACGTGTGGCGGACCGGTCCGGGGCAGCCGCGGTGGCCGCCTGCGCGCGGGCCTGCTTCAACTCCGCTTCGAGCGAGTCCCGCTCCCGCCGCAGGGCGGTCAGGGCGTCGCTCTGTTGATCGAGCTGTTTGCGGGCCTCCTTCAAGGCCCGCTCGGCCTCGGCCAGCGCCTTCGGATCCGCCCCCTTGCTCGCCGCTCGGGTCCGGGCCTGCCGCAACTGCTCCTCAAGTTCTTGCTTCTCGCGGGTCAGTGCGGCCAGGTCGCGACTCTGGCGGTCCAGCTCCGCTCGGGTCTGGCGCAACTCGTTTTGCGCGGCGGTCAGGGCCGCGGAATCCCGCGGAGTTGCCGCGGGTGCGCGTTGCTGGAGACGCTTCTCGAGCTCGTCGTTGCGGCGGGTCAGGTCGCCAACGCGCGCGGTCTGGAGGTCCAACTGCGCGGTGGCGTCGGCGAGGCGGCGCTGCACCGCCTCCAGTTCCGCGGCCTGGTGGGGGCGGGCTGCGAGCTCGCGCTGCAAGGCCAGGTTCTGGCGGAGGGACTGGTTCTCCTCCTGCAACTGGCGAATCCGCTCCTCGGCCCGCTGCATCTCGCGCGGGTCAATGGGTGCCGGCTGCACCGCCAGGGCCTCGCGCAGCTTCGCCTGCAGCAAATCGCGGTCACGCTGCAATTCCTGCAACTGCCGCCCCAGTTCCGCGAGCTGTTCGTCGCGGGGATCCGGAGTCGCGGTGACGATCGGCGGAACAGCGGTTGCCGGCCCGGCGGCGGTTGGTGCGGTCGGCCGGCTGGGCGGGGCGGCGGTGGGACTCATCCGGCGGGTTACGTACTCCTTGCGGAACCGAACGATGGTGGGATTCCAGTTGGGGAATTCCTTTTCGATGTCGACCAGACCCGCGAGGGCCTCCGCGTACTTTTCGTCCGCCAGCTTGATCTGACCGGAATTGCGCAGCGTGTCGGCCTGCTGAATCAAGTTGTACACGCGGATGAAGGCGTCGTCCGGAGACTGCGCCCGGAGGCCCATCACTCCCGCCAACCACAGCATCACCACCCACCACGCGAATCGCTTCATGGTGGCGAGTTTAGGCCCGGCTGGGCCGCGTTGGCAACGCCATTGGGCCACGCCGGGCTCGCGCGCGCCGCCGCGGGACTGCCGCGCTGCGTCGCGAAGCGAGGTAGGGCCGGGCTGTGTTCCGGCCGGTCTTGGCGCCGACGCAGCGACGCCCTACCTGCCCCGAGGTAGGGCCGGGCTGCGTCCCGGCCGGTTTCGGCGCCGGCGCAGCGGCGCCCTACCATCCGGGGCGCGGCCTTCAGTCCGCGAAGGCCCTGTTGGGGCATGCAGGTTTCTGGCCACGGTAGGGCCGGGTTGCGTCCCGGCCGGTTTCGGCGCCGGCGCAGCGGCGCTCTACCAAGGGCCGGCGCCAAGGACCAAAAGAGAGTGCGTTTTCGCCAAGATCGGTGGAGACGTCGAGCCTCCGAGAACGGCAATATGGCGACGGTATGAAAAGGTTGAGCCAGGGTTTTTGGATTCTCTTTCTTCCTCTTTCTTTGCGCACCGCTGGCATTGCCGTTAGCGCAGCGGAAATCCCGGTTAACACTCCGGCACCGGGTTCGACGGTGCCCCAAGCGTCCTCGCCGCCGAGACCCTCGCCGCCCTCGCCCTCAACGCCCACGAACGTCAGGTGGACACGCTGGTCACCGCGCGGGAGGCGGACGGAAGGATCGTCCAGTCCACCAACACGGTCATCGTCCTCGCCACCGGGCAGCATTACCTGGACACCGAGGGCCAGTGGCGCGAGTCGCGGCCGGAGATCGCGGCCGTGGCCGAGGGCTTCGTCGCCGCCCAGGGGCCGACGCGGGTGCGTTGGCCGGCCGCGTTGTCGCTGGAGGCCGAGGTGGTGATCGAGACGACCGACGGCGGGCGATTCCGGGCCGGGGTGCTGGGGTTGAGCTATTACGACACCGCGAGCGGCCGCAACGTGATGATTGCCGAAGTGCGCGAGACGCCCGGCGCGCTGGCCGGAGCGAACCGGCTGGTGTACGCGGACGCGTTCGACGGAGTCCGGGCGGACGTGGTGTATGAGGTTCGGCTCGCGGGGCTGGCGCAGGAGGTGATCCTGCGGGAACAGCCGCCCGGCCCGGAAATGTTCGGGCTGGACCCGGCCACGACCCGGCTGGAAGCGGTGACCGAATTCCTCGAGGCGCCGACACCTCGACGGGAAGCGCGTCCGTTGCGCACGGAGCGGGACGCGGCGCGGCGGGCGGCTCTGGCGGACCCGGACTTCGTGGATGAACGGCTGGTGTTCGGCGAGTGGGCGCTGGAGGCGGGCCGGGCGTTCGCCGACGGCGCGCGGGCGGCGGAGGATGAGGCGAGTAGTCCGGAGGCCGGCGTGCCGGTGGCCAAGCGGTGGGAGGTCGTGGACGGCCGAACCATCCTGTTCGAGCAGGTCGAGTGGCCGGCGGTCGCGCGGTTGCTGGAAGCGTTGCCGCGGCAGGCGAACGCGCTCACCGTTCCCGAGACGCTGCCGCGCCGGGCGGCCGTCGAGCGCCAGTTGCCCGCGCGCGACCGGCTGTATGCGCAGGGCCCACGCCCGTCTCAACTCTCCCCCCGTAGTCACGGACGCGAGTCCGCGCCGGCTGCCGATTTATTGGCCGGCGCCCCGGCTTCGTCTGTCGCCCCCGGCGTGGTGCTGGATTACGAACTGCTCCAGAGCCAGACCAACTTCACCTTTCGGGCCGACACCACCTATCACGTCACCGGCACGGTCAACCTCTCGGGCACCACCACGCTCGAAGGCGGCACGGTGGTGAAGTTCGCCCCGCAGAACAGCACCGTCCGCATCAACTACTCCGGCCCGCTGGTCTGCCAGACCGGGCCGTATCGGCCGGCGATCTTCACCGCCCGCGATGACAACACAGTGGGCGAGGTGGTGCCCGGCTCCACCGGCACCCCCAGCGGCTGGTACGGCTGGTTTGGTCTCTACGCCAACGGCGCGGGCCAGAGCGTGAAGCTCGAACACCTCCGCTTCAATTACCTCCATTGCCCCGTGGGGTTCAGCGGCGGCACTGCGCACGCTGTGCGCCACACGCGGATCGTCAACGCCAAGTTCGGCCTGTACGCCATCAGCCAGACCACGCCGGTGACCGTGGCCAACGCGCTCTTTCACAACCTGGGCACGGGCGGACAAGTCTTCTACGGTGGCAGCACGCCGACCGTCGTCGCCGAACACGTGACGATCCGCAACGCGGTGAGCCTGCACAACGGCGTGAACCTGACTCTGCGCAATTCTCTGCTGGCGGGCGTCACCACCGTGCAGACCTACACCGGTGACCACACGACCCAACTCGCGAGCGACGCGGGGGTGTTCGCCAGCGTGGGGGCCGGCGCGAACTACCTGGCCGTCGGCAGCCCGTACCGCGCGGCGGGAACCGAGGCCATCGCCGCGACGCTCCTGGGTGAGTTGCGCGCCTGGGGCACGACGCGCGAGCCGGCGGTCTGGACGGCGGCGATCACGGCCGACACGGTTTGGGAACCGTTGGTCGAGCGCAGCGCGGGCCTGCCCGACTTGGGCTACCACTATCCGGCGCTGGACTACGCGGTCAGCGGCGTGAGCCTCAACAACGCCACCCTCACCCTCACCAACGGCGTCGCCGTCGCGGTGTACGGAGCGAGCGGCCTGACGATCACCGAGGCGGGCAAACTGCGGGGCCAAGGCGCACCTAGCCTGCTCAACCGCCTGGTCCGCCACAGCGCCGTACAGGAGCAATGGTTGCCCGCCTGGGCGGGCGGCACCTCGGGCACCTTGCTCAAGAACGATGCCGCAGGCCAGTCAAGCAGCGAAGTGCGGTTGCGCTTCACCGAGTGCGTGGTGCCGGCGGCGGGCGGTCACTTCTTCAACGGCGGCGTGCGGCTGGGCCGGCTGGCGCTCACGGACTGCGAACTCCACGGCGGCAGCCTCAACTTCAACGCGGCCGGCACCTACGCCCGCGTCGTGGCGCTGACCAACAACGTCCTCAACCGCGTCCCCTTCAGCCTGGGCACCGGCGCGGACACGACCTTGACCACCTACGCCCGGAACAACCTTTTTCGCGGGATCACCACCGGCAACCTGAACGCCGCCAGTGGCAACGCCTGGGAATGGCGGGACAACCTCTTCGACACCGCCAGCCTGTGGCAGTACTTTGGCGGCGTGGCCAATAGTCACAACGCCTACCGCAACTGCCCGCGGCAGTTGACGCCCGCCGGCAGCGGCAACGTGACCGTGACGGCCCTGAGCTACACCGCGGACGCGTGGGGCCGGGGCTGGTACGCGAGCACGACGCCCAGCCTCCTCAACGCCGGCAGCTGGACGGCCGGCGCCGCCGGACTGTACCACTACACGACGCAAACCAGCCAAGCCAAGGAGCAGAGCACCCAGGTGGATATTGGGTTTCACTATGTGGCCTACGATCCGACGACCGGCGCTCCAGCGGACGCGGATTACGACGGACTGGCCTGCTATCGCGAGGACGCCAATGGCAATGGGATTGTGGACTATGGTGAGAGCGACCCGGCGAATCCGGTCAGTAATCCCTCGGGAACTTGTCTTGATGGTGAGTACTACGGGCAAGCGCCATCCCTCACCCTGTCTTATTACCGATTGGACGCGACGCGGGACCTGACGAACACGGATCCGTTATCACCCCGTCTGAGCTATTATCCCGATGCCACGGCGAATGTCTGGTTTGATGCGCAGAGGAGAGCTGAAATTGGGTATGTCGGCAACTACGGTGAGTGTCTAGCGGACCCGGAGAATCCCTCCATCGAAACGAAGAGCGATTTGCTGACGTGGCCCCCGGGACAGGAAGGGCACCGCTACCGAACCAACTGGCTGCAGGGCGGCGGCTTAGTCTCCTTTGACGAGCCCCTGAACTACGGTCGTCCGCCCTCCTTGCCCGAACTGGCGTGGGAACGCTGCATGTTGACCGGCGGTGGCGCCTGGACCATGAGCCTGACCGGACCGACCTTCACGGGGACTTTCACCCGCCAGGCCGATACGAAGCAACTCCTCTTCACGGGCGGCCCGGAGTGGCCCAAACCCAAGCGCAGCATCCTTTTTCAAGTGGCGGCCATCAACAAGAGCGGCGGCCTGTCGGTGCAGGCGGGTGGCGCCGGGTATGGTCTGGGAGAGCCCGACGCCCGCTGGCAGGGAACGGACTTGGATCCGCTTACGACGCAGATGCTATTCCGCCACGGCGCGCGCGTGGATCCGCAGGGACAGGTGATGCTACAGGAACCCAAAGGGCAGCGCCTGACGGTCGCCCTCGGCATCACCGGGGTTCCGTGGTATCAGTACCGAATCACCGTCGGAATGCCGCACACCGTGCGAATGACCTGGTCGCGGCATCCCACGCTGACAACCGTGCCCGACGTCCAGGCCAAGTTCGACGAAGGCGCGCGGTTGCTGGCCACGGATGATGACCCGCGAATTGCGGACGCCGACCCGGTCGTGACGCCGGGGTCGCCGCAGTTTGACGCCCATACCTACAATCAAGACGACGTGCCGGTTTACATGGAGTTCATCGTGATCAAGGCGCGGCAGTCGGCCTTCCCGCCGCCGTTCAATAATGCCAAGTATCAGAACATAACTGATCCGCGGGATCTTGCATATCTTTGCGTGGCTCGGTTCGCTAACATCAAGGTCGTTCAGAGCATAGCCGGCGGTGAAGGCGGATTCGTCCATCCGGATGGGGATCGTTCGGGGATGGTGCTAGTTGCGGGCGGCCTGACGGGCGCGCTCGCCGCCCACGAGTCGGGCCATTTAGCCAGTTTGGAGCACCGGGGTTATCAGCCACCCGGCAATCCACCTCCGCCGCCGCCCAATCCGGGCGACCCCAACGACGCCAAGGCTTTGATGTTCTCACCCTTGACTGATCCGGGACCCGATTCGCCCGGAAATATGAACGAGGTGAATCGCCTGGAGCGGGCGGCGTTCTACAACTGGCATCCCGCCTTTTACAACCAGTAACGTCATGAACACACGAT
>CAYNCT010000059.1:17067-19434 GCA_964396005.1 uncultured Verrucomicrobiota bacterium | reverse complement strand
CGGCATCACGCCCGCCTTGAGCTTCATCGCGTTCACGCCCTGCCGCACCGGGCGCATTTGGAAATCAAGTTCCCGCGCGTGGAAGGCTACACGTTTGCGATCCGCAACCGGGTGACGGTGGATTGGTCGCAGGTCGCGTCGGTCACGATCAATCCGCTCGACATCCCGCCCGAGGTCGAACTGAAAGGCTTGAACGTCACGGAGGCCGGGCGACTCAGCTTTTGCGGCCCGTCGAAGGTGGACATGGCGACGTTGGAGAAGTTCCGGCAAAGCAAACGCATTCAGGAAATTGTTTTCGATCTGGCCGGTGGTTTGGTGCGACGACTGATTCAGCAGCGGCAGTGTGCCGTGCCGGCGCAGGCGTTGTTTCCACAGTTGTTGCCCATCGTGGACCGCTATTTGCGCAAGAAAGTGACGGTCATTCCGCCCAACGACCTGCGCGATGCCGCCATCTCGCCGTATTACCAGTGGATTGCCGACACGCTGAGCGAGGCGATCCGTCCCGACACTTCGGCGGGCGAAGCGCCCGAGTTGCCGGTGCTGGAAGCCAACCGCGCCGAAGGCAGCACCCGCGAAGTGGACGGCTGGACCAGCAAGCCGGTACGAGAGGTGAACAAGAGTCACATCAACTGCGTGGTGCTTGACACCCGGCAATGGGAGCAAGCCGCCGCCTACTATCTCGACACGCATCCGAAAGTGGAGTCGTTCGTCAAGAACTGGCGGCTGGGCTTTGGCATCCCGTATCTGGCCGATGAGAAAATGCGGATATACGAACCGGATTTCATCGTGCGATGTGTTGGCCGCCCCAACGCCCATCTCATCCTCGAAACCAAAATGGCGCGCGACGAACACAAAGAGGCCAAGCCCGCGGCGGCGTTGCGCTGGTGCGCGGCGGTGACGGCGAGCGGCAAATTCGGCGTGTGGCGTTACGAAATGGTTTCGCGCCCGGAGGAAGTGCGGGCCGCGGTGGAGCGGTTCGCTCCGGGGTGAACGGTGTCCGGGTTGCCTGCCGTCGCTGGAAGCTCCGACTCCGGACACGGCGGCAACCGTTTACGACCTGACCCTGGACGCGGGCGCCAACCCGCCGGAGGTCTCGGCGCAGATCACGCTGCCCGAGGGCGAGCCGGTGCGGCTGCACGCTTGGACGCGGTAGGCACCGCGCAAGGTTCCCGCCCTGAAGCCGCGCAGCACGTCTGCGTTCGGCGAGGCAAGTGCGACCACCGCCGCCCGCCCAGCGAGGCGGCGTCGCCGTCTCACTACGCTAACCACGCCCGGGCGCGGAGTCCGCGTCGAGCCGCTGCCACAGTCCGCCCAGCAGCAGCAGCGCCGTCCAACCAATCGCGGGGATGTAGAGGCTGAACTCGACGACGCTTTGCAGCGCCCACGCCAGCACCCCGAGCCAAACCACGAAAGTCGCCGGGGTACGGCACGCCCGCCCGCGCAAGGCCGCCGCCGATCCCACCACAAACACCCCGTACAAGGCCGCACCGACAGCGCCGCTGTCCGATGCCTGCTGCAGGTAATCGTTGTGCGCGAGCAGGGCCATCTCCGCCTCGGGCGGTTTGATGCGCCGGTAGCAGTGGGCAAAGGTCCCTGGTCCGCTACCCAGCCACGGATGCGCGAGAAACGTTTTACCAGCGGCGGTCCAGTAGTCCAGGCGCGCCGCGGCGCTGGACGCGCCCCGCGCCAGGTACCCGGCGTAACGCCACGCGAATCCGGCCAGCCCGATCGCCAGGGCCAAAACCAGCACGGTCAGACGCAGGCGTTTCGTTAGCGGGAGATGAAGGACTACCACCAGCACTACGATCAGCGCGATCAGCCAACCCGCCTTCGAGCCGGACCAAAAGAGACAGGCCAGCCCGGCCCAACCCAGCACCGCAGTCACGGTCAGGCGGGCGAGGCGGGGAAGGCGCTCGCCGGCCCGCCACACAAACAGCCCCACCGCGGGCAGGAGCAGCAGGATGGCTCCCGCCAGCGCGTTGGGATACATCATTGTGCCGAACACGCGGTTGCTGGCCACGCGCTTGAGGTACTCAGGGTGCAGTTGCTGCCAGTCCGGCTGCGCGTAGATCAAACGCCGCGTGGCTTCGAGCCCGCCGTAGTGCTGGTCGAGCGCGGTGTACAGCATCCACGCAAAACCCACCGTGACCGGCAACCAGAACGTCGCGGCGGGCCGCGCCGCGCTCGCGCCACGCCAGCCGAGATAGAAGCAGGCCACCGCAGCCGTGAGATAGGGCAGCGTGACGCGGGTCAACTGGGAATCCACGGTCTGAGCGGCGCTGACCCACTGCCAGGCCAGCCAGGCGGCCGGCAGCCAGACCAACCACGGCGGGCGCGCCAGGGGGAAGCGAACCAGCGCCAGCGTGA
>CAYNCT010000059.1:0-17057 GCA_964396005.1 uncultured Verrucomicrobiota bacterium | reverse complement strand
AGCCCCACGTCAGCGGCCACGGTTGGAAGATCAGCTCGAGCGTGCTGCGGGGCGGGACGACCAGGCGATCCAGAATCGCCGGGTTGCCGAACTTGGCCAGACACAAGCCCACGAAACAACCGGCCGCGCCGGTCACCCATCGTTCGGCCCGACTGGGAACGTGCTCCGACGTCGCGGCCCCTCCCCGAGCCTCTGGACGACCGGCGTTCACAGCTTGAGTTTGAGCAGGCCCACCTCGAGCGTCAGCGCCTCCTGAACATTGGTGAACAGCAGCCGCTGGGTATTCTCGAGCGTCCGCAAGTTTTCACCCGCCTCTTTCGCGGAAATTCTCCCCGCCACCTCGCGGGTAAATGACACCAGTTCCGGCAGGGTCTCGCGGCCGGCGCCCACCCCGGCCGCGTGGAGCCACACATCCCGGAGCCACCAGTACAGACCGCCGAGGAGATCCGCCCGCTGACCGCGGTATTCCGACTCGATGGCCGCAGACAGTTCCTTTTCGAGCTGCTTGCGCAACTCCGGCTCCATGTCTGGAAAGTGCTCGATCTTGAGCAGCCACTCCGCCCGCAGCGCTTCGTCAATCGCCTCCCGCATCGCGCCCAGGCGGGCGACGAGGTTGCCCAACAACCGGTAGCGGGCCAGTAAGCCGGCATCTTTTTTGGCCGCCAGCTCGGCGAACTCCCGGACCCAATCCAGGTGCGCCTCGGGCGGGCGACCGGGGTCACCGCCGAGGTCAAGCCGCAGGCAGCGCGAAACGATGGTGTCGAGCAGCCGCTCAGGTTCGGCGCTCAACAGGATCAACACGCAGTGGGGCGGCGGTTCCTCGAGCGTCTTGAGGAAGGCGTTGGCCGCGCTGGTGTGCATGCGGTCCGCGGCGACAATCAGGGAGACCTTGAACGGCGAGTGGAATGGCTTGAGGTACACATTGTCCGCCAGCACCCGGGGCGGACTTCCCTCGCGCCGGACCAGTTGCTGGATGCGAATGACGCGCAATTTGGACTCGGGGCGCACCCAGAGGACATCGGGATGGTTTTCTTCCTCGATCCGCCGGCAGCTCCCGCACGTGTCGCAGCAATCCAGGGGAATGCCATCGCGCGAACGGCGGGGGGGCTGCTCGCAGTTGAGGGTCTTGGCCAGATTCTGCCCGAAGCTTTCCAGTTCCTCCAACTGCCCGCCGCTCACCAAATAAGCGTGCCCCAGGCGGCCCCGTTCCACGCTGCGTTGAAACAAGGCCACCGCCTGCGAACCGAATGCCAGCTTCGCCCACGCCATCGGCGCTGAAGCTTGCCGGCGAGAACCGGCGGCGCGAGCAGAAATTGCCCGTCGGGGCAACCGCCCGGCAGAGACTACTCGAACCGCGCCGGCTGCCCCGTGGCCGCGAGCACCGCGTGCCATTGCAGCCCCGCGGGATCCAGCCGCTTCTGCCGGGTGGCCAGCAACTCGATCGGGACGTGGACGAACTGGTCGTGGATCAAACCAATCACCAGCCCCGTCTTGCCCGCCATGGCGGCGTGGACGGCATTGCGCGCGTAAAAGTCGCAGAGAATCGAATCTTCGGCATCCGCCTTCACGCTGCGGATCGAGTAACTGGGGTCGAAGTAGCGCAGGGTGCAAGGCACGCCCTCGGCCTTGAAATACGCCTCGATCCGCTCGCGCAAATACAGGCCGATGTCGCGCAGCTTCACGTTGCCGGAGGCGTCCCGTTCGGGCTGGGCATTGGCCAGCAGGTCCTGTCCCGCGCCCTCGGCCACCACCACCACGGCGTGGGCCCGGCGCAGCACGCGCCGCTTGAGGGCCGCCAAAAATCCGCGTTCGCCGTCCAGTCGGAAGGGCACTTCCGGCACCAGGCAGAAATTGACGTCCTGGCTGGCCACCGTGGCGCCGGCCGCAATGAACCCCGCGTGCCGGCCCATCAGTCGGACCACACTCACGCCGTTACGGACGCTGTGGGCCTCGGTGTGGGCGCAGTCAATCACCTTGCATGCCTCCTCGATCGCGGTGAGGTAGCCAAACGTCCGGGTCACGAAGGCGACATCATTGTCAATCGTCTTGGGCACGCCCACCACGGCCAGCGGATGGCCCCGTTTCCGGGCTTCCTGAAACAGGTCGTTGCCGCCCCGCTGCGTGCCGTCGCCGCCAATGGTGAAGAGCATATTCACGCCACGCGCGATCAGGTGCTCCACCGCCACGCCGGTGTCCACCGGCCCCCGCGAGGTGCCCAGCACGGTCCCGCCCTCCTTGTGGATGTCGTCCACCAGGTCGGGCGTCAGCACCAGCGGCTCGCGCGCCCGCGCCGGGTCCAGGCCCTGGTAGCCGTCGCGGAATCCCAGCACCTCCCGGACCCCGTAGGCGTGGTGCAATTCATGAAAGATGGAGCGGATCACGTTGTTGAGGCCGGGACACAGACCGCCGCAGGTCACGACGCCGGCACGCACTTGCGGCGGGTCGAAATAAAGTCGGGCGCGCGGCCCGGCGAGCTCGAAGCTCAAGGAATCGTCCGCTGCCCCGGGCGCCCCGCGGACCAGCCGGCAAGGAACGCGCAGCTCATCCGAAACGGGATTGGCAATCGGCGAAGCGAACCGGGCTTCGCCGAGGGTCGTTATGGTCATGGTTCTGGTGTCGGGAAGTTGGAAACCAACGATCGAGCGGCGAGGATGGATCAAATGACCCCATAACGGCGCACTCGAACCGCCCCACCGCCGGCAAAGTACCGTCTCGCCCACGGGTGCCAAGAGCGAAGCCGAACCACCGGCGAACCGGCCGATTCCCCAACCGTCATCCACGGCCATCGCGGGCCCGTCTTCGGGGTCGGCAGGAGGTGCGCTCCCCTGCCCCGCGCGGGCCAAACGGGTCCAACCGGCATGATCCGACCCGCCTGCCTGCAAATGCCCCGTCCCTAACCTTGTCACCAGTTCTGGTGACTGGTCGGGCGCGGTGCGAGGAGTAGGTTGTCGCCGTTGTGGTTGGTGGCGATAGTCGTGACAGACGCTGACTAACCGTTGAATCTGTTGTTGTTTCCGACGGACGCGGCCGGGCTCCAAGCCCGGCCCTTCTGTTTCTCCCTTGGCCGGCCAGCTTGCCGGGCACCGGCCGCCTTCCTACCCTGCCCGCCACGTGGGCAACGTTTTTTACCAGCCGGGCGCAGGACGCGCCGCTGGCGTTCGCGACCTTTTCGGCGGCATCGCCAGCCGGTACGACCTGCTCAACGACCTGCAAAGCTTCGGTCTGCACCGGTGGTGGAAGCGCCGCCTCGTAAATCTCGCCGCGCCGGCTCCCGGTCGTGTCATGCTCGATCTATGTTGCGGCACCGGCGACATCGCGCTCCGGCTGGCGGCTCACGGGGCAGCGGTGGTGGGACTGGACTTCAGCGAACCGATGCTGGCGGTCGCCCGCCGGCGCGGTTCCGCGGGACGCCCCCGGGGCAACATCGTGTTCGTTCAGGGCGACGCACTGCACATTCCTTTCGCCGACGAGACCTTTGATGCCGTCACTATCAGCTACGGGCTGAGGAACCTCGCCAGCGTCGAGGCCGGCTTGCGCGAGATGTGGCGCGTGGCCCGGCCCGGCGGGCGGCTGCTGGTTCTGGATTTCGGCAAACCCGACCTTCCGATCTGGCGGGGGCTGTACTTCGGCTACCTGCGCTGGATGGTGCCGCTGTTCGGGCGGGTCTTCGCCCGCAACTCGGAAGCCTACGCCTACATCCTCGAATCGCTGCGGCACTATCCGGCGCAACGGGGCGTGGCCGCCCTGCTCCAAGCCCTGCCCACCTGCGACGGGCGCGTCTTCAACCTTCTTGGCGGCGTGATGGGAATCAACTTCGCCATCAAACGAGGGGCCGCCCGGCCTTGAATCCGGCCGTCAGGGCAACAAGACCGCGCGAAAGTAGCGGTGGCGCCCCGGCTCGGAGAAAATGAAACCCAGACTCTGCACGCCCGCCGCCGTTCGCGGTCCGAAGTCGGTCAACGCGCGCCAGGCCGGCGGCTCGAGCTGGTCGCTTACTTCAAGGCGGTAACGGCGGCCGGCGGCCACGTTCACCCACACTCGCACCCCGCTGCTCTGCGTGGTGATGCGGACGATTCGCACGGTCAGCGCCCGCGGTTCCGTGCCGGCGAGGAATTCGTCGCGGTTCGTCAAACCATCCGCGTCCGGGTCGCCGTCCGCACCGTCGGCCCCGAGCGCGGAGAAGGCGTCCAGCCCGTGGCGGCTTTCCCAGTCATCCGGCAACCCGTCGCCGTCGGAGTCGCCGCCCGGCGCGGCGTTGACACGTCCGGGCGTGGGCCGGTGCGCGTGCCAGTTGGCGGGGTCGTTACCGTACGCGGCGGGTTCGCGCCGCTGCAGACTCAGACCCCGGCCGGCCGCGCCTGCCGGCCAGGGAGCGTGAGCGGCGTACGCGAGGCGCTCGACCGGGAGCCGGGGAACCAGGCGCCCGCCTCCCGGCAACGGCAGCAGCTCGCCCGGCCGCGTCAGCGCCAGCGTCTCGCCCTCATTGGCCAGCTTGCCGGCAAACGGACCGGCCAACCGTGAGCGGAGCGCCGGCGCGAGGCCGTACTGCCGCTCGAAGCGGTCCCGGGCCTCGAGGTCCGCGGCCGGATCGAAGCCCACCACCACCAGGAACTCGCCCGGCCCCAGGATCCGGTCGCCGAGGGCAAACTCGATTCCCTCGGTCAGACGCCAGAAATCGGGCGGGCGGTTGGTGCCGGCCAGCGAGACCGGCGCCGACGAGATGTTGAGCAGCTCGACATATTCAAGGTCATGGTTCTCGCTGCCGTTGGCGTCGGGCCCGGGCTGAAACATGATTTCGTTGATCACGACCGGTCCGACGAGCGGGTAGGCGTTGGCGGCGCCGCGGCCGCGACGGAACTGGTCGAGCGTCGCCGGCGCATCCTCACCGAACGTTCGCGCCGCGAGCACGGTGTAATCGTCACCCACCGTGGTGCGATAGCGGCCGAAGGAAACGCCGTTGTCCAGCGCGCCGAAGGGGACCAGCGAGCGGAAACCGGTCAACGCCCCCGTGGCGTCGGCGGCGGAGAGCACCACATACCCGCCGCGGTCCGGATCGAAGTGAAAACCGTTGGCAAGCGCGGCGGCGGGGCCGAACGACTGTTCGTACCAGACGGCAAATCCGCCCGGCGCGATCCGGGTGCCGTCGGGAATGCGGAACTTGCGCGGCCGCATGGGGTCGTCGCTTAACCACCAGCCGCCAATGAGTGCCGGTTCTGCGCCGAGGTTGGCCAGCTCGATCGCGTCCTCCAGGGGCGGGTCGGTGTGTGTGAGCAGTTCGTTGATGACCACCGTTTCCAGCGGCAGGTAGTTCGGCAGGCCCGGCGAGGGACTGCGATCAAAGCGCCGGATCGTGTCCGCGCCATCCACGAACCGGCCCTCGGAAACACCGGGCTCCTGGACCAGGAAATCCACCGTGTCCACCACGGTGAACCCTGGAGCGTACAGGCGAATCGTCTCCCCCCAGCGCTCCAACTTGAACGGCAACCCGGCGGCGGGCGGCGGGCGCTGACCGGTCGCCTCCCACGTCACGACGCCCTCGGGCGGCAGGAAGGTCAGCGGCCGGATCACATGGTTCGACATGCCGGCGAGCGAGGGATCGTCCGTGAGGTGGAAGCCACCCAGATTGATCGGCTGCGGGGCGGGATTAAAGACCTCGAGCCAGTCCGCTTCATCCGCAGCCATCCATTCGTTGAGCCGCGCCCCCAGAGGATCGCCCAGGGCGGCGGAGGCGGCGTTGGCCGCGCCGGGCGTGGGCCGCTCCAGGAGCGCCCAGCCGTCTGCCGTCCGTCCGATGGTTTGGTCGGGCAGTTGGAACCCGTACTCGATCGCGTCCACCTGTTGGCCGGTGGGGTCGAACAGGTACACGCCGCCGCCCCGCGCCCCGAGCGCGATGCCAGTGTTGAAGTCGGCGGCCAGGACCGTTGCCGCCGGACGCGTGTCATCGCACCACACCCGCAGAAAACCGCCGGCCTCGATCCGTACTCCGGCCGGAAACACGAACATTCCCGGCCGCTCGCGGTCCAGCCCCAGACTCATCCCGGCGAGGCTGAAGGCGGCGGGGGTCGGATTGTGCAACTCGACCCAGTCGGCGCCCGAGCCCGTCGAGCGGGCCAGCACCTCGTTCAGCACCGCGCCCGTGTAGGCAGCCACGAAGTTGGAGCCGCCCGGACTCGCCGAACCTTGGAAATACTGCGTGACCTCTGCCCCGTCCGGCAAACGACCAAAGGAGACGCCCTCGGGCGCAGCGAGGTAGGTGAGGTGATTCACCTCACGGCCCAGGCGATCATACAGCATGACACTGCCGCGCGGGCTGGGCAGACGAAAGTCCACGTGATCGGGTCCGGGCTGTGCGTCCGCGCGCAACACGAGGAAATCCGCCGGAGCGACAAATCCCTGGGTCGCGAGCTGAAACGTCTGGTTGCTCGTGCCCAGGGACAGCCCGCGCAACTCGACCGGCAGGTAGGGATGCTGGTTGTGGAGTTCGATCCAGTCATCCGCGCCGGGCACAGGGTTCGAGAGCAACTCATTCACCACCAGGTTCGTCGGCTCGGCCACGGCGGCAGGTTCGTTCGCCGCTCCGGGGGTTGGCTCGCACAGCCGCCACTCGGCCGCAGCCCCGACCCGCCCCACCGTGAATCCCGGGATTTGCGGGCCGAAGCTGACCGCGTCCACCCGCCGTCCCTGGGCATCGGCCAGGAATACGCTTTCCCCCTCACGCGCCAGCGCGAAGCCGGTTCGCGGGCCGGGCGCGTTGCTGTCGGCCGGGGCGCAACTCACCACGAGGTAACCGCCCGCCGGCAGGAGGGTCCGCGCGAAGACAAAGCGCCGCTCCAGGCCGCCATCGCTCAAACTCCAGCCGGTCAAATCCACTCCGGTCGCCCCGGCGTTGTGAAGTTCGATCCAGTCATGAGTCCGGCCGCCCGAGGACGCGCCGGGGCGAACGTCCGCGGCGATCTCACTCAGCCGCACGGCGGGCAGTGCGAGCGGCGCCTTCGGTGCTCCGGGCGAACCGCCGGGCGTCTCGCTGGCGCGCCAGTTGGCCGGGGCGTCCGGGTCGCCCAGCGGGTCGAGAATCTCGAGCGAGGCGCCGCGGCCGTCGGCCTCCTCGGGCCAGCCGCCGCTGTCACGATAGTCCACGGATTGTAGCGTCCGGCCCTCGCGGTCCACCAGCGCGAGTCGCTCGCCGCTGTTGGCCAACGAGCCGCCATACTGGCCGAAAACTGTCACGCCCGGGTAGCGTTGCGCGAAGGCCGCCGGCCGGCTGTTCGAGATCAACACCAGGCGCGCGCCGCCGGCGATGACCGTGTTCTCCGGAAAACGAAAGGTCACGCCCTCGAGCGTAACCCCGCCGGCGTTGATGGGCAGCGGGCTGAGATTGGTCAGCTCGATGAATTCGTATTCTTCGCCGTCCGGCGGATGGTAGTTGATCTCCGTGATGCGCAGCGGCAGCGACGGCAGATCCACTTCGAACACGGCTTCCGTCAGGGCGCTCCAGTTGGTGCCTTGAAGCGAGCGCGCCTTCAGCCGCACCGGATTGGGTAGCACCACCGGTTCGACGTAGGCGACAGCGGACGGAGCCACCGCGCCCGTGAACATGACGCGCGGATCGGAACCGTCGGTGGTGTAGTAGATGGTCCCCGCCACGTTGGTCATGGTCAGCGCGTAGCCCGCGGGAACCCGCCCGCCGAACTGGCTGAACCCGGGCGCGTTGGTGGAGAACGCCAGGCCGGCCCGGCCGAGGTGATCCAGCACGAAACGGCGCCGCTGCGGGATCCAGGTGGCGCCAACCCGGTTGTCAAAACCCGAAACGGAATTGTTCAGGCGGGCACGCACTTGCTCGTACCGGGTCCGAATGCGGGCATCCGTCAGCGCGCCGCCGTTAAAGAAGTGTTTGTGGACCCGGTCGGCGAACAACAACTGAAACTCGGCCGACCGCTTGAGCGCATTGAACATGGTGGCGATCTCGGCCGTACCCCACTGGGGCGAAGTGGTAGCGAGCTGGTTGGCCAGGGTGTTCCAGGAGACGCCGTGCCCCTGGAGCCCGAAGGCCCATTCGGCATCCCACACGTAGAACCGGAAAGGACCGTTAACCGCCTTGTCCCGCGCGACGCGCCAGTTGTTGTGCGGCCAGTCGTCGTTGTCGGCGTAAATGAGCGGGCAGAGGTAATCCACGAAGTTCGTCAAATCGAGCCGGGCGGCCGCCCCGAGGTACTTGGCCTGGTTGAGCATGTTCGTCCCCTGCACGAGGTTCTTCAGCGCGTTCCAGGCCGCGGCGTCGCCCGCCCGCACTTCGCCGCCCTGCGCGATCAGGTCCCACGCCGGGCTCGGGCCGTGATAGGCGGCCAGGAAATCGGCATCAACGCGCTCGCACGGGTTGTAGTAGCCCTTGTACACCCCGTTGAGAAACAGATGCACGAAGGTGCCCACCGGCGATGGCTGACCGCAATCGCGCGCCAGCGTGCGGACGAACTCGTCGGTCAGAAACGGATTGGTGGGATCGTTCATGCCGGCGCGCAGGACCAGCGTGTCGAACGACCGCACCGTAGTTTCAGGGAAAAGCGGATACTCGAGGCGGCCGGGCCCGTAGTCGCCCCGGAAATAGAGGCGGAACGAGTATTTGCTGATGGGCAGTTCCGATGACCGGTAGTTGTACCGCTCGCGGATGTAGCCGCCGCCCTGGATCCGCAGACCGCAGTTCACCTGGAATCCGCTGTTGTCTTCCGGCTTGATGAATTCCACCGACACCGGCCGCTCCCAGGCGAGCCCGTGCTTGGTGGTGTTGCGCGGGTTGAACTCCATGATCCCACTGGACCCGAAGAGATGGTTGCTGGCGGTGACCAGGGACAACGCGGGCAGCGTGCGGCGAGAGGCCGACAGGTTGTACAGATAGGTATGCGTCTCGACCAGCGAGGGCAGCAGGCCCTCTTTGAACGCCGCGGCTCGCAGAATGAGCGTGCGAGTGATCGGCAGCGGACTCACGTACACCAAGCCGTTGGTCAGCGTGGGCACGCTGCCATTGGTCGTGTAGCGGATCTCGGCGCCCGGCGTGGCTGTCGCCAGCGACAGTTGAAATGGCTTGTTGAAGTACCCGCGCGGCACGCTGAACCGGACCGGCGCCACCGTGTCCGTGATCGCACTCTCCCCATTCGCCTGGCCGGGCGTGGGCGTTGCGAAGTACTTCCACCGCCCGTGCGAGTCCAAGCCGTAGGAGACGTCGTTCCGTTGCGGCGGGTATTTTGGCGCGACCTCGCTCACCGGCTCGCGCAGATCGTCCGGACTGAAGAGGCCGAGATATTCGCCCTCGATCGCCAGCTTGAAATTGGTGTGCAGCCGCGAGCTCCGCCGGTTTTTGGCCGACGCGAACACCACCAGCCGCTGGTCCGGCTGCAGGAGCAGGGCCGGCAACCGCCACTGGCCCGGCAGCCGCCGGTCGTCCGTCAACGACCACCCTTCGAGATTCACCGCCACGCCCCCGCGATTCCACAACTCGATCCAGTCCTCCGCGTCCTGGTCCTCGTCCCGCAGACCGGAGACATTCTCCGCGGCGAATTCGCTGATCACGACGGCCGCGGCGGGCAGACCGGGATTGACGCCGTAGGTCCACGCGCCGCCCCCAAAGGCGACGGGTTCCACTGCGGCATCGGTGATGCCGTGGTCCGCGGCGAACTCGACGGTCACGGCGGCCCCGGTCCTCGACGGAAACTCGAAAAGATACGGCCCGGCCGCCACGCCCGTCACGTTGGTGGCCGGCTGACCGCCAATCCACAGGTCTGCCGCGTCCACCCCCGTCACCGGCCGATCGAACACGACCTCCACGGCGGTCAGACGCCGGACCACCGACTCCGGCCGCGGATGCACGCTGACGAGCCGGGGCGCGGCGGGATCGTAATACTCGTACACCCAGCGCGCACCGGGCCCCAGGGGATCGAAAGGCGTCGGGGGAGTGCCGAGGTCCACAATCCCGCACTCCGGGTCCCACGACACCGCGACCGTGCCATGCGGAAGCTGGGGCGCAGTGAACGTGTAGGTGGTGCCGCCGCCAACCACGGCCACGCAAGCCCGCTCGTTGAGGAGCAGGTCGCCCGCGTCCACTCCTGCCACCGGTTCGCTGAAGGTGATGGTGATTTCCCGCAGCCCGCTCACGGGCCCGCCGGGGGGGCTGACCGCCACGAGCACGGGGGCCGCCGGCTTCGCGGGCGTGGCGGTCAATTCGGTGTCGAAGACCAGATCGCTGCTGCCGGGACTAACGTTAAAAACTAGCACGGCCAGGACGTTGGGGCCGTTGGCGAGGAACGCCGGCGGCCCGGGCAGGGACCAGCGGTTGAAAACCGCCGGGTCGGGCGTGGCGTTCGCGCTGGCCAGCGAGTTGAAATACGGACCATCTGCCGGCGCGTTGTATCGCGCCACTTCGACGCCGTTGATCCACGCGATGAATCCGTCATCGCAAACCGTGTTGAGTTCGAGACTGGCGATTTCGGCGGCGTTGGTGATCACGAACGAACGGCGGAGGAACAACGTCGTGTAGTTGTTCTGCATGTCGCTGAGCAGCGTTCCGCCCGCCAGGGCTTCGCCGTAGAAAAACGGCGCCGCGCTGCGGACCCAGGCGTTGTCATTGAACGCCCGCGTCCGCCACGCCGCCGGATCGGGCGACGATGCTTCGGCCGTACCCTTGCGATAGGCCCAGGTCGCGTTGGTCGCGACCAGGTTGAAGGGCTGCGCGGCGTGGAGTGCGGTCACGGACATCATTGCCCAAACCCAGCCCGCCATCACGGCCTTCTTGCCCCGGCAACAGTCCCTCCCTCCAGCCGCTTGCGCGGTCCGGCAGCAAAACCGCAAGTGGCCGCACCCGGCCAGCTTGCCTGACCGGACGGGCAGGTCCGCCGTGGGGAATCGAGGGATCCGACGGGAGTCAGTCATCTCCAGAACTACTCGCACAAGTTTCACCACAATGTCACCCGGTAAAATCGCGTCGCCACCGGCGATGCAGCAACGATCACGGAGTACTCGCCCGCGCCCGCCCGCGCGCTCCACGCGGCCCCCGGCTCGTTCACCCACTCTCCCCGGTCCAGCGACTCGCGAGATTGCACTGCCCCGGACCGACCGGCGGGAAGCAGAAACGTCAATTCGAGGCCGCCCGCCCGCCTCGAAGCCCGAAGGCGAATCGAGTTTGCCCGCGGATCGGTGCCCAACCGATATTCCTCGAGATTGGTCAATCCGTCCCCGTCCGGATCCTCAAGCGCGTCGGCCGGGTTGCGCGGATCCAGGCCGTAGGTCCGCTCCCATTCGTCCGGCAGTCCGTCTTGATCTCCGTCTCCGGAGTCATCCGGAGGCGCGGAGCCCGGCGTCGGCAGCGTGGCGAGCCAGTTCGCCGGATCGCTGCCCGGCCCGGCCGGCGACCGGCGCTGGTAGCTGGCGCTGCGGTCCACCCCCCCGCCCGGCCAGGGCTCGCGATCGAAATAGATCACCTCGTCGGCCACGACCGTGCCCATCGGCTCCCCGGCCACGACCGGTGTGAGCGGACGTTCCAGCGCGATCCGGCCGGTGTCGTTACCCAGGCGTCCGGTGAACGGCCCGAAAACCCTGGCCTCCGCCGGCAGCGAATACACCTGCCGCAAAATGGCCATCGTCGCCAGCTCGTCCGGTGCAAACGGCACGACCACGACGCGTTCGCCGGCGGCCAGGGTGGTGTTGGGCGGAAAGGAGAATCGCACGCCCCCGCCGCCCAAGCGCCAGACGCCGCCGGGGTTGAACAGCTGCGCCGGGACGGGCGCGTGATTCAGGATCTCCACGAACTGAAGCAGGGTCGGGTCCGCGAGGTTCCGGGCGAAGCCCGTGCGGTGGAGGAACTCGCTGATCACCACTCGTTCGGACGTCCGGCGGTTGGCGGCAGCGGGGCTGCGCGGCATCACGTAATCCCAGAAGCCTCCGCCGTCGGGCACGCGGGCGAAAGACCAGCCCGGTTCCTGACCGGCGAAAGCCAGCGCGTCCACCACCCGGTCGCGCGCGTCGCCGGGCAGGAAGCTGAGGAAAAGCTGCTCGCCCGCGCGGCTCAGGCCGAACGCCGAACCAAAGCCCGCGGTCCCGGTGAGGGACATGAATCCGCGCGCCGGGACGAGCGTGCCGGTCGGGATTGCCCAGCGTTTCAAATCGGCCGCGCGGTCGCTGAGAAACCAACCGGCGCCGAAGGTGACGCTGGTCGGAGCGCGGTTGAACAATTCGATCCAGTCATCGCCCGCCGGGAGCGGCTGGGTAACGATTTCGTTGAGCACCACGGCATCAGGCGGCTCGGGGTCGGCGCGGCCCGGCGAGCCGTTCATGAAGGCGCTGGCGCGCCAGTGACCCCCGAAGTTCAGGAGGTCGGGCGCAGTTTCAAACTCGCGGCGCGGCACGAGCGAGTGCCCGGCGCCATCCGCCGCCAGTGGCCAGCCGGGGCCGTCGTCATAAGTCAGGTCCAGTAGCATGGCCCCGCCGGCGGCGGCCCGGAGCACCAACCGTTCGCCGCCGTTGTCGAGATTGCCGGAGTACGGGCCGAAGACCGGCAGGTCCGCGGGGAGTCCGTACCGGGCGCGGAAGGCGGCGAAGTTGTCCGTGCCAATCGCGGGCACCACCAGCGCGTAGGCGCGGGGGGCCAGCGTGGCGCCGGCCGGGAACGTGAAACTGACGCCCGCGGTGAACGCGACGCCGTCGAGCCGGAGCGCCGTGTCGGCGCTGGTGTTGTGCAGCTCGATAAACTCGTAGGCGCTGCCGGCCGGCGGGTTGTACATGACCTCGGTGAGCCGGAGGGAACGCTGGAGTTCGGCGAGGTTGTCCGGCTCGGCGGCGGTGAACTCGACCGGCGGCGACCAATGGCTTGTGCGGCCCGCGGCGTCCCTGAACTGGACGCGCGCGCGGTAAACCCGGCCGGGTTTGGCCACGCCCGGCGGCACGGAGATTTCGGGCGAATAGGCGGTCAGTTCGCCGCTTTCCCAGACCGGCTCGATTTCGTACTTCCAGGGCTCGGTGGCCAGCCAGCTTGGCGCGGTGGCGCGCGTGATCTCCCCCAGCCGCCATCTCATCGCGCCAAACCCGCCGCTCCCGCTGAACGCCGAGGCGCGGAACCGCAGCGCGTTCCCGGGAAAGTTCGTCGGGCCGACGTACATGATGGCCGGCGTGGCGGGGATGGCCGGGTCGCGGGCGATGGCGTCCAGCGGGGCGGCGCGCGCGGCGGCGTTGGTGGCGCGGAAACCCACGTAGCGCTTCAGGATGGCGATGGCGCCCTCGAAGGAGCGCGGCGCGACGGCGGCGGTGTAGTTCGGCCACTGGTAGAAGCGGCCCTGGCCGGCCTTGCTGAGGTGCGGCGTGTAGCGCGAGTCCACCATCTTCGGGTTGTAGTCCCATTGCGCGCGGTCGGCGTCCAAAATGGTTGGGCCGTCCGCCGGGCCCCGCAGGCGGCCGACGTATTCGTCAATCAGCCGCCAGGCCTCGTCTTCGTTCCAGAGCAGGTCGCGGACTTCGCGGATGCGGTTCTGCCATTCGCGCCAGAGCGCCGGGTAACGCGCCGCGTCGGGCAGCATCCGCGCCTTGATGCGATCCACGCCGCCGCAGCCGGCGTCGTACATGTTCTCGGCCCAGGTCAGGTCGAGGTCCCAGGGCGTGACCGTGACCGCGCCCGAGACCGCGTCGAAGTGGTAAAAAAAGTTCTTGTCGTAGCAGATGTCGTAGTGGTGGATGGCCTGGACGATGGTCTGGTAGGCGTAATAGGCGGGCAGGTTCACGCGGGCGCGGAACCAGGCTTCATCCGCAGGCGCGCCGCCGTTGACCACGGCCAGGAAGGGGTTGAGGTCGCTCTTGTCGGTGGGGCCAAACGGCCCGAGGTGGTTCAGTTCGCCGGTGCCGCCTTCCATCTTGTAGAAATTCGAGTCGCTCAGCCCGTGCTCTTCGAGGAAGCGCCCGTTTTCCTGCTCGACCATCAGGTACACGCCCCAGAAATCACCCTCGAACTGGTCGCCGGGCCGCGCCTCTTCCGCCTCATCAATGACCCGCAACTGGCAGAACGTGGTGTGCGGCGCCGGCGTGCCGGCCAGTTGGAAGAGCCGGAAGCCCAGCGACTCGAACAGGCCCTGCTCGCCGCGGTGGTTGTAATCGCCCTGCTGGATGGAGGCACCGAGGTTGAGCTTGGTCCAGGGCGTCGCGTACTTGCGACCCCAGTTGTCGCGGGCCTCGAAGTCGTGGCCGCGGTTGAGGTCGAACTTCCACATGTTCTTCACCATCGAATAGCGCCAGACGCCGCCGCGCGCGCGGTGGCGGATGTGGTCGTAAACGCGCCCGTCATAAACCAGCGTGCCCAGCCACAGGTAGGCATCGCCGCCATAACGGCTGAACCACGTCGAGGTCTCCATGGTGCTCTTTTTGCCGAGCAGGTGAATGACCGGCAGCCGGTTCATCTCCTCCGCGCTGACGGTGAAAGGCTCGCCCGCGGCACCCGGCGCGCCCGGCCGGACCGCACCGGTCCAGGCGGGCACACCGTCGTACACGAAATACGCGAAGTTCGGCTGCGGGTCGTCGGGGTAGGGCACCCGCACGCCAGCCCCCAGCGAGTCGGCCACCGTCAGCCGGTAGCGCACCAGACGGCGGTGAACCTGAAGGCCCGCGGGCAACGTGGCGGAAAAGACGGCGTCGCCCGCCTGCGCGTCCCCGTCCACGCCCGCGTCGTTCATGGGCAGGTCCGTCCAGGTCGTTTCATACTCGGGGTCGGTGAGTTCCAGGTATGCGCCCGGCTCGACCACCTGATAATGCAGCGCGACGTGGGCGACGCCGTCCGGGTCGGTCACCTTGGCGGTGAGGCGCACGGGCTGGCCCGTCCGCGGCTCGCGGGGAGAATGCTCGACCTGGCGGATCGCGGGCGGGGCGTTGGTGGCGAAGGCGGCGTTGACCCGGCCCGGTGTGGGCCCGCGGCCCGTGGGGCCGGCCAGCATCCGCAGCCGCGCATCGAAGAAACAATCCGAGCTGGTGTCGCGCGACACGTTTTGGAGCTGCACCGCCATCACATTCTCCCCCGCCCGCAAGTACGCGCCCGGGTTGTTCAAGGTGAACTCCTCATACTCGTTCGATTCGCGCGCCGGCCCGGTGCCGCCATCGAACGGCACTTCGCCGGCGGCAATGTTGGCGTTGAGCACGTTGGTGCCGTTGATCCAGACCTTGATGCCGTCGTCGTACAAGGCCTCGACGACCAGCGCGCCGGCCTTGGCGGGATCGGCCACGGCAAAGCGATGGCGGAGAAAGACGGCGGCGTAGTTGTACCGCATGTCGGTCAACGGCGTGCCCAACGAGACGACCGGGTCATACCCAATCGGTAGGGCACCAGTTTCCCAGCCGCCGTCGTCGAACGCCGGTTGCCGCCAGGCGGTCACCGGTACCGATGCTTCAGCAGTCCCCTTGCGGTAGCGCCACGCGCTGCCGCGTTCGATGAGCGTCGTCGCAGCCGGCGGTGCGCCACCTCCGACCGCCGACACGCGCCAGCTTCCGCCGAGGTTGTTGTCCAGCGTCGGGTGGATCATTTCGATCGAATAGCCCGGGGGATCCCCCACCGTCGGCCAGGGAAAACCGGGCCGGTATTCGACTTCATTTACCACGCGGCCCGCGGCATCGCGTAACACCACTCGTTCGCCGTACTTGGAAAGGCCGCCTGCGTACGGACCGAGCGCGTCCACGCCGAACCTAGCCTTCAACGCCGCCGGGTTTTCCGCAACCACGACGAACCCACCGGGCGGGATTTCCGCGGCCGGAAAGGTGAAGCTTACGCCGGCCGAGAACTGCCAGCCCGTCAGGTCCACCGGCTGCTCTCCGGCATTGTGCAACTCGATGAACTCGACCCGATCGGTCCTGACGTCCGGGTTGTAGTGCAACTCGTTAATGACCACCTGGACCCGTCCGCACGGGACGAAAGACAAGGTCACGGCGACCCAGAGTCGCCCAAGCCATGAGGCTGAAAACATAACGAGTTCGCCGCGGAAACTCTCGGAACCACCGGAACGCACCCGAGGCAGCGTACGGCGGGGAAGCCAGCAGAATCCAAGCCGAAAAGGCGCACGCACGGGCTGGTCCCGGGTGCAGCCCGCCGGTTCGCGACTGTCAGGCGCCCGCCAATTAGCCCGGGCGCCGAAGGGTGTTGATGCCCGCTCCGGTGCTGCGGACAGCCGACCGAAACCGGGCGCGCGTCAGCGCAAAAATTTCACCGCCACGAATCCGGCGATCCCGAGGGCCAGCAACCCCCAGGCAAACCAGTCGAAGTACTTTTCGATCAGCTCCTTCATCCGCGGGCCGAAGAAGAAAATCACCCCGGCGACGAGGAAGAACCGCGCCGAGCGCCCGATCACGGAAGCCCCCACGAGGGCCGGGAAACTCACGTGGAAGACGCCCGCAGCAATTGTGAAGACCTTGTACGGGATGGGCGTGAAGGCCGCCGTCAGGATCGCCACGAAAGCGTTGCCCTCGTAGAGGCGTGCCACCTGATCGAAAACGTCCTGCGAGAACACCCACGGAATGAACCAGCCCTTCACGGCGTTCCACGCCGCGTAACCGATGCCGTAACCGAGCATCCCGCCGAGGACCGACCCCGTCGCGCACACCGCCGCGAACCGAAAGGACTTTCGCGGCACGCCGACACACAGCGCCAGCAGCAGGACATCGGGGGGAATGGGGAAAAACGACGACTCCGCCAGCGCAATCAAGAACAGCGCCCAGCGGCTACCCGGCCGCTCGGCCCAGCCCACCGTCCAGTCGTAGAGACGGCGCAACCAGCCGGGCCGCGCCCGCGCCGGCGCCGCCAGCATCGTTTCGTCATTCACGGGCGGCGAGTGGATGGGAAAAGCCCGGGGGCGTCAAGCCAGCCACCGGCAGCGCCCCGCGCCGCCATTGACCGGCCGGGCTCCTCCCGGTCCGCCCGGCGAGCCCACCCAGCACCCGTTTGGTTGCAGGATCCACTCGCCAGCCGGCGACATGCGGAGTTACATTGCCAGCCGCAGTAACACGACAACACTCGCCAGGGACGCCATGAAAGACACCACCCCACCCGTCGC
>CAYNCT010000058.1:7727-19632 GCA_964396005.1 uncultured Verrucomicrobiota bacterium | reverse complement strand
CATCTCGTTTTTCACTCACTCGCCTGACCAACTGCTGATGACACTTGCCCGATGAATCGAGACTGGCCCCCTCGCGTCCTTTGACTACACTCGGCCGCCGTGTGGTTGCTCGCGGTCATCACCTGGAAGCTCATCGCCATCGCCGCCGCGTTGATGGCCGTGGGCACGTTGCTGCTGCTCTTCAGCGAACGGATTCAGGTGCGGCTGCTCAAGTGGCATGACGATGTGCGGGATAAGCCGGACCCTTCCCCGTTTCTACTCCACCTCACCGGTCAACACTACGAAGCGACCATGCGCCTGCTGGGCGGCTTGATGATTCTCACCGGGCTGATCCTGCTGCTGGTGACGGTGATTCGCGACAACCTGCCGTCCTGACCCCGGTTCAGCGCAGCAAGTCCGGCGGCCGCTCGCCGCGCTGCATCTGGAAGGGAACGCTGTTAACCACGGCCAGCACCAGCGCGGAGACGCGATAATCCCCCCGCCGCAGTTGCCGCGCGATCTCCTCGACTGCGCACTGATCGTAGTACTCGAGGCCGCGGCCGAGCGCGTAGGTCAGGAGTTTGGCCGCGAGGCAGCGCAGGAACTCCTCGCGTTTGGCATTGAGCAGGATCTGCTTCAGTTCCGCCGGGCCCTGGAACGCCTCCCCGGAGTTAAGCTGGCCGGCCGGATCAATCGGAAACGCCCCGTCCTGTTCCCGCCAACGGCCCACGCCGTCAAAGTTCTCCAGGCCGAATCCGATCGGATCCATCAGGGCATGACAGGAGGCGCACAACGGATCGGCGCGATGTTGTTCCATGCGCTGCCGCAGGCTGCCGGACAACTTCGCGCCGGCGCCTTCCTCGAGGAGCGGGACGCTCGGCGGCGCGGGCGGCGGCGGTGTGTTCAGCAGGTTCTCGAGCACCCATTTGCCGCGTTTCACGGGCGAGGTTCGCGTGGGATACGAGGTGAGGGTCAACACGCTCGACTGGGTCAGCAGGCCGCAGCGGGGAGTGCCCCTGAGACTGACGAGGGTGAGGTTCGTTCCGTGAACCCCTTCGAGCCCGTAGTGCCGCGCGAGCGATTCGTCAACGTACGTCCAGTCCGCATCGAGGAATTCGAGCACGCTGCGGTCCTCGCGAACGATGCGGCGGACGAACCACTCGGTTTCCTCGCGCATGGCGGCGCGCAGCGCGGGCGAGAAACCCGGGAACTCCCTCTCGTCCGGCGCCATGCCCTCCAGGTTGCGGAGTTGCAACCACTGGCCGGCAAAGTTGGTCACCAGGGCGTCGGCGCGCGGGTCACGGAGCAGGCGCCGGACCTGCGCCGGGAGCTGGCGGCGCAGTTGGCCGCGCTCGGCCAGCGCGAACAACTCGTCGTCGGGCATCGTGCTCCAGAGGAAGTACGACAACCGGGAGGCCAGTGCGAACTCGTCCACCGGCTGGATCCGGCGGGGATTGTTCGGGTCGGGCCGGGGCTCTTCGCGGAAGAGGAAGCGCGGCGACACCAGGACGGCCTGCAAGGCCAGTTTCACGGACTGCTCGTGATTGTCCCCCGCCGCGATGCCTTCGTCGTAGAAACGCATCAGCCGCCCCACCTCTGCCGCCGCCGGCGGCCGCCGGAATGCTCGCGCCGCGAAGCGCAAAACAATTTGCTCGGCAGCGGATCGGCGGGCTGCGGGCGTTGGCGACTCCGGCTGCGCAATGAAGATCCGGCGGTGCGCGGAGGTCAGCGGCGGCCAGTTTGTGGTGAACGGCCCGGTCAGCTCGAACTGGACGACGTGGAGATTGCGGTCGCGATTATTCGGGTTGGGGTCGTCGGCCCGGTAGTAGTCGTTGAGGAAGGCGGCGCGGATCTCGTGCGCGCCCGTCGCCAACGCGAGGTTGAAATCGTGGTCCTCTGGCGCGCGCCGGCGTGCCCGGACCTCAACCGCGCCGAGTTCGCGATCGTCGAGCCGCACGGCCATCTTCACCCGCTCGGGGCCGGCCTGGTCGCCGAACGCGCGGACGCGCAGGCGATACTCGCCCGCCTCCGCCAGTTCCACGGTCGCCGCAATTTCGCCCTGGCTGGCCAGTACCCGGCTTCCGAACTCCGCGACCGCGCCCCCTCGCATCACAGCGGGTTCGAGGACGCGCACCGCCGGTGACTTCGGGCCGGTGACAATGGCGGCATCGAGCACCTTTTCGGCGGCGGCGAGATAGCGCTCGACCAGCACGGGCGGCACCGAGAGTACGTCGCCAATGTTATCGAAGCCGTAGCCGGTGTCGTCCTCCGGGAAGTCGTCCGCGGGCCGCAGATCCAAGCCCACAAGGTCGCGGATCGTGTTGTTGTACTCGGTGCGGTTCAGGCGGCGGAGCGTCACGCGGCCGGGGTCCGGCCGGGTGCAATCGCAGGCGTAGAGTTCGCCCTTCAGCCAGCCGACCAATCGGAAGCGCTCTTCGGGCGAGGGCTGGGGCTTGTTTTCCGGCGGCATGATGCCGCCCTCGACGTTCTTCAAGATCGCCTCGAAGACGGGCCGGTGGGCTTTCACCGCTTGCGCGTCCGGGTACTTGTCCAGGTTCAACCCACCCTTGACGGTATCAATGTGGCAGTCGCCGCAGTACTGTTCGAACAACGGGCGGATGTGCCCGGCGAAGGTCAGCGGCCGGCCGTCCGATGCGAGCCACGACGCCGGGCGCGCGGGACCGTCGGCCGGCACCACCCAACCGAGGAACGCCGCCGCGAGCAACAGCAGAAGGCTGAAGGACGCGACGCGGGTGGCTTCGGGAAATCGCTCGGGCCAACGCCATCTCATGCCCCAACGCTAGCGGGCGCGGCCGGGGCGGGCAAGCAACCGTCGCCGGCCGGTTCACTTCACCCCAACTTCGTACAACATGCGGGCGCCCTGAGCGACGTCGCCCGCCACGTTGGCCGTGAAGGTGAGCGCTCCGTCGCCCGTGGCCGAGGGGACTTCCGCCAGCCGCCGGCCGCCGGGCGCCAGCGCCCAGACGACGTAACGCTCGGGCGCGGCCAGGGCGAGTGTGATGTCCGCACGGCCCGCCCGAACGAGGTGCGGCATCCGCCCCCAGTCGAGCAACGTCTTCCGCTCGACCTCGGCGTATCGAATGCCGGTGTTTTGGAGATCGGTCAGGTGCGTCACCAGGAGGCGCCGGCTGCGGCGGATGGGCTGGTCATCGAGCGCGCTGACCCAGACGGTCGCGTCGGTATCCCGCACCCGGATGGTGACGCCGCCGTTCAGGCTGACCACCGCGCCGCCCGCTGGCGCGTAACCACCGGCAGTGCGCGGCGTGTCGAGCACCAGCCGGTCGCCCGCGCCGTCAATCAACACCTCGCCGGTCTCGCTCTGATAAATTCGGCTCGGCGGCTCGCCGCCGTTGTCTGAAGGAACGAGGCCATACTGCTTGGCGGCGTTCCACAGGGCCGGGTCTTCCACCGCATAAGGATCGGCGGCGAGCGTGCGGGAGGTGCCGTATTCTGCCACGGGCGTCGCCCAGCCAAGCGGCAGGATCAGGTCATGGGGCAGGGGCGCGCCGGGGTTGGGCGTCAGCCGCGTGCCCACCCGGGTGACCCACGCGAGCCAGTGCCACCGCGGGGCGAGTGTGGGGATCTTGCGGGGCGGGTTGGTGAGGTCGGCCGGGGTCATCACCAGGGCGATCGAGTGCGGCGCCGGCCGAAGATCGCCGCGAAGGAAGAGGCAGACGGAGGCGCGATCGGCGGCCTGGCTGAGCGGGTCGCACGCGAGATCGAAGTAGTTCATGCGGGAGGGGGTGAACAGCGCGTCGCGACTGTGGCTGTAGGCAAAGCGCCAGATGGCGCCCCAGTCCTGGAGCGCGCCCTGCGCGCCGGTCAGGATGCCGCCCACGCCGCGAAACCGGCCGGGGCCGGAGTAGTTGTACTCGGTGACGGTGAAGGGGCGGTCAAACAGGCGGGTGAAGTTCAAGGGGCGTCCGCCGGGGGCGCCTTCGGCCAGCGGACTGGTGTTGGGGCAACGGCTGGGCAGCCGCCACGAACCTTCGAGAAACTGCGGATGATCCACATAGAAATGGTCATCCACGTAATCGTACCCGGCACGCGCGGCCTGATCGGTGGTGAAGCGGGTCCAGGAGTTCGCATTGCTGAGGAGGGCATGGCAACCGAGCTCGTCGCGGAGAAAGGCTTTCATCCGCGCGAACATGTCGCGCTCGCGGTCCGCGAAGAACCGAAGGCAGTCGCGCGTGCGCAGGGTGCTGTCGTAAATGTTGGTGGGCAGTTCAACCGATGCGTCGGCCGGATCCTCGTCCGCCTTGAGTTCACCGCCCCACACCGCAGCCACGGCCGCCCGATCCGGATACTGCGTGGCCAGCCACTGGTTCCACGCCTGTTTCCATTCCGGGAAGGTGCGCAGGTCCTTGAGAAAGTTGCCGAAGTTGCCCTCGTTGATCATCGCCAGCCAGGCCAGCGCCGGCTCGTCCGCATACCGGCGCTGCGTGTGGGGATTCACGTGCGTGAGCAGGGCACGGGTGAACTGCTGCCAGTTCGCGAAGGCGCCCGCGTGGACGGGCACCAGGATCTTGAACGTGTCCATCGGAATCTGGCCGTCGCGGTCCACGCCGATGTCCTGCCAGGGCACCGGGCGCGAGACGAACAGGTCCGTCGTCAGGTAGAGCCCCCGGCGAATCAACGCGGCCACGAGGTCATCGAACTGGGCCAGCTTCTCCGGATTCATGCCGGTGGTGGGACGCTGCCCCTGCGTGAGGTCGCGTTCGTAGTGATGAATTCGGACTGCATTGTACCCGAGGCGCACCAGCCGTTCGGCCAGCCGGTCCGCCTCGGCCGCCGACAGGTAATGCGCCCCGAAGCAAAGGTTCACGCCGTAGAAACGTCGCGGCACCTCCGGCGAATTCGCGAAGGCGAACTGGCCGCGGGCGTTGACGATCACCCGGCCATGTTTACCCGCGGGCGCGTCCACGAATCCCATCCCCGAGAAGTCCAGCGCTGAGCCGGCTTCAATCTCCAGCTCCGGCGTCAGTGGAATCCAATCCGGACCGGCGGTGATGGTCACGGGCGCAGTCGGATCCGCAGCGAACGCGATCCGCGCGGCGACGAGCAGCGCAAGCAGCAGGGATTTCATGGGATCAATTCCAGGGGCGAGGCCGGACGCGAAGTCCGAAGGCCGGGGTTGACCACCGGTGCCCGGGGGCGGAAAAGCGGAGTCGCGACGTCCACGTCGAAGCGCGCGCGAGGTGCGCGGCCTCTGTTGCGGCACGCTGCGGATTCTGGATCCCGAAGTGTGGGCTTTTCCCGGGCATACGGCTTTCAGTCAGGGTGATGGCGCGCTCCAGGGGCGTAAAGCCCAACCGTTCAGGAAAGCGGTCGCCGGGAATCTGAACTTGACGCTCCGCGCCCCGCCGCCCTAGCGTCCCGCAGCATTTTGGACCGGGCAAAATAAGCAGAGTCGGATTACGGCTGCTGCTTTTTTGCTGGGTGGATGCCAACGGCCAACCTTTCGCCAACTGACCTCAACTTCGAGATCGCCGTGGAGCTAAAAGACATCAAGGCCATTATTGATCTGATGCGCAAGAACTCCATCGCGGAGTTCGAGCTCGAACGGGAGGGCTTCAAGATTCGCCTCAAACGGGGCGGCAACGGGGGCGTTCAGTTGGTCGCGGGCGAGGAGGCAGCCGCGGTCCTGCCCCTGGTGCCAGCGCCGCAGATCCTGCCGCCCGCCGCCGCCGGCCAGGGCCCGGTGACCACCGCCTCGCTCGATCAAGACATCAAGTCGCCGATGATCGGCACCTTCTACCGGTCACCCTCTCCCGAGGCGTCGCCGTACGTGGACGTGGGCACCCAGGTGACCCCGGACACCGTGGTGTGCATCATCGAGGCGATGAAGGTGATGAACGAAATCAAGGCGGAGGCCAGGGGCGTGATCACCAAAATCCTGGCCGAGAACGGCAAGCCCGTGGAGTTCGGCCAACCGCTCTTCAAGATCCGGCCGAACTAGGTCGCCGCCTCCGCGAAACCGATGTTCGAGAAAATTCTGGTAGCCAACCGCGGCGAAATCGCCGTGCGGATCATCCGCACCTGCCGTGAACTGGGCATCCGTACGGTGGCGGTGTACTCCGAAGCGGATGCCAACTCCATGCACGTGCAGATGGCGGACGAGGCCATCTGCATCGGGCCGCCGCCCAGCTCGGAAAGCTATTTGCGGGTGGACCGCCTGATCAGCGCGGCCGAAGTGGCGGATGTGGACGCCATTCACCCGGGATATGGTTTCCTGTCCGAGGACGCCCACTTCGCCGACGTTTGCGAGAGCTGCAACATCCGGTTCATCGGCCCCAGCTCGCGGGCGATGAATGCCCTGGTGGACAAGGCCGCCAGCCGGGCGCTGGCGCGCAAAGCCGGCGTGCCCACGCCCCCCGGCTCGGACGGCGTGGTGGAGAACGAAGCCGAGGCCCTCGCCGCCGCCAAGAAGATTGGTTACCCCGTGCTCATCAAGGCGGTGGCCGGCGGCGGCGGTCGCGGGATGCGCATTGCCCACAATGACATCTCGATGATGAAGGGCTACCACACCGCCCGCAACGAGGCGGAAAAGGCCTTCGGCAACTCCGGTGTGTACATCGAAAAGTACTTCGAGAACCCGCACCACATCGAGTTCCAGATCATCGGCGACGGCCGCGGGAACGTCATCCACCTGGGTGAGCGGGATTGCTCGATTCAGCGCCGGCACCAGAAACTGATCGAGGAATCACCCTCCCCCCTGATCGAGAACAAGTTCAAGGACCTCCGCAAGAAAATGGGCAAGGCGGCCCTGCGGCTTGCGGCGGAGGCGCAATATAACAATGCCGGCACGGTCGAGTTCATCGCTGACGACGCCGGCAACTTCTACTTCCTCGAGGTCAACAAGCGCGTTCAGGTTGAACACCCGGTGACCGAGGAGATTACCGGCCTGGATATCATCCGCCTCCAAATCATGATCGCCATGGGCGAGCCGTTGAAGCTCTCCCCAAACGACGTCGAGTTTCGCGGCCACGCCATCGAATGCCGGATCAATGCGGAAGACCCCGCCGACGGCTTCCGTCCCAGCCCCGGCCGGATCGAAATGTACTACCCGCCCGGCGGCCGGGGCGTGCGCGTGGACAGCCATGCCTACGGCGGATACACGATTCCACCGCATTACGATTCGATGATCGGGAAGCTCATCACCTACGGCAAGGACCGGCGCGAGGCGATTGACCGCATGGCCCGCGCCTTGAACGAGTACTTGATCACCGGCATCAAGACGACGATCCCGTTCATGCAGACGATCCTCCAGGATCCCGATTTCCGCCGCGGCTTCTACTCGACGGGTTTCGTCGAGCAGATCCAGCGTCGTGGCAGCCCGACCGGCTGACCGGCCGCCGCCCCCGCGCCGGGCGGTGCAACCGCCCCGCGGCTCACAGCCCCAGGAGCCGCCCGATACCGTTCAACACCGCGTCCACCGTGCGCACCAACGCGTTGCCCGTGCGACGGGCGGCGGGCGTGGCCGTCGCCTGCCGGATGGCCGCGTGGCCTGCTTCGAACCGGTAGTCGAACAAAGAGGTCTTGTTGCGGAAGTAGGGCCAAAACGTTTCCGTGCGTGCCGCGGCAAAAGCGGACCGGCTGTCATAGCCCACCACCAGCGCCTCTTCGATCACCGTTGGCGCGCCCGCGGCGGTCAGTTCGACACCGCCACAGCCGGTCACATACACCGTGCCCGTGCCGCAGAACAGGATGTGGCGGACGCGCCCGGCAATCCAATGATGCAGGCTGGCCAGATGCCAGCGCGGCCGCAATTGAATGCGCCCCTGCACGCCCACCACTGCACCCGGCCGGAGCACCACGCCGGGGTGTTGCGTAAGTTCCAGGGCCAGGAGGTAAGCGTTTGGGTCCAGACCGGCCGTGAGCACCGCGGAGCCCGCCCCCCCGGGCCCGGCCGCCGCCAGCTCCGTCATCTCCGCCAGGCCGGCGGCGTAACTGGTGAACGGGGAGCGCCACTCGAAGAGCAGCCGCGTGCGCTTGCTCAGTCCCGGGGAGTACTGCTGCACCCAGTCCATCCGCGCGACCAACGGCTGATCGGGCACGACCTGAACTTCAAGCACCTTGCCCTGACCCGACGCCCGGAGCGTCCCCGGTTGTTGACTCGGAGTAATCCGGGCCGGCGGCCGGTAAGAGGCCAGCGCGGCGAGCCCGTAATACCAAAACGCCTTCCACAACAGTGGCCCCGCCGCCACCACCACGATGATGCCGCCCCACTGCCACCCGGTCTGGCGCGCGGCATTCCAGATCCCGGCCCAAGCGGTGTCCACCTGGCCGGCGGCCTCGCGCAGTCGTTGGTTTGCCCCCTGCCAGGCGGCGTGCGCTTGATCGCGCGCCGCGCGGGCGCTGTCCACGGCGGCTTCGGCGGCGGCGACTCGCGCCCGCCATCGGATCTTCTCGGCGGGTTGATACCAGGCAGGCTCCTCCGCCCGCAGGGCGTCCAGTTGCGCCTCCACTTTCAACAAGGCGGCCTTGCGGGTCCGCCATTCCTGAAGCGTCGTCGCCACCTCGACCTGCGCCGCTTCGACCTCGCGCGTGACGCGCGACTGCTCGCGGACCCAGTTCCACACCAGCGTGGCGGTCACCAGCGCCACCGCCAAAACCGCGAGGGCAACGACCTTGCGGGTGAGGACCCCCAGGATGGCGAGGATCAGTTTCAAGCGATCCGCAGCGGGAGCGGCGATCCGGAAGCGCCGGGCCGCTCAGGCCCGCGGCAGGCCCAACTCCCGGCGCACGCGCTTCACGCCCGCCACCAGGTTCGCCAGCTTGCGCCGGGCCGCCCAGCGGGCCGTCTGGCTCAGGCCGCAATCCGGGGCGAAGACCAGGCGCTCGGCCGGCGCGAATTCCAGACAGCGCTTCACCCGCCGCACGATGTCCTCCGGCGTTTCCACGTAATAGCTCTTCACATCCACGATGCCCACCGCCGCGTCGCAGCGCCGCGCGATCGGCGCCAGCAACTCGACTTCGGCAAACTCGCGGCTGGCCATTTCCACGTGCAGTTCGTCGCAATGAAAGTCGAGGAACGCGGGGAACATCGGCGCCAATTGCCGCGGGCCGACGGCGCGGGCCTTGAAATTGCCGAAACACAGGTGCGTGCAGACGCGCACCCGCCCGGTCACGGTCTCAACGGTGCGGTTGAAAATGTCCACGAACCGCCGCGGGTCCTCGCGGTACGCGTAACAACTCATGCTCGGTTCATCCACGCTGAGCTCCCGGCACCCGGCGGCGGCCAGCGCCTCCAGTTCGGCGCGGACGATCGGCAACAGCGCCTCGGTCAGCGCCCACCGGTCCGGATAGCCCAGCGCTGCGTTGGGCAGCAGCCGGCCGGACAGCGTGTACGGCCCCGGCACGCTGGCCTTTATCGTGACGTCTCCGCGGCCCGGCACCGCCGCCGCGAGCCGCGCCAGGCGCTTGAATTCCTCGACCGCGCCCAAACCGCGCGGTGCCGCCAGGGGCCCGACCACCTGGTGTTTGCCGCGCTGATCGTGGGCCGGCGGACCCCAGCGGCGCGGCGGCGAGGACTCGAGAGCGATCCCCTCCAGAAAGCCGTAAAAGCTCAGGTTGAAATCCAGCCGCGTTTGCTCGCCGTCGGTCACGACGTCCAGCCCCGCCGCCAGTTGATCCTGGAGCGCGCAGGTCACCGCGTCGTCCTGCAGTTCCGCCAGGTCGTCCGGGCCGAACCGGTCCAGTTGCTGGGACGCCAATTCCAGCCAGCCGGGAAACGGATAGCTGCCAATGACCGAGGTGCGAAGCGGGCACGTTTGCATGAGCGGAAGTCTAGGCGGTATTGCGGACCGCCGCGAACAAATCCACGTGGACGCCCGCCGGGCTCAAGGCCGCCCGGCTGGAGAGCCGGCCGCGGGCGCGGGGTTTTCCGCCGCAGCCGCCAGCCAGGCGATAACGGGTTCGCCCAACAGATCGAGCCGCAGTCCGAGGCCCTCGTGAACCACGCCTGGAACCAGGAGGAATTCGCCGCGGCCGGCCAGGCCGTGCGCCAACCGCGCCACCTCCTCCGGTGGCGCGATGCGATCGGCCCCGCCGGCGACCAGCAGGGCGCGCACGGGCTGGCCGGCGACCACCGCCAGCGGATCCAGACTCGGCGGCTTCACCGCCAGCATGCGCGGCAACCGGTCCAACGCTCCGCTCACCCAGCGGCGGGGAAACCACGACGCAAACTCCGCGCGCAAGTTCAGCGCCGCGGGGCGCAACTCCGGATACGGCGCCAGCGCCACCACTCGCGCGACGCGCGCATCCCGCGCGGCCCACCGCAGCGCGATCGCCGCGCCATACGACTCGCCCAACACGGCCACCGGCTGAATTCCCTGGCCCGCGCGTTCGAGCGCATCGAGCAACTGCATCAGGTCGAACGTTTCCAGGGTGCCGAAATAGATGCGCCGGCCCGTTGAGCGACCGTGGCCGCGCAAGTCCACGAGGACGCAGCGCCAGCCTTCGGCCGCCAGGCGTAGCGCCCACGGCAACAGCGAGGATTGCTCCATGCCGTAACCGTGCAGCAGGACCACCGTTCCGCGCGGCTGCGTGTCGCCGCTCACGGCCACCCCCGGCGGCACCGCGCGAAAGGTGACGTTCATCCGCGCCGGCTCGCGGTTTGTCTCCCAGGCATAGTCCATCCGCAACTGGTAAGCCGCCGGTTCGACAACCCGATAGCCAAGCACCGCGCGCTCCGGCCCTACGGTCAGGGTGTGGTGCGGGAACTGCCGGAGATCGAAGCCACCGTAGTCCACCCTCACTCGCGCCCGCGGCGTGAAAATCTCCGGGAAGGTGTTCGGAGCCTGCGTCAGGCGGCCGGCCGTGATCTGCGCACAGCCCGCGACCAGCAACGCCGCCAACAACGCGCCCGCCAGCGGCGCCCGGCGCGCTGTCCACAACCGAACTCCCGTTGAACGCGGAAGGCTCATGAAATCACCGATTCCAATCCGGCGCGGCGCGCAGTTGCTCCGGGGTGAAGCCCCGGGCGCGCTGCTCGCGCAGACTCAACGCGGCGTGGCGCTTGGCGAGGCGGACGCCCTGATCGTCGGTCATCAAGGGGCAATGGTGGAAGGCGGGCGACTGCCACCCCATTGCCCGATAGAGCAGCATCTGCCGGGCGGTGGACAGCAGCAGGTCGCGCCCGCGCACCACCTCCGTGATGCCCATCGCCGCGTCGTCCACCACGCAGGCCAGTTGGTACGAAAACGTCCCGTCGGCCCGCCGCACGACGAAATCGCCGAAATCGCGTCCGGCCACGAACCGTTGCGGACCGCACGCGACATCCACGAATTCGATCCCCTCGCCGTCCGGCACCTGGAAGCGCCAGCACGTGTGTCCGGTGGCATCGCCCCGGGCCGGGCCGCCGGGCAGCGGCCGGCAGGTGCCGGGGTAGATGGGCTCGTCGTCCGCCGCGTGCGGGGCGTTGGCCGCCGCGCGGATGTCCTTGCGAGAACAGTGGCACGGATAGATGTGCCCGCGCTGCTGCAGCGTCTGAAACGCGGCGCGGTAAGCCTCGGCGCGGGCGCTCTGCTGGAAATACCGCGGGTCGTGGGCCCCGGGCACGTCCGGGCCTTCCTGCCACTCGAAGCCGAACCACCGCAGATCCTCGAACAGGGCGGCCACGAACTCCGGCCGACAGCGCTCTCGGTCCAGGTCGTCGAGCCGGAGAATCAACGTCCCTCCCGCTGCGCGCGCCCGCTCCTGGGCGCGCCAAAACGTCCGCGCGTGCCCCAGGTGCAGGTAGCCCGTCGGCGAAGGCGCCAGCCGGCCCCGGTAGGACTCGGGAGCGCCGGTGAGGGTGCTGGAAGCGCCCGCCATCGCCGGAACCGCGCCTCAACGCCAGGAGCTCGCCACGCGCCGGGCCAGCTCACGCAGCCACCGCGCCGCGTCGCGGCAGGATTCCTCG
>CAYNCT010000058.1:0-7717 GCA_964396005.1 uncultured Verrucomicrobiota bacterium | reverse complement strand
TCCTCGGGCGAGGCCAGGGTCGGGGCGACCGCGTGAACGGCGGTCAGCCGGTCGCGGGCTCGCTCCGGCTCGAGCACCACGCCAGCCAGAGCCACGCAAGGTCGCTTTATCCGGCGGCATTCCCGCGCCACGCCGCCCACGACCTTGCCCATCGCGAGGCTCGTCTCGTCAATCGCGCCCTCCCCGGTAATCACCAGATCCGCCTCCCGCAGGCGCCGGTCCAACCCGAACCAGTCCGCAAACAACTCCAAGCCTTTCCCCAGAGCGCCGCCTACAAACACGCTCAGGCCGAAGCCCAGCCCGCCCGCGGCGCCCCCGCCTGCTCGCAGGGCAGCGAACACCCGGCGACTGGCGTGCGTTTGCAGCACCTGCACCAACTGTTGGTGGGCGGCCTCGGCGGCCGGCATCTCTTCGCTGCGAATGCCTTTCTGCGGCCCATACACGCGGGTCGCGCCGCGGCGCCCCAGCAGCGGGTTCCGCACGTCCGTCGCGAACAGCCACCGGCCCGGCCACCGAAGACCGAAACCCACCACGCGCCGGAGCCGGGCAAGGTGCGGCCAGTACTCGATCTCCGCGCCCCGCTCATCGAGGAAACGCCAGCCCAGGGCACGCGCCATACCGAAGCCCGCGTCGTTGGTCGCGCTGCCGCCCAGGCCGATCACCCAGGTCCGGGGCGTCAACTGGCGAATCTGCCGGAGCAGCAGCCCGAGGCCGTAGGTGTCGAGGTCGAACGGATGAAAGCGCCCCGGGGGCAGCATCGCGAGCCCGACCACCTGGGCGCTCTCCACGATGGCCGTCCGGCTCTGCTCATTCCACCACCACCTGGCGCGCAGGGGCCTATGCGCGGCATCCACGGTTTCCGCCACCCGCTCCTGCGCGCCCCAGCGTTGCGCCACCAGCTCCCCGAAGCCGTCGCCGCCGTCGCTCATGGGGAACAACTCGATCCGGTCCGCCGGCCGCGCGGCCCGCCAGCCGGCGGCCATGGCCTCCGCCGCCTCCGGGGCCGTGAGCGTGCCCTTGAATTTGTCCGGGCAGATCAGCACGCGGAGCGGAGCGGGCGGGGCGTCTGATTGCGGTCGGGATCTCACGAGACGCTCGCGGCCGCTAGCGTTGCCAGGCCGGATGTTCGGGCAAACTGGCGTTGAACTCGCGAATCAGGGCTTCCTCGTACTCGCCGGCAAACTGCAGGTTGAGAAACCGTTCCAGGCCCTCGTCGTAAAACCGCTGCCACGAAGCCTCCTCGCGCCCCGGCACAATCGGGAAGAAGAGGGCGTGGTTGGCCTTGGCCGCTTTGAAATCGCCGGGGGCATCGCCGATCATCAGCACGTGCTTGGGCTCGTATTTGCCGTGGGCGGCCAATTTGAGGTGGTCGGTCTTCGAGCCGAGTTCCTGGCCGGCAATCACCCGCACGCAGCCGCGCAGGCCGTGTTCCTCCCACTCGCGCTCGAGGGCCTCGGTGGGCGTTTGCGAGACCACGATGGCGTCGGCGGCCCCGGTTAGCCGCTCGAGACACTCGCGCACCAGCGGAAACGGCGGCACGCCGAACACCAGCTCCTCGATCGCGGCATTCACGGCCTGAGACCAACGGAGCACCGGCGCCAGTTCCTCCGCGCCCCCGGCAATGGCCGTTTCGAGCGTGCGATTGGTGAGCTTCGGCTCGCGGGCGATCCACGCGTCGAGCGCGTCCGTGTTGAACGGCACCACGCCCCGGGCCTGCACCTCCGGCCGCTCGGCCAGGAGATTGAGGGCGTTGGACAGCGCCGGGAACCGGTTGATGCCGCGCGTCTTCGAGTAAAGGTTCACGAACTCCCACGCCTCGCGGGCGTACTTGCTGACGGGTTGCAGGCGGAAGTGTTTGATGAACTGCGGCGCGAAGCACTCCTTGTGCTTGATCTCCATGGTGTCGAAGACGCAGCCGTCGGAATCAAGGCCCACGAAAAACGGATGTCCCGGCTCCAGGTGCGTGAGGATTTGCGTGTCGCTCATAGTCGGAAACTCGCGGCCGCGAACTTGGCGGGGAACCTGCGGGCAAGTCAAACCGTTTGGGCCGGCGGCCTCCGGCCGGTTCGCACTTGCCGGCCGGACGGCCCCCGCGCAGCGTCGGGGCATGGAGTGGAAGGTGTGGATCCCGTGGGTGGCGGTCGCGGCGGTCGTCGCGGGTTGGTTCATCTTGCAGCGGTCGCGGCTGGTGAGCCCCGCGCAAGCGCGCGAGCTCCTTCGCCAGGGAGCGAAGGTGCTCGACGTGCGGACCCCGCAAGAGTTCGCCGCGCGCCGCCTGCCCGGCGTGACCAACCTGCCGCTGGACGAACTGACCACGCGCCTTGCCCGCGAAGTACCCGACAAGAACACCGCCCTCCTCCTGCACTGTCAGAGCGGGGCGCGCAGCGGCCTGGCGGCACGGACGCTGAAGGGACTCGGCTACTCGCGCGTGTTCAACCTCGGCTCGCTGGCGCGCGCGGAGGCGATCCTCCAGTCCGCCCGGCAATAGCTCGCGGCCCAACCGCCCTACCGCCGGGCGGCTCGCCCAGCGTGCTTCGTCACGGCACCCGCCGGATGCGGAACAGCGCCCAGCCCGCGCTCCGGGGCACCTCGTGCGCGAGGGAGTTGGTGCGCGTGTTCAACGGGCCGGCCAGGCGGGTCCATTGCGAGAGATCGCTCGTGGCTTCGACCCAGTAGGCGTATTCCGGCACGGCCGGCCAGGTCAGGCGCACGCCGCCGTCATCGGTCAACGCCAGCCGGACGGCGAAGAGTGGCGCCCCCGGGCTGCGGAAGACCATCAGCAGCGGCAGATGATCCGAGGCCGTGCGATCGTCCTCGCGGCGAAGCGACGAAGGCAGCGGGTTGAGCGTGCTGGTCCGAAACACCTGGCTGCGCACGATGTTGGTGGCCAGGAAGGCGCCCGGCAGGATGTAGTCGTAGCGAACGCTCGGGCTGGCGAAGCGTGAGGACCACGTGCGCTCGTCGCCGTTGGCAGGGTTGGTTGGGGTGGTGAGCTTCAGCCCGGTGGCGACATTGACCAGGCGCTGCACCGGCTGCCGGCTTTTGGCATTCGGCCGTCCGATGTCCTCGTTGAGATCACCCGTCAACAGATAGGGCCGCATGCCGTGAGCGGGGAGAAACGTCTTTACGAAAAAATTCGAGATGGCGCTGGCTTCGGCCGCCCGGCGCTCGAAGTCCGCGAGGTCGGTGCCTCCGGCCTTCAAGTGGGTGGTGAAGACGTGCAGGGGCACGGGGAATTCCGGCGCGGCGATCTCCGCCTCGAACAGGTCCCGCGAAAAACGACTGGCCGAGCCGAAGTCGTTGAGCGGCGCGCCATCGAGCCAGCTCGTCGAGCGCACGATCGGGTGCCGGCTGAGAATCACACTGCGGGTGTAACCGTCCGTGCCGGAATTGCGCGCGAGCCGGTACCCGGGCAGGTAGCGCTCGACAAACCGGTCCATCTGCCAGGACTGCTCGAACGGGATCTCCTGGAACGTCAGCACGTCCGGCTGCAGATGCGCCACCACGCGCCCAATGGCGTCCACCTGCGCCGCATTGGTGCTCCAGTCCGTCGCGCCGTTGCCGCCGACGTTCCAATTCAGGAGCACCAGCGCCCGCGCCGGAGCGGCCGCCAGCAAACAAACCAACCCGAGCCAGAAAGCACCTCGGAAAACTCGCCTCATCGCCGCTGATGGTAGTCCGGCCGACCGTACTTGTCGCGGGCCAGTTTCCCGGCCGCGGACTCCAGTTCCGCCACATCGCCCCATACCTCCCACTTCACGCCCCAGTCTTCAGAGGCCACCGCACGCACGGCGCTTTCCCAGGCTGTCCGATCCGGCGCGCCCGCCGGCGGCTGGACCGAGCCCTGAATCAGCAGACCGGTCCGCGTGCGGCGCTGCGCCGCGCCCGCGAGCTTGGCGCCGCGCCAGACGACGTCGTTGACCTCGGCCCCCGCGAAACACGCGCCCGCACCGGGGCGCTCGGCGGCGGCCAGTTCCGCGGCGATGCCGACCCGGCGAAACGCGCGGCAAAGCCAGGCGTGCAATCGCGCATAGCTGGTTCGCGCCCGCAGCGCGTACCACGGATGCGTGGGCGGAAACACCAACGCGTAGGTCCAGTCACCGGCGTGCGGCACCAGCCCGCCGCCGGTGGGACGGCGCAACAGCGGCCGCAGGGAAGTGAGCGCGGCCACCAGCTCGTACCGCTGCGAGTAGCCGAAGGTCGCCGCCGGCTGCGTCCAGCCGTAAAACCGCAGCACCGGCAGCCCCAGTCCGGGCACCGCCGCGAGCAACGCCTCATCGAACGCCATGTTCAAGGCCGGCTCAGCGGCCGCGCACGGCAACCACCACCATCGCTCCTCGGGCCCGAACCCGCCTGACCACGGAGCGGCAATCACGGGCTCCGGCCGCGGTGCCTGGTCCGCTGGCGGCGAACCGGGGTCGAGCGCGTCGGCGGGTGACGCGCCCGCCCGCTCGGTCGGGGCAATGACCGTCGGCTGGCCGTCCACCGTTGAATCTCGCATCGCCCGGATCATGCCGCGACCCCGCGCCGCGGGCACCAGGACCGCACCTCGCAACCGACGCAGTCGGGCTTGCGCGCGGAGCAGCGCCGGCGTCCGTGCCAGATGAGCCAGTGGCTGAACAGGGTCCAACTCTCGCGCGGAACCAGGGGGATCAGCTCCTGCTCGATCTTCTCGGGCTGCTTCTGACGCGTGAGGCCCAGGCGCTGGCTGAGGCGCGCCACGTGGGTATCCACCACAATGCCTTCGTTGAGGCCGAAGGCGTTCCCAAGCACGACGTTGGCGGTCTTGCGGCCCACCCCGTCGAGCCGGACCAGCTCCTCGAGGGTGCGCGGAACTTCGCCGCCGTGACGCTCGAGCAATTGCTGGCAGCAGGTGCGGAGGGCGCGGGCTTTGTTGCGGAAAAACCCCAGGCGGGCGAGGTCACGTTCGAGCTCGGCAGCGTCCGCCCGGGCGTAATCGGCCGCGGTGCGATACTTCCGAAACAGGTCCGCGGTGACCCGGTTGACCATCTTGTCGGTGCATTGCGCCGAGAGGATGGTCGCGACCAGCAGTTCCAGCGGGTTGCTGAAGTTCAGTTCGCAGTGCGCGTCCGGATAGGCGCGACGCAATTCAGCGATGATCGCGCGGGTCCGTTCGGTCCGGGCCGCCCTGGATTCTCGAGGCATGGTCGCGGTTGCGCGGTGGATCAGCCGACCGCCAGGGCCCGGCAGCGCGAGCGGAACGGAAACGGCTCCGGTGCCATTGGCCGGGCAGCTACTTCAGCGCGTGACGAACCGCCGGTGCCGATCAAACGCGCCGCGCAGGGTGGTGGACAACTCGTCCTGCAGGGCCTGCAGTTCCTGGTACACCCGGACGGCCGCGCGGTCTGGCGTGGCGCGCTCTTTCGGGTTGAGCGTCACGTATTCTTCGCAGATCTCCTCGATCCGCGCCCGCTCGCCGGCTTGACGCCGCCAGCACCAGAGCGCCTGTAGCGCCGCGCCGTAGGCAGCGCCCTCGCCCACCTTCAGCGTGACGACCTCGGCGTTGAAAATGTCGGCCATGATCTGCCGCCACAGTTTCGAGTTCGCCCCGCCGCCGGTCGCGCGCACCTGCCTCGCGCGGACACCGAGCTCCGCCAGCCGGCGGAGGCCGTAATTCATGCCGAGCGTCACGCCTTCCATCGCGGACCGGGCGAAATGGCCGGCCGTAAAGGTCTTGGGCCGCACGCCGAAAAACACACCTGTCCCGGCCGGGACGTTGGGCGTCCGCTCACCCTCGAGGTACGGCAACAGCAGCAGGCCATCGGAGCCCGGCGGGGCCTTGGCGGCCGCGACATCGAACTCGCGGAAGTCCAGGCCGAAATCCAGGCGCACCATCTCGGTGGCCACGGTGACGTTCATGGTGCAGAGCAGCGGCAGCCAACGATTGGTCGAGTCGCAGAAGGCGGCGATTTCGCCGCGGGGGTCCACCACCGGCTGATCGTTGCAGGCGTAGATCGTGCCGCTGGTCCCGAAGCTGGCGGTGATGACGCCCGGGCGCACGTTGCCGGTGCCGATGGCGCCCATCATGTTGTCTCCACCGCCCGCGCTCACGAGCACGTCGCGGTTCAAACCCAGCGCCTTCGCCGTGGATGCTTGCAGCGTGCCGGCCGGCAGATCGCTCGCCTGCAGCGGGGGCAGCTTGCTCGCCAGGTCGGCGTCAATGGCCTCGAGGACGGGTTTGGCCCACGTCCGCGAGCGGACATCCAGCAGGGCGGTGCCGCTGGCGTCCCCGTACTCCATGACCGCGCGACCGGTGAGCCACCAGTTCAGGTAGTCGTGGGGGAGCAGGATGGTCGCGAGGCGCGCGAAGTTCCGGGGCTCGCGCTTCTTGAGCCAGAGAATCTTCGACGCCGTGAAGCCCGGCAGGACGGCGTTGCCGGTGAGTCGGATCGTGGCCTCCACGCCGCCCACCGCCCGCATGATTTCGTCGCACTCGGCCGACGTGGCGGTGTCACACCACAGTTTCGCCGGGCGGATGACTTCGCCCTGCCGGTCCAGCGGCACAAAGCCGTGCTGTTGTCCGCTGACACCGATCGCCCTGACCTCTCCCGCCGCGGCGCCGGCCGCCTTCAACGCCTGCCGCACGGCCCTGGCCGTGGCATCGCGCCAGGTGTGGGGGTGTTGCTCCTTGGCGCCCGCCGGAAGGTTGGGGAGCAGGTCGTATTTCACCGCGCCGGCGCCGACGACCTTCTTCGCGCCCACGTCGAGGACCAGGGCCTTGGTGGATTGCGTGCCGCTGTCAATGCCGATGACCAATGTGCGCTTTGCCATAACTCAGATTGTTGCGAGCGGAGACTTTGCGACGCCCGCGCCGACTGCAATCGAAAAGGCGCCGCTGCCCGGCCTGCGATCAGACTGAAGAAGCGTATTACCGAAGCCATGAACACCCCGGAGAGCCAAGACGCCCGTCAGGAAGTTCCTCTTCCCGATGCGCCGGCGCTACCGCCGCGCCGGGCGCCACTACAAGTCGCAACGGGTTACCCAATTGGTCGAACGGTTCGGCTACGATCGCAAGGCCGCCTTGCGGGCGGAGCGGGCGGGGATGAACGCCTTTGCGGTGCGACGGGAGGTGGACCGGCAATTGCAGGCGATCGAAGCGGCGCGGCGCGGGACGGCGCCTTGACGGAAAGGGAGGAAAAAGTCAGAAACAGGCTCCCCAAAAAACGGGAGCCAGGGAGGCTGGACGGGGTGGTTCCGGCGGCTTCCTTCGTTCTACGATTTTGAGCGGTCATTGGGTAACGCCCATTTTGAGTCAACGGGCCCTCCGTCCGCCTCCGCTTGGGTAGCACCTATTTTTGAGTTGCGGTGCGGCTGCTGGGCGCTTGGTTCTTGCGCGGGGCGCAGAGAAAAAACTGTGCTTCCGGGCGAAAGGGGGATTGCTGAATTGCCGTGGGTGAGTTCGGGAGCCTTGACAGGGAAGTCAGCGGCAAGAAAACTAGCATTTATTCTTTGGATTTTGATATTCTATGACCATGCAGCCGAACAAAGTGGGGATTCTCGTCCTGGGCCTGGCTCTGGGGCTTCTCCTCGGTCGGGGGGAGGTCTGGGGGCAGGTCTGCGCCGGCAACCTGACCAATCGGGCCGACGTCATCGGCGCCACACCCGGCAACGACTACAACGTCTATTACGACAATAATGCGCTGAGCGCGGACTTCTTCCCCGCGCTCAACGCCGGCTGGGTGCGCGATGCGTTATT
>CAYNCT010000057.1:0-19694 GCA_964396005.1 uncultured Verrucomicrobiota bacterium | reverse complement strand
GCGGCGCCCCGAGAAACACCTTTCGCACTTCGGACTTCGGACTTCGGACTTCGGATTCGAGATTTCAGATTGCAGATTCCAGATTTCAACCCGCCCCAATGTCCCGCGAAACCGCTGCCGCCGCGAGCCGTTACCGGCCGGGCAGCTCCACCCAACGGGCGCGGAAGCGGCGCTGGGTCGCGTCCTGGAGATCCTTGCACTTGACGCCGCCGACGGTCTGGCCGCTGTCGTCACTGAGCAACTGCACCGCCCGCCAGCCCGAGTCCGGATAGAGCACTGCGCTTTCCGGCGCGAAGCCGTCGGTGAAGCGCCGGCCCAGGAACGCGGGCGGAGCGCCCGGGCCTTGCCAGGCAAACAGGGCAAAGTCATCCGCCCCCGAGCGCGGGCCGGCGAGGATCAGGAAGCGACCTTCGGCGAACACCAGGTCCCGCACGCCCCGCCGGCCGAGGTCGAGTTCGATCGGTTCGCCGAATGCGGGTCGGTCACCGGCAATCACCCGCGCGGGATTTCGCAGCGGGATCAGCAGCGCGCGCTGACGGGGAAGCGGGTTGCGGAAGCCGATCAGCAGTCCGCCGCGCCCATCGGCGGCCAGGCCTTCGATGTTAAGACCGCCCTTGTCCTTGCCGGCACGGGCCATCGCGGTCGCCAGGTCGTAACGGGCGGCCAGAGGCGAAGTCAGGAGTTCCGCAAGCAGCGTCTGGCACGGGCGACCGATGACCTCGAGCGTCAGCTCCGGGCCGGCGCCGGAGAGCTGCGTGCCGAAGAATCGCGCGCGCGCGGCGTGCTCCCGGCCGTCACCGTCGCGCGAGTGGGAGGTAATCCAGTAGGCCACGTCACCGATCCGGGCGGCGCCCTCGAGGTCCGTTTCGCCGGCCTTGCGGCCGAGCTCCAGCGCGGCGGTCAGGTCAAAGGTTTTGATCGGCAGGCCCGGCTGGTCGCGCCGGTACAGGCGGAGCACACTGTCCTCGTCTGTGGCGGCAAGGAAGTGGCGGTCGTCCACGGCCACGGCGGCGGAGGCGTCGCAAGCGCCCGAATAAACCCACTCGCCCGGCGGACCGGAGTCGCCGGCTGACGCGGCCCATCCCGCGGCGGCAACCTCGAGGAGTCCGGCCAGGCGCAGGATTCGCAGGATCTTCATCTCGAGCGACAGCCTCGCAGAAACCGGGCTGTCGGGGAAGCACCCGCGCGGTGGTCCCGGCGGCTCAGCCCAGCCAGAAGCTGAAGTAGAGGTAAAGGCACAGCACCAGCGTGCCGATCAGCACCGCCATGAACTTGTTGCCGAAGTCCCAGCTCCGCCGGATTTCCTCGCCGGCGTCGTGGTGGATCGAGCCGTAGGTCAGGCCGCGAATCTTGTCCTCCGCCGGCGGCGGCGTCAGGAAGGACGCGACGATGATGATGAGCGCGCTCACGGCGAAGAGAATGCCGGTGGCGTAGAGGAAGTTGAAATCGCCGATCCCCGCCAGCCACGCCGGGTCCTCGATCTTGCCCCGGCCGTAGCGGGCCTGAATGGTCAACTTGAGCATGCCCAGGATGAACCCTCCCGCCAGGCCCCAGGTGGCGCCGGCCGAATTGATGCGTTTCCAGAACAGCCCGAGAAAGAACACGGCGGTGATCGGGGGCGCCAGGTAGCCTTGCACGCTCTGCAAATACTGGTACAGCCCGCCGCCGGAAATCTTCGCCATCACCGGAATCCAGATGATCCCCAGCACGACCACCACCGTGGTCGCGATGCGGCCCACCGTCAGCAGATGCCGCTCGGATCGGCCGGGCCGGAGCTTTTCGTAGATGTCCACGGTGAACAGCGAGGCGCTCGAATTGAACAACGAGGCGAGCGAACTCATCAGCGCCGCCAGCAGGCAGGCCACGATGAGGCCGCGGATGCCGGCCGGCAGCAGCAGCTTGACCAGCGACGGGAATACCTGGTCCCCGTCAATGTCCGTTGTGCCCGGCTTGAAGGGCAATTGAATGATGCCCTTCTGGTGGAGGGCCCAGCCGATCAGGCCCGGAATCAGGAAGATCAGGACGGGCCACACCTTCAGCAGGCCGCCGAAGAGCGCCCCGCGCCGCGCCGTGGCCAGGTCCTTCGCCGACAACGCGCGCTGGACGATGTACTGGTCGGTACACCAGTACCACAGGCCGACAATGGGCGAGGCCATGAGAATGCCCAGCCACGGAAAATCGGGATCGGAGAGCGGCCGCCAGAGGGCAAACTTCTCCGCGTTGCCCCGGCATTGGCTCACCAGTTCCCCCCAGCCGGCGAAGATCCCGGCGTCGCCCCCCAGTTTGCCCAGCCCGATCGCCGTGATGACAAACGAGCCGAACAGGATGATCACCGCCTGCGGCGTGGCGGTGGACATGATGGCCCGCATGCCGCCGAACACGGTGTACACCCCGGTCACAATCACCGTGGTGAAGGCGCCGATCCAGAAGGCATTCAACGTCCACCCGCCCAGGCTCAGGGAAACCTCCGGCAGCAGCGCCTGAAACACGATCGCGCCGGCATACACCGTCACGCTGACCTTGGTGAACACGTACGCCACCAGCGAGACGCAGGACAGGATCCAACGGGTGCGGGGGCTGAACCGGCGCTCGAGAAACTCGGGAATCGTCTTGACGCCCGACTTGTAGTAAAACGGCACGAACAAGCCCCCCAGGACGATCAAGCACCAGGCGTGCAATTCCCAGTGCGCCATCGCCATGCCGGTTGCCGCCCCCTGGCCGGCAAGGCCCACGATGTGCTCGGAGCCGATGTTCGAGGTGAAGATCGAGGCGCCGATCACCACCCAGCCGGCGTTGCGCCCCGCCAAAAAGTAGTCCGTCGTGTCTCGCTGGTGCCGTCCGTACCACCACGCCACCCAGCCAATCAGTCCGAAGTACGACGCGATAACAAGCCAGTCTAGCCAGTGCATGGTTGGTTCCTTTCTGCGTTCGAGACGTTCGGGGAAAGCCTCGCCCTGCCCGGGGCGCCGGACGCCGGGACTGCAAAGGCAATGAGGCAGGGCAACATTACTTAGGGCAGTTAAGTTTTGTCGGCCGCGGTTGAGTCCTGCAAGCCCAAACGGCTGCCGGCCTGCCCGCCGCAGAATTGGCGGACGTCCGCCGGCAGTCGCTCGCTCCTCCGCCCCGCGCGGTCACCACGGCTTCCGGGCGTTCAGCGATTTGAGAATCACGCGCTTCAACTCGAGCGCGTCAATCGGGCCCTCCTTGCGGTAGAGGATTTGACCTGCCGGATCAATCAGCACCGTGAACGGCAGCGCACCGCTCCAGTCCGCATCGAAGGCTTCGAGAAACGCATCGCGGCCCGCCGCCGGCGAGCCGGCGAACAGCAGGTTCCGGTTGGAGGCCTGGTGCTTTTTGAGGAAGGCCAGCACCGCCGCTTGCTCGTCCGTGAAGTGCGCGGCCACGGTGACGAGCTCGAAATCGCGCTGCCGATACATGCGGTTGATCTGCATCAGGTCGGGGAACTCCGTGACGCACGGGCCGCACCAGGTGGCCCAGAAGTTGACCAGCCGCAGTTTCGCGGTGTCGTTCTTGGCGGCATCGTTCCGCCGCAGCGCGCGCAGGTCCTCCGGTGTGGCGGGCTGCACGGTCACCGGCTCGGCCGCGATCCGCTCCCAATACTGCTTCACGCCGTCGCGCTTGGAGGACCACTTCGTCGAGCAACCGAAGACGCGCGTCTGCGTCACGGGTGGCTCCTGGCCGGCGAGCAGCGCGTCGAGGGCCCGGCGCAGGTCGCGCGAGCGGACAAACGGCTCGCGCTCGCTGTCGTCAATCCGGCCCACGTAACGGAGCTTCCGGGCGGCGTCGAACACGAACACATGCGGTGTGGCGGTGGGGCCGTAGGCCCGGGCAGTCGCCTCGAATTCGCCGCCACCGAGGAGGTAGGGGAAGTTGAAGGCGTGATCGCGGGCGCGAATCTTCATCTCGGCCAGCGAGTCGCCAAGGTCCGTGTAGCCCAGTTCGTCGGGCCGGACCGCCTCGGGGTCGTTGGGCGAGATGGCCACCACCGCCACGCCCCGGTCACGGTAGTCGGTGACGATTCCCTTGAGCCGCTCCTCGTAGTACTGCGCCGTCGGGCAATGGTTGCAGGTGAACACAACCACCAGGATCGGCGAGGCCGCGAAGTCGCTGAGCGAATACGTGCGACCGTCCACGCCGGGCAGGCGGAAGTCGGGCGCAGCCGCGCCCAGCGGCAGCGGCCTGGGGTCTTCGGCGGCGATCAAGGGCGCGGCCACCAGGGTGACCGCCACAGCCAGCAAAGCGAAGGTGTTCATGCCGGCAGGATGCGGCGTCCCGCCGACGGCGAACAGGCAAATTCTTCGGCGGGGGTCGCTCCGGCGGCGGACGGACCACCGGTCACCTCGCGGCGGTGTTGCGTCGCGAGCGGGAGGCGCTCAAGCCGCTAACGCGGCGCGCAGGCAGGCCAGACTGCGGGTAGCGATCACCTCCGGACCCTCGTCAAAGTTGAACACTTCAACGGAGACGTAGCCGTCGTAACCCACCTCGCGCAACGCGGCGGCGATGGGGCGGAAGTCCAGGTCGCCAAAACCCGGGCCCTTGAGATTGGGATCGTTCGCGTGGAAGTAGGCGAAGTGCGGCCACGCCTCGCGGATGATCTGCGGGATGGGGCGGGCCTCGGATGACATCGCCTTCACATCGAGAATGATCTTGAGGGCGGGCGAGGCGAGCTCGCGTGTCAGGCGAATGGCCTCCGCGGCGGTGTTGATGAAGTCGGTTTCCGCGGGGGCGAGGGGTTCAAGGCAGATCGTGACGCCGCGGTCCTCGGCGCGTTTCACCGCGCCGCCGAGCACCTCCAGGGCCCAGCGCCCGGCGGCGGCGAGGGTGACGCCCGGCAGCAGGCTGCGCTGCTTGGGCGAGCCGACCACCATGAACCGGCCGCCCAGGTCCGCGCAGAAGTTCACCAGGTCCACGAAGTAGCGCGCCGTTCGGCCCCGCACCTCCGGCTCCGGATGGGTGAGGTGCAGGCCCTCGGTTTTCACCAGCACCCAATGGATGCCCGAGATCGCAATCCCCGCGCGGGCCGCCGCGTCCCGGAGGCGCTGCCGCTCCCCGGCGCCGATGGCGCCAACGTGGCTGGCCAGGGTGAACGGGGCGATCTCGACGGCTTCGTAGCCGGTCCGCGCCGCGAAGGCGAAGGTGTCGTCCGGGCTCCAGCCCTGAAAGATCTCGTTGCAAATGGCGAATTTCATGGACGCGCGATCGGCGGCGGGCAGCGGCCTACTCCATGCCCAACCGGCGCCGGCCCTCAGGGCTAATCATGCTCGGGTGCCAGGGCGGATCCCACACCAGGTCCACTGTGGCAGAGGCCACGCCGGGCAGCGCGGCAACCCGGTCGCGGGCGTTTTGCGCGATCACCGGTCCCATGCCGCAACCCTGCGTGGTGAGGGTCATCTTGATCTTCACGTGGGCCGCGCCGGCATCGGCGCCCTCGAGCGTAAGATCGTACACCAGGCCGAGGTCCACGATGTTGACCGGGATTTCAGGATCGTAGCACTCGCGCAGGGCGTCCCAGACGGCCTTCTCGTCCAGCGGCTGCCCCGGTTCCGGACGCGACTTCATTTCTTCGGCGGTGAACGGTCCCAGTCCCAGGGCATCGGCGTCCCGCCCGGCAATCTGAAACAACCCGTTCAGCGCGCGCACGGTGAGCGCGCCGCCGAGATTCTGGGTGATTTCGACCACCGTGCCCGCGGGCAGGATGACCGTGTTCCCCGCCGGGATTTGGACGGCGGGGCAATCGCGTTCGAGATCTATGGAGATGCCGGCCTGCATGGGGCGAAGGTAGCGGGCAGGTCGGACTTGGCAACGCCGGCCGGCGGCCGCGAGTTTTCGCCTGTGGCGGCCAACGCACACCTTGACGTAGCGACGCCGCGGGCCTTAGCGTGATCCCGTCATTACCAAAATCCATCACGTATGCATACGAAATCTTCTGAGACCCGCAGCCATCCGGCCCGCCGCGCAGGCTTCACGCTGATCGAACTGCTGGTGGTGATTGCCATCATCGCGATCCTCGCCGGGATGCTGCTGCCGGCGTTGTCCAAGGCGAAGGCCAAGGCGCAGTCCATCTCGTGCATGAGCAACTACAAGCAGCTCCAGCTCGCGTGGGCCTTGTACTCGAACGACTACAACGACTTCATCGTGCCCAACGCCATCAGTTCGCGCAACGCGTGGATTGATGGCACGGGCAACAACCTGGCGTACTCGATGCCGGGCGCCACCAACGTGACCACCATCACCAACGGGATGCTGTTCAAATACAACTCGTCGGCCGCGATCTACGTCTGCCCGGGACAACGCGGCGTGCTGTTGAGCGGCAAGGAGAACGTCCGTTACAAGCCGGCGCGGAGCTGCTCGATCAGCGGGCAGATGAACGGCGGCACGGACGCCAGCGGCGGGGTGCCGGGCGGCCGCGTGGACCCGATCGTTCTCTCCGGCAACCCGCCGGATGCGTTGGCGCACAAGAAGGTCTCGGATATCAACCGGCCCGGCCCTTCGCAGGCGTTTGTGTTCATTGACGAGGGGATCACGATTGATGACGGGTATTTCGCCGTGAAGGTCAACCAGGCCGAATGGCAGAACTACCCGGCGACCCGGCACGGCGGCGCAGCGTCCCTCTCCTTCGCGGATGGTCACAGCGAGATCTACAAGTGGATCGAACCCTCCACGCTGCAGCTCAACAACACCAAACCCTACACGGGCTTCGCCGCCACCCGGGCGGGCGACCGCGACCTCGCCAAGCTGGCGCGCGCGTACATTGACCCGCCGCGCTAAGTCGGCGGACGACGCCCCCCAACCGCGCCCTTCCCGGCGCGGTTTTTTGTTCGAAGCCCCTTGCCTGGAAGACGCGTCGCAGTCGGGGCCGGGCCTCACTTGAGCCGCACGCGGAAGAACCGGGTGACGTCAACCCCCGCGGTCAGCGGCACCTCGAGGTCACCGCTGACCTCGAGCGGCCCCAGCTCTTGCAAGACCTCCCAGCCGTCCGGGCGGAAACTAGCGGCAACCTCGATCACATAGGCGCGCCCGGCAACGGCCGGCAGCCTTAACCACGCGCGGCCGTCAGGCGCCTGAACGAGGCGCAAGGCCAGCCGGCTGAGGGCCGAAAGCGGATGCGTGCCGGCTGCCAGCTCCTCGGCGTTACTGGCGAGATCACCATCCGCGTCGCCCCACCGGCCATCGGTGCCCCCCGCGCGCCGGGCATCCAGGCCGTGCGCGGTCTCCCAGGTGTCCGGCAAACCGTCCCCGTCCCAATCGCTGTCGGCGGGCGAGTCGGAGTTGGGCCCGCCCGGGGTCAGGGCAGAGAGAACCTTCGGCAACCCGGTGCCATCGGGGAGCCGCCCGCTGGAAGGTCCCTCGGATTGGGCCGGGTACGCGACGCGGTCCACCAGAGCGCCGCTCGGGTTTCGCAGTTCGATGAAGCCGCCGGCGGCGGGCAATTTCAGTCCCGCAGAATCCGGGCCGCTCCGGCCCGTGGCCCACAGGCGGAGGAAACCGCCCGGAGCCACGAAGGCCGGATATCCGAGGCGCGCGCGGGCGGTGGCAGTGGCGACTTCGCAGCCGAGTACATTGACCGCGCCGGTGGGATGCCGATTGTGCAGTTCGAGCCAGTCGTCCTCCCCGGGAAGGGGATTGGCCACCCACTCGTTGATCGCCAGAAAGTCGGCCGCCACCACGGGCAGCGGGGCGTTGGTCGCGCCGGGCGTCGGCCGGTTTAACGTCCACTCCCCGGCCTCGCCGCGGCCGAGACTGGCGCCGACCAGGGCCGGTCCGTAGGTCACCGAGTCCACGACGTTGGTGGCGTCGTCATAAAGCGTCACGGTTTGGCCCTCTCGGGCCAGGCCAAAGCCGGTCGCCAGGCCGGACCAGCCCGCTGCGTCCGTCGCGATGAGCGTCAGGAAGCCGTTCGCCGCAAGGATCGCGTCCGGCGGGAAAACGAAGCGCCGCGGGTCACGGCCATCGGAAAGACTCCAGCGGGCCAGTGAGATCGGCACGTTCGCCGTGTTGAGCAGTTCAATCCAATCCGGCTCGGGCGGCAGGACCAGCGGACGCGGTGACGGAGCCGCCAGGAGTTCGTTGAGGCGCACGATGGCGGCGGGCGGGCGGACGCGCCGCCCGGGCGTGCCCCCCGGCGCGTCGCTGGCGCGCCAATTGGCGGGATCGTTCGGGTCGCCAGCGGGATCCACGATCTCCAGCGAGCGGCCGGTGCCGTTGGCAGCGGGCCACGGGGGCTGCGGGTCGTAGCGCAGCTTCCAGAGCGACCGCCCGGAGGCTTCCCGCAGCGCGAGCGTCTCGCCATCGTTGGCCAGCCCACCGCCGAAGGCGCCGTAAGGCGCGAGCCCGGGATGCGCCCGCGCGAAGGCGGCGGGATCGGTGTCCGCCGTCAGCACGATGATCGTTCCCGCCGGGAGCACGGTGCCGGGTGGAAACACGAAGCGCACTCCGTCCAGACTCCAACCGCTTACGTCCAGGTCGGCCGGGCTGGTGTTCATCAGTTCGAGGAAGTCCAGGGCGCTGCCGCTCCCGGAGTCGTACATGAGCTCGGTCAAACGCAGCGGCGTGTCGGCCTCGCCGACCGCGAAGCGCGCCTCGGTCAGCGCGCTCCACACGCCGTTCGCAAGGGCGCGCGCCTTCACCCACACGGGCGCCGTGAGCGCGAGCGATTGCCCCGTCCGCCAGACTTGCGCCCGCGGGTGGGGCGTGCCCGCGCCCGGAACGCGGGGATCCGAGCCGTCCAGCGTGTAGTAGATCACACCGGCGGGCGCGGTCAGGGTGAGGGCGAAGCCTCGCGGCACCCAGCCGCCGTGCTGGTTGAAGGCCGGGGCGGCGACCCCGGGATACAGGCCGGCGGCCCGGAGCTGCTGGAGCACGTTCGCCGACCGCACCGGGAAGTACTGCGTGTGGAGCCAGTTCAACTCGGCGCGGTACTCGACGTGGCGCGTGTACGGCTGCGCGGGCCGTTGGTTGTCACCCCAACGGGCCGACTCGGCGATGAGCGCGAGATCAATCTCCGCCACCCGGCGCTGATAGCTGGCGGCGGGCTGGTTGTCCTGCGGGGACGCCGGGTTCCATGCCGGTCGGGCGGGATTCACTTGCAGCGGGCCGCCGTTGAAGAAAGCCCGGTGTGCCCGGTCGGCGAAGAGCAGCCGGAACTCCGGATGGCCCCGGAGCAGGGCGTACAGTTCCGCCGGCGAATTCGGATGGTTCACGCCCGTCCGATCCTCGGTCGGGCTCTTGAGCACGTGCTCGGAATCCCAACTAATGAAGCGCCACAACCCGCCCGGCACGCGGCGCCGTACGGCATACCAGTTGTGCTGCGGCCAGTCCGTGTTGCCGAGGTAGAAATGGACGATCAGGTAGTCCGCCAGCGAGGGCAGATCGAGCTGTTCGCTCAGGGCGCCGTAGGCAGCGGGGTCCGCCGGCACCGACCGCGCCAGCCGCAGCATCGCGTTCCAGGCCCGCGGGTCGCCGTCCAGCACGTTGTCGCCGGTGTGCTTGATGACGTCGTACTCCTCCGGCGCGCCGCCAAACCACTCCGCGGCAAAGGCGGCCTCGGGCTCCTCGTGCAGGTTGTGAAGCCCCCAGTACAGGCCGTTGAGAAATAGGTGGACGAACCGCCCCCGCGGGGCGGGCGTCCCCAGCGCGGTCTGCAAATCGCTCGCGAACTGGTCGGCGACATACTTCGCCCGCCGCCGTTGTTCTTCCGGAGAGACGCCACCGCCGTAGGACCAAAAGTAGTTCAGCCCGGCGTCGAGAATGAACGTGTTGAACCGCTGGACCGGGGAACCGGGGAACAGCGCGTGCTCGAGGCGCGCCGGCCCGTAGTCGTTCCGGAACGTCGCCCGGAGGGAGAGCTTGTACGATTTCCACGGCTGCGTGCTCGAGCCGCCCTGAATGCGCAGACCGCAGTTCTCCTGGAACGAGTCGCCGTCGGGCGCAAAGAACTCCAGCGAACCGGCGCGCTCCCACGCAATTCCCTCGCGCTCACCGTTGGAGTAGATGCCGCGGGCCGGGCTGAACCAGTCCTCCACGGGCAGGGTCAGGCACAACGCAGGCAGATTGGTCAGGCCGGGACCGAGGAGGTCCGCATGGGCCGGATCGTCCACAACCCGCGGATCCATGGCGTAATCGCCCGGGGTCACCTTGCTCGCCCCCCAGGTCGCGGGGAACCCGGGCGGCTGCGCCGGCTGGCGCCACACCGCTGCGGGGAAAAGGTACGTGTGCGTGGTCACCCGCGAGGGCAGGGCATCGGTCCCGAACGCCGCGGCACGGAGCACGGTGGTGGTCTCGATCGCCACGGGCCCGGCGTAGAGCCGACCGTTCGTGGGACCGGGCACGCTGCCGTCCGTGGTGTACCAAATCTCCGCGCCCGGCGTGCTGCTGCTCAACGTCAGGGAGAACGGCTGGGAGAAGAACCCGCGCGCCACGCTGAAGGCCACCGGTTCAACGACCCCGCTGAGGGTGCTGGCGTCGTTGGGCGCGCCGGGCGTGGGCGTCGCAAAATAGCGCCACCCGCCACTGGTGAGGCCGTAAGAGTGATCGTTGCGCTGGTCCGGATAACGCGGCTTGAACTCGGTGACCGGCGAGCGCGGGGAGTCGCTGTTGAACAGGGCGAGGTATTCGCCATCGCCGGCCAGCTTGAAATTGGTATGCCAACGCGCCCCCGGCATGGCCTCGCGGCGGTCCTTGCCCGAGGCAAACACGACGAGCCGTTCCCCAGCGGGCAGGATTCCTGAGGGCAACCCCCATTTGCCCGGCTCGCCGGGGTCATCGGTCAGCGACCAGCCCGCCAGATCCACCGGGGCGTCACCGGCGTTCACCAACTCGATCCAGTCCTCCGCGTCGCCGTCCTCGTCCCGCAGACCGCTGACATTCGAGGCGCAGAACTCGACGATCGCTATCGGCGGCATTGCGGCTTGCGAGTCCACCCGCACCGTCCACGCCTCGCCCGCGAAGGAGTTGGGCGGGTCGGCCAGGTCCGTGATGCCGTGAGCGACCGCCCATGCGAGCGTCGCCGGGCCGTCCGGTACCGGCGGGAACGTAAAGACGTACCGGCCGTGACCGAATCCGCGCACGTCCCGGGCGGGCTGACCGTTCACCAGCAGATCGCCCGCCTCAAGTCCGGTCACTGCCTCGGAGAACTCGACTTCCACCGCGGCGAGGACCCGCACGCCCGATCCCGGAGCCGGATGTTGCCCGGTCAACGCCGGCCGGACGCCGTCCGCCAGATCGTACTGCCAGGACGCGAATCCCGCCGCCAGGTCCAACAGGTTGGGCGGTGAGGCGAGGTCGCTCACGCCCGGCGCAGCAGCCCACGCGACCGCGACCGCTCCGTAGGCCGGCTGCGGGAAATGGAACGTAAACACGCTGCCGCCGCCGCTGATCCGCTGGCAGGGAACGCCGTTGACCGTCAGGTCTTCCTCGTCGAGGCCCTGCACCGCTTCGCTGAAGGTCACTTGGATCTGGTCGAGAGCGCCGACGCGGCCGGGCGGCGGATCCACCGCGACCATGCGGGGCGGGGTGTCGTCCCGCGGCGCGGCCTCGAGTTGCGCATCAAACTGAAAGTCGCCGTTGTCACGGGCGCGATTGAAGGCCTGCACGGCCAGGATGTTTCCCGCGGGTTTGAAGAGGGCGAGATTGGTGAACGTGTAACTGACCGGGGCCACCGGCTCGGGCGCGGACGAGTTGGCCACCGAGGAAAAGGTCACCGGGCCGGCGTTGACCCGATAGCGCGCGACTTCCACGCCGTTGATCCACGCCACAAAGCCGTCGTCGCACCAGGCCGTCAGGGTGACACTGCCCAGACGGTCGCCAACGGGCAGATCGAAGCTCCGGCGGAGGAACACGCACGAGTAGGCGTTGCGCATGTCGCCCAATCGCGTGCCGACCGTGATCCCGGCTTCCCCGTAGTGAAACGGCGCGCGGCCCGCGGGCCAGCCGGCGGTCGAGTAGCCGGACCCACGCCAGGCCTCGAGCGGCGACGAGACTTCGTTGGTTCCCTTGCGGAACTGCCACAATGATTCCCGGGCCACCACCAGCTCCGCCCGCGCCGTGACGACCAACGCTCCGAGCAGCAAACCCACCCAGAATCCGCGTCCCAACCTCATGCTGAGACCCGGACAAGCGGCTCCGCGTCGTCGGAGGACGGCAACCGCGTTGCCCGCTGGGGCGCCCACGCCACGCGCTTCAGGGGACGAGCGCGCACCCCGTCAGCCGGACTTCGCCGTCTTTGAAGCCCTTGCAACGGCCAGCCACGATCACGACCTGGCCGGCCCGCGCCAGCGGGATTTCGCCTCCATTCCGAGTGCGGGCCACCAGCTCGCCCCCGTTTCGTTTCGGGTACACGGCCGCGTAGCTGTCGGCGTAGTTGAAGTTGCAGGCAATCACCTCGGCCGGATCGCCCGAGCCGAGAACGAGAGTGTAGTCGCGAGTGACCAGGCCACGGCCGAACCGCAGGACTTCGCCCCGCACCCGGATTTCCTTTCCTCCGTACCTTAGGGCGGCGGCCGCGGGCTCCTGAACGAAATGCCCCACCAACTCGCCCGCTTCGACCACCGCGCCGGCAGCCAGCGGCGGCAGCGAAGCGATGGGCGCCACCGACCGGGGCACGGCGGCCGCGCGCGCACCGGCCGGAGGAGGCGGCATCTTCTGCTTGCGCAGGCGTTCGTTCTCCTGCCGAAGCCGCTTGAGCTCGGCTTCCTGCTGGTCGAGTTCTTTACGCAATCGTTCGACCTCGTCGGCCTTGCGTCGCCACTCGGCCTCCTGGGAGTCATCGAGCGGGGCGGTCTCGGCAGTCCCGGCTCCGCCGCCAATCAGCGCGACGGCAATCAGGCAGAGAGTGGTCAAGCGTGTCATCGTGTGGGCAGTTCACTGCCCGCCTCTGCGACCGTCAAGCGGAACCCACCGCGCCCGGCCGGAAACTACCTGTTGACTTGAGGGGGCGCTTTGTTAGCTTCCCGGGCCTTTGATTTCGAGGGCCAATGAAAACCCATCTCCCCAGAGTGGATTTGAATGCCCGCAAGTGGCATGTCGTGGACGCCGACGGCAAGGTGCTCGGGCGCCTGGCGGTGCGCATTGCGGACATCCTCCGCGGCAAGAACAAGCCGGTGTACACGCCGCATTTGGACGCCGGCGACTTCGTCGTGGTGATTAATGCGGAGAAGGTCCGCGTGACCGGCAAAAAGGAAACCGGCAAGAAATACATGACTTACTCCGGCTGGAAAGGCGGCGAGAAATACCAGACGGTGGCGGAAGTCCGCCAGCGCCACCCGGAACGCCTCATCCGCCACGCGGTCAAGGGCATGATCCCCAAGAACCGCTTGGGCGATCAGTTGCTCACCAAGCTGAAAGTGTACAAGGGGCCGGACCATCCCCACGCGGCACAGCAGCCCGCCCCGCTGACTTCCATCTCCTAGCACACCATGGCGCAGACCAACGAATTCCTCGGCACCGGACGCCGGAAGACCTCCGTCGCCCGGGTCCGCCTCGCTCCCGGCTCCGGCAAGATCACGGTCAACGGCCGCACGCTGGAAACCTACTTCCGCCTCGACAACCAGCGCATGGTGGTGACCCAGCCGCTCCAGTTGACCGAGACCGCCGGCAAGTTTGACGTGCGGGTCAATGTGACCGGCGGCGGCCCCTCGGGCCAGGCGGGGGCCATCCGGCACGGCATCTCGCGCGCCCTCATTGAGGCGGACGCCACCCTGCGGCCCACGCTCAAGGCCAACGGCCTGCTGACCCGCGACCCGCGTATGCGGGAGCGCAAGAAGTACGGCCAGCCGGGCGCTCGCAAACGCTTCCAGTTCAGCAAGCGGTAAGCCGCCGTTCCTGCTTTTGTCACACCCCGGCGTCGGCCACGGCGCCGGGGTTTTGTCTTGGGGAAACGGTAGCCAACCGTGGTGGTCCCACCCGCGTGCAGGCGCGGGGCAGCGGGCTCCCCGCCCGCTTCATTCCGGCTTGGCGAAGGCGTTGTCCGGCAGCTTCACGTTCTGTCGGATCTCGGTGATCTTCATTTCGAGCTCCAGCATGGCTTGATCCGGCGGCTCGAGGGTCAACTGCACCCGGTGCGGCTGCTGGAGGCCATCCACCGGCCGATAGTCCTCGAACTTGATGGCGGACTTCATGCGCCCGGTGCTGACGTCGTGCTCCGACTCCCGCTCAACCAGCAACCCGGTGTCCGCGCTGAAACGGAATTTCTCCACCGCGCCGCCGGGCAATCGAGCTGTCAGCACCTCGAGCGTCTTGCCCCCGACGGTCTCCCGGCCGGTGTAAGTCAGGAGCGCGAAGAGCTGCTTCATCTGAAGCGGTTGATGGAAAGCCGCATCCCGCGCCACCTTTGCCAGTTCTTCCCCGGTGCGCTCCGAGACGCCCTGGAAGGGGTTGGCAGCCCACGCTTTGCGCCCATCATACGCTTCGCGCATTGTGCCCATGCCGGGGATCTCGACCCGCGACGCCTGTAGGGCCGGCGCAGCCCGGATGATCTCCAATTGGATTTCCGATCCGTTGACGCTCGAAACCGCCTTCGCCACGCTGTTGGTGATCCGCTCAATCGCGGCCCTGCCGCCCAGCGCCTCGACGTACTTGGCCAGGATCGCGTCCACCTTTGCGGCGTCGGAGGTGGGGGCTTCAGCGGCCGAGGCAACGGACACGAGGCCGGCCGCCGCGACCATCACCGCTTGGAGAATAAGGGAGTTTTTCATAGCGAATTGTTCCCGGCGATGAGGCCCGGCCACGCGCCGTTTGTCAACAAAGGCCGGCGGCCTGCGCAGCGCCACGCCGCCCGCCGTTTCAACCGCGGGTCCGGACGGCGGTCGGTCGGCGAACGGCGCCCGAGCCGATGATGCCGATGAGCGCCTGCTGGAGGAGAAGTTGTTCCTCCAGCCCGCTCGACACCAACCGCACATTGCAGAGCAGCAGGCGGTCCATGGCGGCGATCAATTCCTCGCGGGTGTAATTCCCGACCTGTGGCAGCGCCTTGAACAGCACGTAGGCACTGCCCGCGGTGGGATTGTACTTCTTCTCGGCTGGCAATTGCTCGCGGGGCAGACGTTCGACTTGCGACTTGAACCGCGAGTAATCGCTCCCGGCCGTGACCCAGCCGCGGGCGAGCAATTCCTTCAACAGCAGCAGCGACCGCACCTTCGCAATCAGGCCGTACAGCACGCCGATACTTGATTTGTCCCGGTCCACCCGGTTGCGAATGGCCCAGAACTCCTCGTCCAGCCGACACAGCGCACGCGGCAGGTTCCGGTCGCCCAACGCCTCCGCCAGCCCGAACGCGCGGGTCTGTTTGTGGCGGGAGGTCAGCAACGCCACATCCTCGGCACGGATTTCCCCGCGGTCGCCGACATAGAGCGACAGTTTTTCCACCTCGTTGGCCAGTTCCCGAAAATTCGGCCCGACCGCGGCGATGAAGTCGTTCATGGCCTCGTCTCCCATCGCCTTGTCGTGTTTCCGCAACTGGTCGCGCACGAATAATTCCGCCTGCTCGACCCAATCCTTGCTCGACACGTTGAGGGGCTCGTACGTTTCGACGACGGCAAGCTGCTCGAGAGCTTTGAAGAACGCCCTCCGCCGGTCCACCTTGCCGGCGCTGATCAACACCCGCAGCCGATCGCCGGGCAGCCGCTTCAAATCATCGAGCAGGTCGGTGAGGCGTTGCGTGATCGCCGCGCCACTGACCGTCCGGTCCTCAGCCAGGAAGTTGCAGTCCCGGAACCAGACGAGCTTGGTGCTGCCGAAGAAGGGCAGCGTCTGGAGGGCCTCGGTCAACCGACGCAGACTCCGCAACGCCTCCTCGGTATTGGCCGCCGTGGCGTCCACGATTTCCGCGTCCGCGTCGGCCGCCGCGGCCCGCCAACCGGCGAATACGGCCCGCGCCCGCTCCTTGACGGTAAAATCATCCTCGCCGCAAATCAGGACCAAAGGGGCGGTCTGGACGACGGGAGGCATGGGGATGAACACGGAAGCCGACGGTCGCAGCGACCGCCGCGCCTACGTCGGCTCGGTGTCCGAGCTGGACTCGCTCAGCCGGGCCAGCGCCTCGGACATGTCCTCGACCTGCTCGAACAACCGCCGGGACACGAAGATCGGCTTCTTCTGCGCCGTGGCCAGCGCGATGGAGTCGCTCGGCCGCGCGTCCACCTCGAGCAGTTTGCGGCCCAATTCGTTCTCCTGCTGCAGGATGATCCGCGCGTAGTAGGTCGAATGGCGCAGCTCGGTGATCACCACACGTTCGAGAGTCACTCCCAACCCTTGGAGGATCAGCAGCAGCAGGTCGTGGGTGAGCGGACGCTCCCGGGTTTCGCCGCGCCGGACGTTCTCGATCACCATCCCCATGTTCGGGTCCACCTGGATCACGAAGACTTTTTCGTCGTTGCCCACGAAGATGGCGTACCCGCTGTTCACCGGCAGCAGGCCGCGAATCTCCACCTGAACGACATCGTTCTTCATGGGCGAAGTCTAGAATTCGCGCGGGCGAAAAACAAGTTGTCCCGGCGCCCCGGCGCCTACTCGACCGCCAGCCCGTCCAGCCACACCGTGAAGGGTTGCCAGCCCCAGGAGTCCAGCGCCACGCTGAGGGCATCCACCCGCCCGAGGTCGAACTCGCCCTCGCGCGTGGCCGTCCACGCCGCGTCGCCCGCCAGGGGAATGACCACCGGCTGCCAGCGCCACCGGGCTTCGCTGAACGGCGGATCATTCAAGAGGTTGCCGCCGCCGGCGGGTTTGAACTCCAGCCAGCCTCGCGGGCCGTGCAACCGCACCACCGGCCCCGCGTCCTGCCAACTTGGAATGTTTTCATTCTCCGCCCGGATCCAGAAGCTGATTCGCGCCCGCCGCTGCCAGTCCCATCCCGCGTCCCGCGACCGCGGGTACACGACGGACACGTACTGGCCCGGATAGGGGTCAACGCGCCAGCGGAGACACCGCCCGCCCAGCAACGCCCCGGCCTCGTCCTGAAAGTCCACGCGTCCCCGGCCCGCGGCGGCGCCCTCGCATTCAAAGCCCCAGCGACCGGCGCCGCCCTCCGTGCCCAGTTCCTCGCGCACCGGCCGCACCACCAGCACGTCGCGCCACGCCAGTTCGGCGAGGGTCCCGTTGTGAACCGTCAAACTCACCCGCTGCAAGCCCGGCTCGGTGAAAACCGTCTCCAATGCCGGCGCCTCAGAAACGCCGCCCGACCAGTGCCAGCGAAACCGCACCGTGCGCCCTCCCGGATCGGTCGAATCGGCGGCGTCGAACCTGGCCCGGTCACCCGCAAAAACGATCTCCGGACCGCGAAGGCGCGCCACCGGCGCCTGGCGCACGGTGAAGTCCGCGGGCGCTTCAAAGAGCTCCGTCACGTCCTCGAGACGGGTGTCCTCCGCGTTACCCGAGAAAATGTTGTTCGCCAGATGGAGCGCGCTGCCCCATCGCCCCCAAACGCCCAAGCGATTGTGCTCGAGACGATTCTCCTGCACCACCCAGTGGTGCGTTCGCCAGCGCCCGCCCCGGCTGCCCACGTCGCCGCGGAACACGATCCCGCCGCCGTTGTTGTGATGCACGTGATTCCCGGCGATCAAGGTGTGCGACGACGGCCCGCCGACGATGACGATGCCACCGTGGCCGAACCCCGGTTCCGGCGCGTGGTGATGGCCGTTGGTCAGGCCGTTGTACGCCGCCTCGTTGCCAATCAGCACGGTCTGGTCACTGCCACCCAGCCAGAATCCGTAGCTGCCGTGGTTGGCGCGATTGCGGATATAGGTGTTGCCCGGGCTCCACGACTCGACGCAGTTGTTGTTGGCGTACGAGGTGTCGTTCTCGACAAACACGTTGCCCCGCGACACCCAACCGTTGAGCACGCGGATAAAGATGCCGTCGCCCCCGTGCGTGATGTCGTTCCGATACCAGTAGTTGTCGTCCGATCCGCTCTCGATCAGCACCGAGGTCGAGTCCCGCGCGTGGACCTCGCCGGCCTCACGGTCAATCCGGATGCCGTAACTGAGATTGTTCGTGAGAAAGCGATTGCGGCAGGAACGCCAGAGCTTCGCGCAGGTGTTCGAGCAGCGGGAGAAGTCGTTTTCCTCGACCAGATTGTCATCGGACGCAATCAAGTGGAGGGCATCCCAGACGCGATTGGCGCGGTTGTTCCGGATCACGCTCTCACGCACGCGCTCCAGCAACAGGCCGCCCCGCGGCGGCAGCTCGCCCCAACCGTGGCCCGGATTGTGATAGTTGTCGGAGAAATCGCAGCCCTCGATGGTCAGCGCCCGCGCGTCGCGCGCGTGCAGCCCGATGGCGAACCCGTGGACCTTGAGCTGCCGCACCGTCACGTTCGCCACGCCGTCCAACAGCACCCCCGCGCCCGCTCCGGCCAGAGCGTTGGTGTCGCCCGGGGCCGCCGGCCCCTCCAGCGTGGCCCCCTGGCCGTCAATGGTCACGTGATTGGCTCGCACCACCAGACGCACCGCCAGCCGGGCGTCCCGCTCCAACGTGAGATCGTTGGTTACGATCAACTCCCGCACTGTGGTTTGACCGAGGGCTACGCCGGCCCCCGCTGCCAGCGCCGCGGCCAGCAACCGGTTCCGGCCGCGACGACGCCGGTTGGTCCAGACCGGCAAATGCGTCCGGCCGCCGGGCTCAAAGCCGTTGCGGCTCTCGCCGCTTGCCGTCCGAGCGAAAAGGGTAACGCGCATGGACCCAGTCTCGCGATGGCCCCGGCACGGCGCAATACCCCCTTTCGGCTCATGCGGATCTCGCTGACCGTCGGGCTTCCGCTGCGAAATTCCCGTTCCAATTTGATCGGCACCCGTCTGGATCAGCGGCTCCGCCCGGGCCCCTTGTGCCGCGAGCCATCAGGCGCCTGCGACCGCCCCCGCCGCTGCGCACCGCCCGCGGTTCAGCCAGCCAGACGCCGAATCTTCCGCTCGAGCCGGTTCAGCCCGACGGACGACACCACTCCCGGCAACACCTGGTGCGCCCAGCGGGATTGTGGCCGGACATAGCGCGCGTGCTGCGGCGCCACGTGACGACGCCACTGGTCCGTCACCGAGGCCGGAGTCCGCCCGCGCTCCCTCGTATCGCGTGCCAGGCGTCGCTGGCGACGCAGCGCAGCGTGGCCCCTTTTGAACAGCCGCAAATCGAACAGCCCGGCCAACGGCCTCCGCCAGTAGGGCCACAACCCTTCGACGAGGACCACGTCCACGGGCCGCCACCGTTGCCACCGCTTCTGCCGGGTGTGGCTGGAAAAACTGTAACGAGGAATGGCGGGGGATTGTCCGGCCCGCATGGCCCGCAGCGACCGGACGACCAACGGCCAGTCAATGGCCGTGGGCACATCGAAATTTCGCCGGGCGCGCTCGGCCGGGGGCAGCCGGCTCAGATCGCGATAAAACCGATCCAGCGACAACACCGCCGCGCGCGGCGCCAATCGTCGCGCCAACTCCCCGGCCAACCACGATTTGCCCGCCCCGCTCCCACCGGCGATGGCCACCACAATGGGGTCAGTCCTCACTTTTGACACTCGCCGCCGCCCGCAGCAGGTTCCATACATGCGTCCACACGCCCATCTGCAACCGTCCCGCAATCCACCCCAGCGTCATCGTTGTCTCTCGCCGCAGCCGCCGGGCGATCCGCACCTTGCCCGCAAAGGGGTCAGTCCTCACTTTTGACACTCGCCGCCGCCCGCAGCAGGTTCGATACGT
>CAYNCT010000056.1:0-20130 GCA_964396005.1 uncultured Verrucomicrobiota bacterium | reverse complement strand
GGAACCTCTATGGCCGCCTCGACCGGTTGTTTCTCAAGCTCTACGAGGAGGAACGCGAGCTCCCGGTGCGGATCTTTCTCGACGCCTCGGAATCCATGACCTTTGGCGAGCCGGTGAAGTTTGATTTCGCCCGGCAGGTCGCTGCCGCGGTGGGCTACGTGGCCCTCTGCGGCTTTGACCGCGTCAGCGTCCTGCCGTTTCCCGAGAATGCGGACGAAGCCATCGCCCGCAGCGGCCTGCGGCTGGTGCGCGGACGCCGGTCGGCCATGCGCCTGTTTCAACACCTGACGCAACTGACCGCCCGGGGTGCCGCGGACCTCAACGCGGCGTTGCGGCGCGGCGCCCTCGAAGCCCGTCAACCGGGCCTCGCCGTGATCCTCAGCGATTTTCTCGAGCCGGCCGGCTACGAGGTCGGACTCGACGCCCTGGTGGGCCGCGGTTTTCAGGTGGACGTGGTGCAGGTGCTGGCTCCGGAGGAACTGGCGCCCACGACCTACGGCGATTTGCGGCTGGTGGATTCGGAGACCGGCGCGCAGCAAGAGGTCACCTTCGGCAAATACCGGCTGGCGGCGTATCAGCGCACGGTGCAGGCGTTCTGCCAGCGGTTGCAGGAGTTCTGCGCCGCGCGGGGCATCACCTATTTCCTGGCGAGCAGCGCGACGCCCCTCGAGGAATTGCTGCTCCGACAACTCCGCGCGGCCGAGGTCTGGCGATGAACTTCCTCGCCCCCATGGCCTTCGCCTTCGCCGCCGCGATCCCGGTGGTGATTCTCTTCTACCTCCTCAAACGCAAGCGGGTGGTGAAGCTTGTCTCCAGCACGTTGCTGTGGCGGAAATTCCTCGCCGAATCCCAGGCCAGCGCGCCGTTTCAAAAGCTCCGCCACAACTGGCTGCTCGTCCTGCAACTGCTCCTCCTCACCCTCGTGATCCTGGCGCTGGCCCGACCGTTCTTCGCCGGCGAAGTCCGCGGCGGGCGCCTCCTGGTGGCCATCCTCGACGCCTCCGCCTCGATGCAGAGCACCGACGAATCGCCCAGCCGCTTCGAGCGGGCCCGTCGCGAGGCGCTCGCGCTGGTGGACAACCTGACCGCCACGGATCAGATGGTCGTGTTGCTCGCCGGCGGCAATACCGAGGTCAAGCAATCGCCCACCGGCAACAAGGCGGCCCTCCGCCGCGCGTTGCTGGCGTGCGCTCCCGCCGATGCGCCCACCCGGCTGACCGAGGCCCTCAAGCTCGCCCAACCGCTGGTCCGCGACCGCGCCGCCGGCGAGATCCACCTCTTCAGCGACGGCGCGGTGAGCGGCCTCGAGGAGTTCGAATTGGAGGGGCTCAACGTGGTCTTTCACCGTGTCGGCCAGCGCGCCAACAACGCCGGCATCGTCACGCTCGATGTCCGCTCGAACCCCGAGGATCCCGCGCGCCGCGCCCTCTTCACCAGCGTATTCAACGCCTCCAGCAACGTCGTCCAGGCCGAGCTGGAGCTCCTCCTCGACGGGCAACTCGTCGAGGTCCGCCCGATCGAGATTCCGCCGCGCGACACGCTGCCCGAAGTGTTCTTCGCGGCCCAAACCAACGACGGGGTGTTCACCGTCCGCTTCACCGCGCCGGACGACCTGGCCGCCGACAACCAGGCCTCGATCGTCAGTCTCCTGCCCCAACCCGCCCGGGTGCTGCTGGTCACCCGGGGCAACCGCTTTCTGGAACGCGCGCTGGCCGCGGTGCCGTCTGCCGAGGTCACGGTGACCGCCGACCTGACCGACGCTGCCCCCGACTATGACGTGACCGCGCTGGATGATGTCCTGCCAGGGACCTGGCCCTCGAACAACGTCCTGGCCATCCGCACCGCGCCAACCAACTGGGTCGAAATCACCGGCCGCAGCGAAGCCCCGGCGATCGTGGACTGGAAGACCACCCACCCGCTCCTCCGCTTCGTCACCTTCGACAACGTGCAGATCTCAGAGGCGCTGACCGTGGCGAGCCCGGGCTGGGGCACCCCGGTGGTCGAAGCCCCCGGCGGCCCGCTGGTGATCGCCGGCGAGATCGGCCGGCAACGGGTCGTCTGGCTGGCCTTCGATACGCTCCAAAGCACCTGGCCGCTGCGCGTGTCCTTTCCGATTTTCATCGCCAACACCCTCGACTGGTTGAATCCGGTCACCACCCGCGCGGCGCAATACCTGGTCCAGGCCGGGGCGCCCCTGCGCCTGCCTTTGGATGGCTCGGTCACCAACGCGCTCATCCGTCTCCCCGGCGGCGAGGAGCGCCCCCTGCGCCTCGACCCCGCCGCCCGGGAACTGGTCTTCGGTGACACCGGGCGCCAGGGCAGCTATCAGATCGAACTGGGCAACCGCCGCTTCACCTATTGCGTGAACCTGCTCGACGCGCCGGAAACCGACACCACGCCGCGCCCTGAAATCCGCTTCGGCAAGTACGCCGCCGTGACCGCCGCCACCGTGCGGCCGGCGAACGTCGAAATCTGGCGCTGGGTCGCCCTGGCAGGACTGGCGATCCTGCTGTTCGAGTGGTGGTTTTACCACAAGCGCACCGCATGACCGCCCCCGCCCCCCTTGCCCCGCGGAAACCGGGCCGCGCCAGCCGGCGATGGTTGCTCCTCGCCGCCGCGGGCGTCGGCTTCGCCCTGCTCCTGACAAGCTGTCGCCGGCATCCCACCGATGTGGTCGTGTACGCCGCCCAGGACCAGGTCTATGCCGAACCCCTGCTGACCGATTTCACCCGTGAGACGGGGATCCGGGTGCGTCCGGTGTTTGACAGCGAAGCGGCCAAGACCGTCGGCCTCGCCAGCCGGCTGCTCGCCGAGCGGGACCATCCGGTCTGCGACCTGTTTTGGGGCAACGAAGAACTGCGCGTGCGCCAGCTTGCCGTGCGGGGCGTCTGGCGCGAAACCAACGGCTGGGCGACCTTCGGCTGGCGCAGCCGCCGCGTGATGCTCAACACCAACTACGTTCCCCTCGCCCGCGCGCCGGCCTCGCTGACCGCGCTGACGAACGCGGCCTGGCGGGGGCGCGTGGCCCTCGCCTATCCGCTCTTCGGGACCACTGCGACGCATTTCCTGACCTTGCGCCAGCACTGGGGTGAGGCCGCCTTCGAGGCGTGGTGCCGCGGGCTGGTCGCCAATCGCGCCTTGGTGGTGGACGGCAACTCCGCGGTGGCCCGGCTGGTGGCCCGGGGCGAGGCCTGGATCGGGCTGACCGACTCGGACGACATCGCGGCCGTCCAACGCGAGGGGGCACCCGTCGCGGCGCTGCCGCTGACAGCGGAAACCCTGCTCATCCCCAACGTCGTGGCCATCACCCGGGGCGCGCCGCGCGGGTCACAGGCGGCGGTTCTGTTCGCATGGTTGCAACGGTCCGCCAACGTCCGGCGCCTGGTTGCGCTCGGAGCCTTGGAAGGGGCCGATCCCGCCGAAGCGGGGGTCGCCGGACTGCGGCCTGACTGGGCGGCCCTCGTCGCGGACATCGAGCCCGGAACGGCACTCCTTCGAGAGATTTTTCTGCGGTGAACTGGACCCTCGTGCAGAACAGCCTTTTGCTGGGCGCTTCGGCGACCACCGCCGCGGCCGGCCTCGGCTGGGTGGCGGCGCTGTTTATCGCCACCCGGGGCCCTGCCGGGCGCGCCTGCGCCTTGGCGTTGGCGGCCGTGGCGCTGGTGCTGCCGCCGTTCCTCGTGACCAATTGCTGGCTCAGCCTGCTCGGTCATGCGGGCGCCCTGCGCTCCTGGCTGCCGCTGGAGATCTACTCGCTCCCGGGCGCCGCGTGGATTCTGGCGCTGCTCTTGTGGCCGATCACGACCTTCGCCGTGCTGGGGGCCTGGCGACGACTCGAGCCCGCTCTGCTCGACAGCGAGAGCGCCCTGGTGGGCTGGCCGCTGCTCCGTCACGCCCTCTGGCCGATGGCCGTGCCTTCCCTCATCCCGGCGCTGGTGCTGACGTTCGTTCTCGCCCTGAACAACTTCGCCGTGCCCGCGATCTTGCAGGTGAAAGTGCTGCCTGCGGAGGTCTGGTTGCAATTCAGCACCCACTTCAACGTCGGCGCCGCGCTCGGGGCCGCCGCGCCGCTGGTGCTGGCAGCGGTGGGATTGCTGTTTTGGCTGCGGCGGTCCGAGGTGGCGTGGCCCCGGTGGTCGGCCGGACTGCCGGGCGGGTTGCTCCGCCAGCGCCTCGGCGGTTGGTGCGTCGCAGCCGCCATCCTGTCACTCACCGTGTTTGCGCTCTCCGTGGCGGTCCCGCTCGCCGAGTTGGCCTTGAGCCGTCGCACCTGGATCGAGTTGCCGGCCGCGGTTGCGGCGGGCAGTGGCGCTATTCGCGCCTCCCTGACCATCGCCGTCGCTGTCGCGTGCCTGACGGTGGCCGTTGGCTTGGCCGCCTGGCGGTGGCGGTTCGGGCGTGGACTGTGGGCGTTTTTCTTCCTCCCGGGCGTGCTCATCGGCATCGCCCTGATCTTCCTGTTCAACCGTCCGTGGCTCGCTGGCATCTATCAAAGCCTGGCCGTGGTGATCCTGGCGTTTGTCTGGCGGTACGCGGCGCTGGGCTGGCACGGCGCCGCCCACGTGCGCCGGGCGGTGGATGCGGACCTCGTGAACGCGGGCCGGTTGTTTGGGGCGTCCGGCTGGCGCCTGTTCCGGCAGGTGCTCTGGCCGCAGATGGCGCCACAACTCCTCGCGACCGCCTACGTCATTTACCTGCTGGCGCTTTGGGATGTCGAAACGCTGGTGCTCATCGTGCCGCCCGGCGGCGAGACGCTCGCGCTGCGTATTTTCAATCTCCTTCACTACGGCCACAACGCCCAGGTGAACGCCCTCTGCCTGGCCCTGCTCGCGCTGGCGCTTGCCCCGCTCGCGCTCTGGGCCATCGCCGCCCGGACACGGCGTTGGCTGAGCCGCTTTCCGGCCCGCGGCCCGGCGCTCATCGGGCTGGCGGTGCTTGTCCTCGCGACCGGTTGCGGACGCGAGTCCGCTGGCGGCGCCTTCGTGGACAGCCGCTTCTTTGACCGCGTGGAGATCCTGGGGGAACGGGGCGCGGGTCCGGGACAATTCAACAAGCCGCGCTCCCTGGCAGTGGACCGGCAGGACAACCTGTACGTCGTGGACCTGACCGGGCGCGTGCAAAAGTTCGCGCCGGACGGAACCTTCCTGCTCGCCTGGCAAATGCCGGAAACCGACCTCGGCCGCGCCAAGGGCATGGGACTGGACGCCGCGGGCCGGGTGATCGTCATCGAGCCACACTACTCCCGGGTCAATCACTTCCTGCCCGACGGTCGCCTGGCTCTCCAGTGGGGAACGCACGAAACCAACGGCGGGCAACTGGCGTTCCCGCGCGCCGTGGCCGTCAATTCCCGCGGCGAGCTTTGGATCAGCGAATACGGCCGCGCCGAGCGGGTGCAACGCTTCTCGCCGGACGGCTCGCGGCTCGTGTTCCGTCGCGAGGCAGCCGGCGCCGGTCCCGGCCAGTTCAACCGCGTCGAGGGTTTGGCGATGGCCCCCGGCGACCACGTTTATCTCGCGGACTCCTGCAACCACCGGATTCAGGTGCTGGACGCCGCCGGCGAACCGGTCCGGACCTTCGGGCGGCCCGGCAGTGGCCTCGGCGAGCTCAGTTACCCGTACGACGTGCGCCTCGATGCTGCCGGCCGGGTGTTCGTGTGCGAGTTCGGCAACAGCCGGATTCAGGTGTTCACCCCTGACGGCATCCCGCTGGAAATCATCGGCGGCCCCGGCGCGGCCCCGGGACGCTTTAACAACCCGTGGAGCATCGCCTTCGACTCTCACGACAACCTCTACGTGGCCGACGCGTTGAACCATCGGGTCCAAAAACTCCTGCGGCGGCGCGACGGTCCGCGCCAGGCCGGCGGCGTGCGGCCGGCGCCGGCGCCCGCAACGCGCTCCGACAACCCGGGAGGTGGCGCGTGAGATTCCAATTCACGCATCCGGAATGGCTGTGGCTCACCCCGCTGGTGATCGGCTGGCTGGTCGGGCTCGCGCTCCGCTCCGATGTGCAAACCGCTCCGTGGCGCGGGTGGACGGCGCTGGGCCTGCGCCTCGCCATCGCGTTGGCCCTGCTGCTGGGCGTCGCCGGACTCCAGTGGCTCAAGCCGCTGGAAGGAATGAACGTTTATTTCGCGCTCGACCGCTCGGACAGCGTGCCCACGGTCCAGCAGGAGGCCGCCCGCGAATACATCAACCGCGCCGCCGCTCAGAAGAAGGCGGTGGACCGGAGCGGCGTGCTGGTCTTCGGCAATGGCGCGGCCATCGAGATCACTCCCGCCGCCCGCGTGGACGTCCAGAAAATCCACGCCGTCATCGGGACCGAACGCAGTGACCTCGCTGCCGCCATCCGCCTGGCCACCGCCGCTTTCCCGGAGATGGGCCAGAAACGGATCGTCCTGCTTTCCGACGGCAATGAGAACGTGGGTGACGCGTTGGGTGCCGTGGCCGCGGCGCGCGCGCTGGGCGTGACCGTGGACGTGGTCCCCATGGGGGTGGCGCGGGGCGGCGACACGTCAATCCAGAAACTGGTGCTTCCCTCGTCCGTGAAGAAGGGGCAGACCTTCGACCTGAAGATTTTTGCGCAAGCCGACCGCGCCCAGGAAGCCACGATCCGCCTCTTTCAGAACGACCAGTTCCTGGGCGAACAGAAGGTGGAACTGGCGCCCGGCAAAAACCTCTTCACCCTGCCGCAGACCCTCGGCGAGGCCGGCTTTTACAGCTACGACGTCCAGCTCGAGGCCGAGGGCGACCTCATTCCGCAGAACAATCGCGCCAGCACCTTCACTGGCGTGCGCGGCGAACCCCGCGTGCTCATCGTCTCCTCCGACCCCGCCGCCGACGCCCCGCTGGCCGCGGCCCTGCGCGCGTCGCGCCTCGAGACCGCGCTGACGGATCTGGGCGGATTTCCGGGAAGCCTCGCGGAGATGCAGAGCTGGGATGCGATCTTCTTGAGCAACATCGCCGCGGGCGACTTGGGCGATACCATGATGTCCCTGCTCGAAAGCGCGGTGCGCGACTTCGGCGTCGGCCTGGTGTGCGTGGGCGGCGACCAAACCTACGCCGCCGGGGGCTATCGCAACACGCCGTTGGAGTCCGTGCTGCCCGTGGAGATGGAACTTAGCAGCAAGAAAGTCCTGCCCAACGGGGCCGTGGCCCTGGTCATGCACGGAATGGAGTTCAACAACGGTAACCAGGTCGCTCGCGAATGCGCCCTGGGCGTGCTCGACGCCCTCGGACCGCAGGACGAGATGGCCGTGGTGCTGTGGGATGGCCGCGACCGATTCCTGTTCCCGCTCCAGAAGGTGGGCGACAAGAAGGAACTCGGCCGCCAAATCGCGGGCATGAACCAGGGGGACCTGCCGAGTTTCCAAAACGTCATGACCATGGCCTACCAGGGGGACAACACCAGTCAGGGCCTCAAGCAGTCCGCCGCCAACCTGAAACACATGATCATCTTCAGCGACGGCGACCCGGCACCCCCCTCGGACGCGCTCATGCAGTCCATCGTCCGTGACAAGATCACGGTGAGTACCGTCCTGATCTCCGGCCATGCCGGGCCGGACACCATGATCAAGATCGCCGACCAGGGCCGCGGCCGCTTCTACAACGTGACCGACCCCGGTCAGTTGCCGCAGATCTTTCTCAAGGAAGCGATGGTGATCCTGAAATCGGCCATCTTCGAGGAACCCTTCCAGCCGCAGCTCGCCGCGAACACCGAACCGGTCCGCGGTATCGCCAGCGGCGAGTGGCCCACCCTGCGCGGCTACGTGGCGACCACGCCCAAGGGCCGGGCGGAGGTGCCGATCCTCTCGGACAAGGGCGACCCCGTGCTCGCCCACTGGCAGTATGGGCTGGGCCGCTCCGTCGCTTTCACGTCGGACGCGCGGGCCAAGTGGGCCGCCGACTGGCTCACGTGGGCGAAGTACCGGCAGTTCTGGTCGCAGGTTGCCCAGTGGGCCCTGCGGCGGGTGGACACCGCCGACTTCAACGCCGAGGTGTCGGTCGAGAACGGCGAGGGCGTGGTCAGCGTCGAAGCCCTCGACGCCGAGGGCAACTACCGGAACTTTCTCCAATTGCAGGCGGCGGTGGTCAGCCCGAAAGGCGAACGCACCACCGTGCGCTTGCGGCAGACCGGGCCCGGCCGGTACGAGGCCCGGTTTCCGACGCGCGAGGTGGGCACCTACATGCTCAATCTGGTGGAAATGGACCGGGACCAGGTGCGGGCCGCGCAGACCGTGGGCGCGAGCATCAACTATTCGCCCGAATTCAACGCCACCGAGCCCAACCTGGGCCTGTTGCGGCGTCTGGCTGAAAACGGCGGCGGCCGGGTCCTCTCGCTCGCCGCGCCCAACGACCCGGCGCTCAATCCCTACCTGCACGACCGCGCACGGACCTTCCAACCGCGGGACCTGTGGGAGACGCTCTTCCAGTTGGCCATCTTGCTCTTTGTCGCGGATGTCGGCGTCCGTCGCATCTACCTCGATCGCGCCGAGTGGTTGCGCGCCACGGAAACCCTCCGACGCTACCTGTTCTTTTGGCGCGGCAAGCCCCGCCCCGTGGTGGCCGACGAATCGCTCAACGCCCTGCTGGCCCGGCGCAACCAGGTTCGCGCCCAACGGCCGACGCCAACGGCTGAACCCGCGCCCGCGTTGTTTGAACCGAGCCAACCGCTCAAGACCAACCTGCCAACCGACGCCAGGCGCGCGGAACCCGCGCCGGAAGCGGAGCCATCCAAGGCACCGCCCACGGAGCGAGCGGCCACGACGAGTCGGCTGCTCGAAGCCAAACGGCGCGCGGCCCGGAAACTGGATCAGCAGTAAGCGTCCGCCGCGCCTGCCCCGCCGCCGCCAACCCGCCTCCCAGAGGATTCATCCGGGACTCAGCAACGGGTAAGGCACCGACTCGAGTGCAGGTTGGGTTCTCCGGCGCCATCGCGACCGCGAATCGCAGCGCCCTGCTCGGTAAGCCAACCGCTGGCAACCGCTCGGATTAACCAGGAATCAAGCGGGCATTAGCGAAACCAGCGGGCCCGAAGCCCCTCCCAAGGCGTGCCCGTAACGATATGCGGCTTCAGGCGCTGCCGAAGTCGTCGCAAGAACTGAACCTGCCGTCCGACCGGGCCGGAGTCCGGCACCAGCGGCACGAGAGGCGGATTCGGCCTCACTGGAAGTTGGGTTTTTGCCCGCTCGATTTCGTCATGATGGTATATTCGCACGCCATCGAGGCTGTCGGTGGACGGCCAACCACTCACCCGGCGGCCCAAGAACGCCCTATAGTTGTAGGTGCAGGGCAGGAGGGTCAAACGATCCAGATACCGCGCAAACACAAGCTCGTTCAGGCACAGTTGGTCATCAACGTAGTTGCGGAAACGCACCCGCCCACGGGCAACCACCTGATCCCGCAGCGGCTTCGAGGCTCGAACATCCCAGAACGTAACCCCGGCATTGACGAAGCTCCCGACATAAATCCCCTCGATGTAACGCCCATTGGGGTGCTCGCATACGGCAGCGAGCCAACCGCCCCTGAGCAATTCGGGCAGTTCGGGAATCGGTTGCATGCAAAGCACGTCGCAACCATCTACGACAAGCGCGTAGTCCACACCCAGCTCATCAATCAGCACCCACCGGCGAAAATCCGCATCGCGCATCGGATGCGACCATGCCGGTTCCGTCGGCCGCAGATGATACGTGATTCCGGGAAAACGCCGGTTCGGAAGACTTTCACCGAGGACGAAAGCGTGGAGCTCGAGAAACGAATTCTGGGCAAAGCTGGTAAAGGTCCGATCCAACCGCTCGGCGTGGCTGCCGTAAACGACTGTGACACAAGCTTGGCGCATCGCCCTGCTTCTAATGCACCCGCTTGAACGCCCCGCGGTCGCGAAATGAGAAGTCCCGGTTCCACGAGGAGTACTTGTAGGCTTCCAGAAAACGCGCCAGCCATGGCATCTGTTCCACAAGGAAACGCTTGACCTGCTCGCCCAAGCCAGAATGGGCCCCCGCGGGCCTCGCTCCGCTTTGGTCGCGCTCCCACATAGCGAAATAATCACTTTGCTGCGGCGAGCTGGCTAACAGCCCCTTTCTTTCGATCCGACGCGCCTGCACGTACAACAGAACCGGGAAGCTGTTGATAACGTTGACTCGCCGCCGGATTGTCTCCGGGTCCGTTACTTCAAAACTCCGGCGGCGCGGCCCATATTCCACTGCGACGACGCGCTCCATTTGGTAGCCATTCGCCGGGCTCAGCACCCGGAAAAAGAGTTCCGGACTGAACTGGTAAAACCCGTGGCCGAAGAAATTGTTAGCCGGTGTAAACAGAATCAGGTGCCCACCGACCCTCACCAGGTCCATGCAGTTGGAGATGGCTGCAGGGAAGTGAAAGACGTGTTCCAAAGTCCCGGCATCCACCACCGCGTCGAATTGGTCGCGCAAGGGGTTCGGGACTGGCTCATTCAGATCGTGAATCAAGGTGGCCCCCTCGAAATTCGACGCATCCAGAGTCTCCAAAACCTCAACGCCGAGAACCGGCCAGAAAGATTCTGAGTATCGCGGCCGACGGTTAGAGAAAAGCTGAGGGTATCGGGAAGGGTTCTTCCCAAACGAAATCAACAACTTCCGGGTTTCGGAGTTGCCCACAAAGTAGTGCTGCCGACCCAAGGTTAAACAGCGCCGAAACACAACTCCTGATCGCTCGGCCTCGAGCAACAGCCGCACCAACTCGGTATCGAGTCCCATTAGCGAGAGTAAGCCACAACTGCTGCCGTCCGCAGCGCCGGTGCGAACACACTATTTGACTTTCCCCAGTTCGAGGAGCCTGCCACGGTGGAGGTTGTCGTCAGCGCGACCGCGTCCGGACACCCCGCTCACGCGCCCAGTGTTAGTGGAGCAGCCGGCGACGCAGAAGCGCCAAGAATACGAGGCCGACCGCCGTGACCCCCGGCGTGACAACAGGTTCCGGCACAAACGGGTAGGCCCCGGGGTCGGGAGGCGAATACGGAGAATGCCCCGAAACCACTCGGATGCTGTCCAACGCGGGACCGTAAATCCCGCCGCCGAAGCTGGCGAAAGCAAACGTGTAAAAACCCGGGCCAGCGGTAAAGCCGTGCGTGCCTGAGGTCTGCCACTTCATCGTGGTATGAGTGTTAGCCTCGGCAAAAGTGAAAAGGCCAAGACCAGTGAAGCTTCCGCCCTCCGGCTTAACCCACACGCCCATCGTCGCGCTTGGGGTCGCCGGACTCTTCGAAAACGCAAATTCCAAATAGACCGATGCTGGATCCGTGAACAGCAGTTTCTGCTCGATCGCACCAGCATTGAGGGCATTGAGGTCAATAGACTGACTTCCCTCGGCCGCCTGCCAATACGCGTTGTCAACGACGTCAACTCCAGCGCCGTTAACGGTCCAACCTGAAAGGGCCGGTGAACCCGCACCGATCGTCTGAAAACCGAAGACTGGATCCGAGGGGGCATCCGGCAGCTCGAAGCCGCCATTGATGAACACCGGCAGGGCTCCCAACAAAACCGCCGGGAGCACGCCAATCGAAGCCGCCAGCAGCGCGAGCGGTCGCAGGAAGGGGCAAAGAGATTTCATAGGTGCCTCCTAATCAAAGTGGACCGTGGTGTCAAGGTCCATCTCCGATTACGGCTATTTCAGCAGCGCGTATGCATGAAGGGTTTTCACAGGTTGGGGCGTTGGTGCGACACGAAGGCCATGGCCCGGGCGAGATTATCCTCGCCCATGGCGGCTTGAAAATCGGTGAGTGACTGGTGCTGCGGCCTGGGCTGGTGCGCACGCCAGTGCAGGTAAAGGCTGATGACCACCCGGCGCCGCATGCCCAAAATCCACTGGCCTTGGGGGCTGCGCACCCGGCAGCGGTCCTCGTTGAGCGAGACGTCCAGGCGTTGGTGCGTCCCGTTCTCGATGCCCCACGCCTGACGGTTGGCCTGAAGCCACGCCGTGGCCTGGAGCGCTGCCGGTTCCAGGTCGGTAATGAGGCCGACGGTTTCGTCCCGGCGGCCAGCGCGTCCCTGCGACAGGAGATCGAGGCCCGCGGACGATCCCGCTACCGCAATCTCGTGGATGACCAACTCGCGCTCAACGAAGTCATCCACGCCCGGTATTTCGATCAGGTCATCCTCCTGCCCTGCCACTACAACTACCGCGGCTCGCTGGGCCCCAAACCGCCAGGTTGGCCGCAAACGCCCCACCTCGACGGCATCCGGATTTACCACAACCGCCACTGGATCGCAGAGGCCAGGCGCCTCGGCCCGCCCGCCGCCCGCGCCGACCTCCCCCCACTGGCGCCCGACCCCGGCCCGCTTTCCGCCTGGCAACAGCGCTGGCGCCGCCTCCAAACTCGCTGGCGCCGGGAAGGCTACCGCTGAGCCGGAACTGTTGCTTCCAACCGCGAATAGACGCGAATCCACGCGAATCGCGACGGGGGATTCGCAACGCTTTGGCCACACGGATGTCCCTTCACTGACCAGTGGCCGCGGTACGGCTCTCCGAACCCGGCGGAAAGCCCGATCTCATTGGCGTCCATTGGCGGTTGCAACTGAATCGTTCCGGCTAAGCCGTAACGACCCAGTAGGTTTTGGGTGGCGCGGCCAACGCGGCCGTTCTGGCCGGCAACTTGCCGCCCAGCCACGCGCGCGGCAGCCGCACCCCCTTCAGTGGCCGCCGCGTGCATCCGACGGTCGGGCGGGTCGCCCGACCGAACGGGCCAGTGGCCCGTTCCACCCTGCTTTCAGTTGAATCGCTCCGGCGAACGTGCCGGGGCCGGGCGGCCGCAAGAGCTTGCGCCGTGCAGAGTCTCCGACCGCGCTGGCTCCACCCGGTGCTTCGATTCCCGTGAGACTTGCGCCCGAACCTGCTAGATTGACGGCGTGACAGACAACCCGGTCACCAGCGCCATGGCCGCCGTCCGCGATCACTCCCGCGTTTTCGCCGCGTTCACCTACGTGTACCCGGTGATCTCGCGCCGCTCCGGCGGTCTCTCGCTGGGCATCAATCTCAATCCGGATAAACGCTGCAACTTCGACTGCGTCTATTGCGAGGTGGACCGCCGCACCCCCGGCAAGGCCGGGCCGGTGGATCCGGCGCGCCTCCGCGAGGAACTTTTCGCCCTGGTCCGCGCGGCCAAGGCGGGGGAGCTGGCCGGGATCGAGAAGTTCCGGGACGCGGCGGATCGGGCCCGAGACATCAAGGACCTCGCCTTCAGCGGCGACGGCGAGCCCACGATGATCCCGAACTTCGCCGCCTGCGTAGAGGTAGCCGCCGAAGTGCGTCGGGCGGAGGACCTGCGCACGACCAAATTGGTGCTGATCACCGACGCCGCCGGACTGGACAAGGCGGATGTACGTCGCGGCCTCGAACTCCTGGATGCGAACAACGGGGAAATCTGGGCCAAACTCGATGCCGGCACGGCGGACTACTTCCGGCGGGTCAACCGGTCGCACGTGCGGTTTGATCGGATCCTGCGCAATTTGCACGCCACGGCGCGCGTGCGGCCCATCGTCATTCAGAGTTTGTTTTTCCGCATGCACGGCGAAGCCATGCCCGCGGCAGAACTGGAGGCGTATTGCGCCCGGCTGAACGCCATCGTCCTGACCGGCGGCCAGCTCAAGGAAGTCCACGCGTACACCATTGCCCGGCCCACTCCCGAGCCGTGGGCCACGAAGCTGGAGGCGGAAGAACTGGAGGCGATCGCGGCCTCGATTCGCGGCCAGACCGGCCTGGTTGTCCGAACCTTCGCATAGTTCGACCCGGCGCCGCGTCCGGCCCCGGCCGCCGGCCGGCGGGCTTCCCACACCGACCGCCGGCCGGCGAGTCCTCGTCCCACTGCGACGGCGCGGGCGACGAACGCGCACCGGCACCTCGCCGCCGGGGTTTCTCCTTGAGCCAACCTTTGGCACACCTACCCTGCGCCGCGTTGCTCAGGCAAGGTTTCCAGTCAAGTTCCGCGTCGCTTCGGGTCGCCTTCTGGTGGGTACTGGCCGGCGTGGTGAGCGCCACCGCCGGCGAGGCGGCGCCCCACCTTGTCTGGACGGCCAGCGACGGGCTCCGCACGGTCACCCTGCCCCCTCGCCGCACCGAAGCGCGATCCGGATTCACCACGGTTCCGCCGGAGACCTCCGGGGTGTGGTTTACCAACGAATTGCGCGGCGACCTCTCGCTGACAAACGCGGTGGCCCACAACGGGGCCGGCGTCGCGATCGGCGACGTGGACGGCGACGGCTGGCCCGACCTCTATCTTTGCAACCTTCAAGGGTCCAACCGGCTGTATGGCAACCGCGGCGGCTGGCGCTTTGCGGAACTGCCGTTGGGCGACGCCGCCTGCGCCGGGCAGCTCTCCACCGGCGCAGCCTTCGCCGACGTGGACGGCGATGGTGATCTGGACCTGCTGGTCAACGGCATCGCCGCCGGCACCCGACTCTTCCTCAATGACCGCCGCGGGCGTTTCAGTGAACAGCGAGACTCCGGCCTGTCCCGCACGGCCTCCGCGACTTCGCTGGCCCTGGGGGACATGGACGGCGACGGCGACCTTGACCTCTACTGCACGCACTACATTGACGTCATGCATCTGGCGGATCCCACCACGCGCTTTGCGCTGGCGCGTGAGGGCGGTCAGTGGCGGGTCACGAAAGTGAACGGCGAGCCCACCAGCTGGCCTTACTGGCGGGACCGCTTCGAGGCCCTGCCCGACGGGAGCGTGCGGGAGTTGCCGGAGGTTGACGGGTTGTACCGCAACGAAGGCGGCGGGCGTTTCACGGCCCTTCAGCTCGAGCGCGGGACGTTTCTTGACACGAACGGTCAACCAGTAGGGCCTTACCGCGATTGGGGACTGTCGGTGATGTTTCGCGACTTCAACGGCGATGGCGTGCCGGACCTGTTCGTGGCGAATGACAACGCCTCCCCGGATCGGCTCTGGTTGAACACCGGGCACGGCACCTTTCGCGCGCCCGGCCCGGAAGTGTTTCGCCACTCCAGCCGGTCCTCCATGTCCCTCGACGTCGCCGATGTGGACCGTGACGGGCATGACGATTTGCTGGTGCTCGACATGCTCGCCCGGGCGCACGACCGGCGAATGCGCCAGCTTGTCCGGGACTACCCGGACCCGGCCGCCAACGAGCGCGTGGACCAGGCGCCCCGGTACAACCGCAACATGCTGTTTTTCGGCCGTGGCGATGGAACGTTCGCCGAAGCGGCGCTGCTGGCAGGCGTGGCCGCCACGGACTGGTCGTGGTGCCCCGCCTTTTTGGATGTGGACCTGGATGGCTACGAAGACTTGCTGGTGGCGAATGGCTTCGAGTTCGACGTCATGGACCAGGACAGTCACGACCAGCTCCGAACCCGGCGTCTCACCGGCGAAGAGCGAAAGCGGTTCCGTCAGTTCCACCCCGCCTGGCCCACGCCGAACGCCGCCTTCCGCAACCGGCGCGACGGCACCTTCGAGCCCGCCGGAAACCTCTGGGGCTTTAACCGACCGGGTATTTCGTATGGGCTGGCCCTGGGCGATCTCGACAACGACGGCGACCTCGACGTGGTGGTCAACAATCTGAACGCCGTCGCGAGTCTGTATCGCAACGAAGCCACCGCGGGGCGGATCGCGGTTCGGCTCCAAGGGCAGCCATCCAACACGGCCGGCATCGGTGCGCGCCTGCGCCTGACGGGCGGGCCGGTGACGCAGACCCAGGAAATGATCAGCGGCGGGCGTTACCTCTCGTGCGATCAAGCCGTGCGGGTGTTCGCCACCGACGGCGGGCCGGGCGACCCGCTTTACCTGGAAGTCACCTGGCGCAGCGGCCGCCAAAGCCGCGTCGCGGTTCAACCGAACACCCTTTGCGAGGTGATTGAGCCCTCGGCCAACGCGGCGAAGGCGCCCCCGCCCGCGCCCGCCGGCGAGGACGACTGGTTCGCCGACGCGAGCGATCAACTCGCGCACCGGCACGTGGAGGACGCGTTCGACGACTGGGTACGCCAGCCGTTGTTGCCGCACCGGTTAAGCCGCCCGGGCCCGGGCGTGGCCTGGTCCGATGCGAATGGAGACGGCTGGGAGGACTTAATCGTGTCCGCCGCGCGCGGCGGGCAGTTGACCGTGCTCTTCAACGATGGCGGACAGGGGTTCCGGTCGGCGAGCCTTGAACCTCCGGCGACGGGCGATCTGGGCGCGGTAATCGGCTGGACAGACGGTCGCGGCCGGCGCGGCCTGCTGGCGGCACGATCGAACCTCGAGTCGGGTCCGGAGCGGGAGGCGGGGCTTCTCGCTTACGATTTCTCGGGGAGCGCGCCGGCGGGGTTTACGGCCGGACGGGAACTGCCGGCAGGACCGGCCAGCCCCGGGCCGTTGGCGCTTGCCGATGTGGACGGGGATGGCGACCTCGACGTGTTCGTCGGCGGGCGATTTCGGCCGGGCCGCTATCCGGAGGCGGTGGCTTCAGCGCTGTGGCTCAACGACGCCGGCGAGCTGCGTCGCGATCCCCGGCTCAGCGAGCCCTTCGCCCAAACGGGCCTGGTCAGTGGGGCGACCTTTGCGGACCTCGATGGCGACGGGGATCCGGACCTGGTGCTTGCGGTGGAGTGGGGACCACTGCGGCTGTTCCTGAATGATCGCGGGCGCTTCACCGACAGCACTGCGGCCTGGGGCCTGGCGGAGCGGACCGGCTGGTGGACTGGAGTGGCGGCGGGCGACTTCGACGGCGATGGCCGGCTCGATCTCGTGGCGGGCAATCGGGGGCGGAACTCGTTGTACGAACTCTACCGGCCGAGCCCCATCCGGCTGTACTACGTGGACGCCGACGGTGACGGGACGCTGGAGATCCTCGAAGCCGGCTACCAAGAGGGACGCTGGCTGCCTGTCCGGCCCCGGCCGTGGGTGGCGCGCGGTCTGCCCGATTTGCCCCAGCGCATTCTCACCCACGAGCAGTATGGCAAGACGGACGTCGCAGAGATTCTGGGGAGGCACTTTGCCGGGGCGCGCTGGGTCGAAGCCAGCTTCCTTGATTCGGCGGTCTTCCTGAATCGTGGCGGTCGCCTGGAATGCGTGGCCCTTCCCCGCGAGGCGCAACTGGCCCCGGCCTTCGCGGTGTCCGTCAGCGACTTCGACGGCGACGGGCGGGAGGATTTGTTTCTGGGGCAAAACTTTTTCGTCAGCGGGTCGGACCTGAATCGCGAGGATGCGGGCCGCGGACTCTGGCTGCGCGGTCGGGGCGACGGCACGCTCGCGCCCGTCGAGACCGGGCTCCGGATTTACGGAGAGCAGCGCGGAGCCGCGCTGGCGGATTTCAACCACGACGGACGCGTGGACCTCGCCGTGGCACAGAACAACGGGGCGACCCGTCTGTTCGTAAACCGGCGCGGCCAGCGCGGTCTCCGGGTGACGCTGAAGGGACCGCCGGGCAATCCGGAGGGCGTCGGCGCGTGGCTGCGGGTCGGCTACGCCGACGGTCGCTGGGGCCCGGTGCGGGAAGTTCAGGCGGGTTCCGGCTACTGGTCCCAGAACGCCGCCGCACAGGTGCTGGGCTTGGTGGACCGGCCAGAGGGGATTCGGGTTCGCTGGCCCGGCGGACAGGAGCAAACCGTGAAACTCGGCAGCGAGGTTTGGGATGTCTTGGTGGCACATGAGAACCCGACGAACTGAGGTAACGGCAGGAGCGCTGATCGCGATCCTCGGCCTGGTCATGGGTTGTGGTAAGCCGCCCGGCCCTCGCGGGGGTGAAGCGGCCCCACGCTTCAACGCCCTAACGAACATGATCCTCGTCAAAGCGGGGAGCTTCAACCGGTTGAATCAGACGGTCATCCTCTCGCGGGATTACTGGCTGGGGAAGTACGAGGTCACCCAGGGCGAGTTTGCGGCGGTCACCGGGCGAAACCCGAGCCAGTTTGGGGGTGACCCCAAGCGCCCGGTCGAGAAGGTCAGTCACGTGGACGCGACCGCCTACTGCCGCGCCCTCACTCGACGGGAGCGCGAGGCCGGCCGATTGCCCCCGGGTTACGAATACCGGCTCCCCACCGAAGCCGAGTGGGAGTTCGCCTGTCGCGCCGGGAGCAACGCGCAATTCAGTTTCGGGGACGACCCAGCGGCCGCCGGGGATCACGCGTGGACCGAGGAAAATAGTGACGGCACCACCCATCCGGTTGGCCAGAAGGCCCCCAATCCCTGGGGCTTCCACGACCTCCACGGCAACGTGTGGGAATGGTGCCAGGATTGGTTTTCGGACTATCCCCCAGCCACGGTGGTGGACCCGGTCGGGCCGGCGACGGGCCGATTCAAGGTTTTTCGCGGCGGGGGGTGGTACCACGCCGCAAGATTCGCGCGCATCAACAGCCGCTTCACCATGTCGCCGTCCAACGGCATTGACTTCGTGGGCTTCCGCGTGGCCCTGGGTCCTGAATTGTTGGCAAGGCCCTGACCGTTGTCACCTGGCTGCGGGGCCGGGGGTGAAGCGGAGCCTCGAGGTGGGCAATTGCTCGAAACGCGGGGCGAAGCGCGTTCCTGCTTTACAAGCCGGCCAACGCGTGGAACCCTCCCCACCACGCCCTAAAACCCACACCAATAACCGAACGAAAAAATAGATTCGTCCATGAAAACACAACGAACAGTTGCTCTGCTGGCGGTCGCTGCGTGCGCCTTCCAGCTTTCGGCGCGAGCCAACGACATCGAGCCCGGCAAGGAGTACTACAGCGCCATTAAGGCGCCGCGGGCAATCGTGCTCGATGGCGAACTCAACGAATGGTCCGGCGTACCGGTGCTGTCGGATCCGAAGTTCTCGATCCCCAAAGGATCGGGCCGCAACGGCACGTTGGTCCTGTTTGAGGAGTATGCCGGTGGCAAGTGGAACGGCCCCGATGATCACACTTCCGCCGTCCAGATCGCGTACGACGACAACAACGTCTATTTCGGCTTCGTGGTGACGGATGATTACCACGAGAACTCGGCCAACAGCGCGTGGAACGGCGACTCGGTGCAGCTCATGATCGCCAATGAAGGCCGCAACCAGCAGATCGCGCTGTACAACTACGCGCTTGGCGGCATCGAAACAGAACTGGGCGAAGTCATCGTGATGCATGAGGCCGGGCCGGGAGGCGATCCGGGTTGCGACTGCGCCACGGAAGCCGTCATCAGGCGCAACACCGCGACCAAACGAACCACCTACGAGATCAAACTGCCCAAGGCGGCGCTGGGTGTGGCCACCCTGGGTGGCGGCGTGCGGTTTGGTCTGGGCATGGCGATCAACGACGGCGACGAAGACACCCCGGGCCAGCGCGGCTGGGGTGGCCTCGGCGCCCACTCGATCGTGTTCGGCAAGACGCCCTCCGAGACCGCGCTTATCACCCTGGCCAGGTCCAACGACATTGAACCGGGCAAGGAAATCTACACGGCCAATCCGGCTCCCCGGCCGGTGGTTCTCGACGGCAACCTGGGCGAGTGGTCGGGAGTCCCCGTGCTTTCCGATCCGCGCTTTTCCATTCCCAAGGGATCGGGACGCAACGGCACTCCGGTGCTGTTCGAGGAGTATGCCGGCGGTAAGTGGACCGGGCCGGATGACCACACCTCGGCGGTCCAGGTGATCTACGACGACAACAACGTCTATTTCGGCTTTGTGGTGACGGATGATTACCACGAAAACTCGGCCAACAGCGCGTGGAACGGCGACTCCGTGCAGCTCATGATCGCCAACAACAACCAGAATCAGCAAATTGCTCTCTACAATTACGCGCTCGGCGGCATCGAAGGCGCGCTGGGCGAAGTGATCGTGATGCACGAAGCCGGGCCGGGCGGTGATCCGGGCTGTGATTGCGCCACCGAGGCGGTGATCACCCGCAACAGTGAAACCAAGCGGACGACCTATGAGATCAAGCTGCCCAAGGGCGCTCTCGGCCTCGACAGTCTTGTTTATGGCAAACAATTCGGCCTCGGCATGGCCATCAATGACGGCGACGAAGACACCCCGGGGCAGCGCGGCTGGGGTGGCCTGGGTGCCCACTCGATCGTGTTCGGCAAAACGCCGCAACAAACAGCCCTGGTGACCCTGGGCATCGGCGGCACCAGCGGGGATTTGTTGTTCCTGTCGGCGGTGACCGGTAACCGCTACGGTTTCTCGTTCCGGGCCAACGACAAGGGAACTTCGATCGTGGA
>CAYNCT010000055.1:8929-20442 GCA_964396005.1 uncultured Verrucomicrobiota bacterium | reverse complement strand
TGGGCGCCTCGCCCGAGGCGCTGGCCCGCATCCTGCCCGGCTACGCCGAGGAAAATGCGGAACACCTCCTGGCCGGCGGCACCGCGCCCGACGGGGTGCGCATCGTGGGGGAGCCGGGAATCTTCTGAGATCTGGCGGGCGGGCCGAGCGGCTGCGCCTCAGCCACCGGGAGTCTTCCCTTGGGGCGCGGGGAGGGACGCGATCAGCCGGACCAGTTCGCGGGCGGCCTGATCCACGGAGAATCGCCCATGCACCGCGCGCTGGCCGGTCTCGCCAAGCTGGCGGCAGCGAGCTGGATCGAGGAGCAGGTTTTCGAGCGCGTCGGCCAGGGCCGTTGGATCGCCCGGTTCGCAGAGCACCCCGCCGCCCGTGCCTTCGACTGCCTCTGGAAACCCGGCGTGGCGGGGCTGCACCACCGGCACCCCGGCCGCCATCGCCTCGAGCAGGTAGAGGCCGAACGCCTCCCCATACAGGGCCGGCACGGAGGACACCGTCAGCGACCGCAGGAAGGCGATCTTGTGGTCGCGGGACAGGTTGGGGAGAAATTCCACGGCGTCCAATACGCCGGCGGCGGCCAGCCGGCTTCGCTGTTCCTGCACGAACGGTTCGTCGCCGGGGCCGCAGCCGCCGGCGACTTTGAGGCGGAGACCGGGCACGCGGTTGCGCCGGCGCAGTTCGAGGTAGGCGGTGACCAACGTGTCGAGGCCTTTCTCCCGGCACATGCGCGCGAGGTAACCGATGGCGGGCGGCGCGCCCTCCGCGGTGGCAGGCCGCGGCGAGCCGGGCGCGGGAAAACCCTCGAGGTTCAAGCCCGGCGGCAGCACGTGCATCCGGTCGGCGGCAACGCGCATGCGCTCGCGCATCCGGTCGGCAAAGTAACGACTCGGCGCGATGAACGCGTCCACCACCTGGGCGCGCCCGGCCAGCGTGTTCCAGATCTCACCGCGCCAGGGCTCGGGCATGGCGTCGAGGTAGGAGTCCTCACCCGCCAGCAGGCAAATCACCCGCGCGCCCAGATCGCGGCGGAGGCGCGGGGCCAGGCCGAGGAGCAGGGCGTTCGAAATGCAGACCGCGTCCACCGCTGGCAGCGCACGGGCCCAACGGATGAATTCGTCGAGATCACGCGCCTGGTTGCCTTCTTCGCCGCGCAGCATCGAGAGGGCGAGGTCCGCCACATCGCTGGCCCGGGTGCGGGCGGCGAACCGGCTGCTCCAGCGGAGCAGGGCTGGATGAGCCAGCCAGCGGCGAAGCCAGCCGGGCGCGGAGCGAAAGAGCGCCGCCTTCTGGTCGAGATAGACGTTGAGGCCGCTGAAGAAGATGGGGGTGCCCGCGGCGTGGTTCGGCTCGTCCAGCGTCAACGGCAGGTAGAGCGGCACCATGGTCGCGGTGTGGCCCTGGCGCCGGACCGCGGCCACGAGCGCGTTATCGCGGAGGCAATTGCCGCAATACATGCCGCCGGCGCCCGGGGTGACCTGGAGCAAGTGCATGAGTCGGGGACGAACCGCTCGCGGAAGCCGAGGATCCTAAGGCGCGGCGAGCGCGGGTTCGACCTCGCCCAGCGGTGCGCCCAGCGGGAGTTCGTCCGGAACCGGCGCGTAGTCGCTGATGGCCTTCCACAGGTGCGTGAGGTCCTTGTTCACGTCGCCGCTCAGGCAATCGGTGATGTCGCCGGCCAGTTCGGGGTGCTTGTCTGTGAACTCCCGGAAGCTGAAGTTCGGGTTGTAGAAGGCGTACACCAGCTTGCGCATGTTTTCGATGCCCTGGCGCATCGCGGCACCGTAGGCAGCGAAGCGTTCCGGCGCCAGGTCCCCGGCTTCCAGTGCCTCGTGGACTGCGTCGCCCGCCATCACGCCGCTTTTGAGAGCGAGCATGAGGCCCGAGGAGAAGACGGGATCGAGAAAACAGAAGGCGTCACCCACCAGCAGCAGTCCCGGCGAGTAACAGTGCCGCGAGTGGTGCGTGTATTCGCTGGTCAGGTAGTAGGGCCCGGTCTGTTGTCCCACGGCCAGATGCTCCTTGATCCAGAGGTTCTGCTCGATCTCGCGTTGGAAGATGGCCTCCGGGTCGCGCACGCCCCCGCGGGTCAGGTATTTGCCCTCGGCCACGACCCCCACGCTGACCTGGTCGTTGTGCTGCGGGATGTACCAGAACCAGCCGCGCTCGGGCACGAACGCCACGGTGGTGCCGCCGGCGTCAATGCCGGGCTCGCGTTTGGCTCCGCGATAGTAGGTCCAGACCGCAACCTTGTTCAGGTAGGGATCCTTCACGCGCCAACCATTCCGGACGGCCGCAAAGGACTCCTTGCCCGTGCAGTCCAGGGTGAGAGGCGCACGGAACTCGGCGCTCTGCCCCGCCTTGTCCACCGCGCGGACCCCGACCACGCGCCCGCCTTCGCGCAGCAACTCCGTGACCGTCATCTCTTCCCGCACCTCGGCGCCGAGCGAGCGGGCGTGGTCCATGAGGATCTGATCAAACTCCGAACGCAGCACCTGCCAGGTCTGCGCCACCGTGTCGCGATCGTAGCGGGTGAAAAAGTAGAAGGGCTGGCTGGCCTTGCCCGAGGGCGCGACGAACTGAACGCTGTACTTCTTCACGAAGGCCGAGGCTTTCATGCGCGGGATCAGCCCCAGGCGCTCCAGCGGCTGGTAGGTGAACGGAATCAGCGACTCGCCCACGTGGTACCGCGGGAATTTCTCGCGCTCGAGCACCAGCACGCGGTGGCCGTGGCGGGCCAGGATGGCGGCGGCGGAACAGCCGGCGGGCCCGCCGCCGATGATAAACGCGTCGTAACGGGGTGATGTGGTCATGTCCTGATGCATCCTCGGATCCTTTTGCGGCTGGAAAGTAGCCGCCGAAGGCTACACGGCAAGCGGCGGGGGTGGATGGGGCGGGCTTGACCGCCTCCGGCGCGGCTCGAGCCGGGGAGGCCGGGCGACCGCCGGCCCTCAATTCCCCAATGCCTGGATGAGGTGCGGAGTGAACAGACGGGGCTCGAGCAGAAAGGAATCGTGCCCCTTGTCCGAGTGGACCGTGATCCACATGACGGGCACGTGAGCCTTCTTGAGCAGCCCCACCAGTTTCGCCTGCTCCGACGGGCTGTACATCCCATCGGAGTCGATGCTGAAGACGAGGAACTCGTGCCCCCGGCAACGCTCGAAGAGGTCGTGGAAATCGGTGGCGCCCGCCTCCGCGACCAGGTCAAACCACTGCCAGGCGTCCAGGATGCGCAAATAGGTGTTCGCGTCGAATCGCCGCACGAACTTGTCGCCCTGATGGAGCATGTACGACTCGACGGGATGGTTCATCTCGTACCAGCCGTGGGGCGGCTTCTGGCTGACGACCTCCCCGCGGGCGCGCTCGCGCAACGTGTCGAGCGAGACAAACGTCTTGTGGGCGATGCGCCGCGCGAGGGCGAGACCCAGGTTCGGGTGCGGGCCGTCGTAGTAATCGCCGCCGCGGAAATTGGGGTCGCCTTCGATGGCGGTGATTTGCTCGAAGTTGAGGATGCGCTGATAAATGGTGGTTTCCACGCCCGTGCCGATCGGGATCACAATCTTCACCCGCTCCGGGTAACGCGCCGCGGTGAGCAGGGTGAGATAGCCCCCGATGGACGCGCCCACCACGGCGTGGAGCCGCCGAATCCCCAGCGCGTCGAGCAGCTTCATCTGCGAGTCCACGATGTCGCTCATGCGCAGCACGGGGAAGGCCGGCCCCCAGGGCTTGCCGGTGGCGGGGTTCGGGGACGCCGGGCCGGTCGAGCCGTAGCAGCCCCCGAGGTAGTTGGCGCAAATGACGCAGAAGCGGCGCGTGTCGAGCGCCTTGCCGGGCCCGATGAAGCCATCCCACCAGCCCGCCTGCACCTCGTCGGTCCACCGATGCCCCACACCGGGCACTCGGGGGTTCACGCCGGCGGCGTGCTGGCTGCCGGTCATGGCGTGATAAAGCAGGATGGCGTTCGAGCGGTCCGCGTTGAGGCGCCCGTACATTTCATACGCCAGGGTGAAACGGGGCAGAACGCCCCCGACCCGCAGGCGCAGCGGCCGTTTTAGGTCGTGGAATTCAAAGAATCGGGTCTGAACCTTGCCGATAGAACGCGTCATGTGCTGGCTCCCGCCATGCGGGTGGGCGGCAGGTTAGTCCGAATCCCGGCCATCGCGAAGACGGAATTTGGCAGCCGCGGGGCAGCAAACCGGGCCCCTCAATGGCGAACCGCGAAGGCGCTGGTCAACACGGTTTCCTTGGTCTTCCAGAGCAGGGCCATGGTCAGCGCCACTGGCAGCAGGACCAGCAGCAGGAGCACGGGAAGCCCCAGATGCCCCAAAGCCCGGGTCATCGGCACGGAGAGCAGGTGCAGGTTACGGGCGGCAATCGCGACCGTGACGACCACCAGCGTGGCCAGGATCAGCCCCTGGTTGACGCGGGTGAACAGGTGGGTTTCCTGCCGGAGCGTCTCGTCGGGCAGCATTGCGGCGAGGCGTTGCAGGGCGAGGTTGAGGTTGAACAGAAAGAGCAACCCGCATACGGCCAGCACGCCGACCGCGACCCGAAAATGGAGTTCGTGCGGCATCACGCGGCTCCAATGGAGGAAGGGCGCCAGGCCCACGTTGACGAGCGCGACCAGCTTGACGCGGTCGAGCGCCCGCTGCCAGACGCGCTCCTGCGTTTGAAAGCGGCCCATCTGAAATGCGCCGAAGGCCACCAGCCCGTGGGTCAGCAGCGGCGGCAGCAGCCCGAACCCGGGGAGCATGCCGGTGGTGGCGGTGTGAACGCCCACCAGCAGCGAGAGGGGCAGTCCCCAAAAGAGCGCCGCCAGGCCGCGGGTGAGGGGCACCAGGGAGGGCACGACCTGGTGTGAGGGGGGAGCTTCCATTCCCGCGGCGGTGGCCGGTCGGAATCACTGAACCGCCAGGTAGGTGTACTCCTTGAGGCCCTTTTCGTACTCGTCCAGCAGCCGCATGGCTTCGCTGGGTTTCATGCGGTCGGTTTTGATGGCCTCGTCCATCTGCGCCTTCATCTGGCGCTTCAGTTCGTTCTCGTCGTATTGCACCGCGGCAAGCGCCTGCACGATGGTGTTGCCCTCGATGATCTCCTCGACGTAATAGCCGGCCGGCTCGTCGGGCTCGAGGAAGACATGCACCTCGTTGACCCGGCCGAAGAGGTTGTGCAAGTCGCCCATGATGTCCTGGTAGGCGCCCATCAGGAAGAAGCCCAGGTAGTACGGTTCGGTCTGGCCGTTGCCGTTGGCCTTGAGGGGATGCAGCGGCAGGGTGTCGCGCACGTCGCGGAGATCAATGAACTTGTTGATCTGGCCGTCCGAATCGCAGGTGATATCCGCCAGGGTGGCCTCGCGGGACGGGGGCTCGTTGAGGCGGCTGATCGGCATGATCGGGAAGAGCTGCCCCAGCGCCCAGTGATCGAGGAGCGACTGGAAGACGGAGAAGTTGCAGAGGTACTGGTCGCCCAGACTGTCCTCGAGTTTCCGGATCTCCTCGGGAATGTAGGCCTGGCCGCGGAAGCTCTTCACCACCTCGCGGGCCGTCTCCCAGTAGAGCATTTCGATCTTCGCCTTGTCGGGCAGTTCCATCAGCCCGAGCGTAAACATGTTCTGGGCGTCCTCCTTGCGTTCGAGCGCGTCGTGGTAGGCTTCCAGCTTGTTCAGCTTGTGGAGGTTGCGCCGCATGTCCAACAGCTCCTTGACCAGGGGATGCTCGTTGTCGCCGAACCGCAGGTGCTCCCACTCGCGGCACTTGGCGATCGCGCCAAAAGCCTCGACCACCAGCACGCTGTGGTGCGCCACGATCGCCCGCCCGCTCTCGCTCACGATGTCCGGGTGCGGGACCTTCTCCGCGTTGCAGACGTCGGCCAGGTAGTAAACCACGTCGTTCGTGTACTCCTGCAGCGTGTAGTTGGTGGACGAGTCGAACGCCGACCGGCTGCCGTCGTAGTCCACCCCCAGACCCCCGCCCACGTCGAAGTACTGGATGGGAAACCCCATCTTGTACAGCTTCGCATAGAAGCGGCTCGCCTCCTGCACCGCCTTCTTGACCGTCAGGATGTCCGGCACCTGCGAACCGATGTGGAAGTGCAGCAGGGTGAAGCAATGGGTGAGGTTTTCCGCCCGCAACAGCTCGGTCGCGGCCAGCAATTCGGCGGTGTTGAGCCCGAACTTCGCGTCCTCCCCGGCGCTCTCCGCCCACTTGCCGCCGCCCTTGCTCGCCAGGCGCGCGCGCACGCCGATCAACGGTTCCACCCCGACCTGCTTGGAGACCGCGAGGATCTGCTTGAGCTCCTCGAGTTTCTCGACCACGAGGATGACGGTCTTGCCCAGCTTGCGCCCCAGCAGCGCGATGCGGATGAACTGATTGTCCTTGTAGCCGTTGCAGATGATGAGGCTGCCCACCGGCGCCTGGAGCGCCAGACCGGCGAAGAGCTCCGGCTTGCTGCCCACCTCCAGCCCCATTTCAAAAGGACGGCCGGCGTCCAGGATCTCCTCCACCACCTCGCGAAGCTGGTTCACCTTGATGGGGAACACGCCGCGGTAACGGCCCTGGTAGTTGTACTCGGCGATCGAGTTGCGGAAGGCCTGATTGATGGACTCGACCCGGTGCCGAAGAATGTCCTGAAACCGAATCAACACCGGAAAACGCAGGCCGCGGCCCCGGGCCTCCTCCACCACATCGGTTAGGTCCACGACGGCTCCGGCGTCTTGCAGCGGCTTCGCCACCACGTGCCCTTCCTCGTTGATGTCGAAGTAATTCGCCCCCCAACGATCAATGTTGTAAACACTCCGCGCGGCCTGAATGGACCAGGAGCCGCTGGTGTCGGTGCTTGGAATCATGTCGCGTTCCGCGCGCGCGACTATAGGAGTCGCGATTCGGAATTCAACCAGCGCGTGCAGGCCGCGCGGGATGTTACACGGTCGTCACCCGCCCGCGCCGTGGTTCGCCTTCATCCGCGGCCTCACTTCCCGTCGGCGAGGTTGGGATTCCCTTCAGCCGGCTCTCGCGCACGCGGCGCGGGCTGAGCGCCGCCGCGCTCACGCGCCACCCGCCCACCGGGGCTGACGCTTGAGGTGGTACAACATCTCGCCCGCCTTGGGCACCAGCAGCACGCCCTCGTCCTCGCGGTGGGCGAAGTCCTCCGGCCGGAGGCTCCGGGGATCGCGGTAGCCGAGGTTGATCCGCCGGCACACCTCTTCCGGGATGGCCGTGGCCAGCGTGACCCGGGCGCGACAACGCTCGACGCCGTGCTCGAAGGTCCCGATACCGCGGACATGCGTGCTGTGCGCCAGCACTCCCCAGGGATGGTGTTTGAAGCGGTCCCACTGCTTCAGGAAGTAGTCGCGGCAGTGGTAGCCAATCTCGAGGATGGTCTTGCCGTGCGTCACACACACCTCGGAAATGTGCGGCGCGTAGATGATGAGCTCGCCGCCGTCGGCCAGCACGGGCTCGAGCTTGTACATGCATTTGCCGCCGGTCCACAGCTCTTCGTACATGGTCGGCGCACACGAGAGGATGGTGTGGAACGGATGGTCCTTGTAGGTGATGTGCAACTGCCGCGACAACCCGCTGGCCGCCGCCCACGCGGCTTCCGGCGTGCCTGCGTACAGACCGGCCAGCGCCGCGCCTTCCACCACCAGACAAAAACACAGCTTGGGCACCGTCACCAGCGCGCCCGCGCGGTCCACCACCTTGCGGACCGGCGTCCACTGGTTGCCGATGATCATGGGGTTGGTGACCACGGCGCCGAGCCAGTGGAAGAAGTTCAAAATCTCCGGCCCGGCCACGCCCGGAAACAGGTATTTGTTGCCGCCGCTGAAGCCGACGACCTCATGCGGGAACACCGGCCCCACGATGATGACCTGGTCGTACTCGAACACCAGCCGGTTGACCTCGACCGGCACCTCCATCGCGAACAACCCGTCCGTGAGCGCGCTGACGTCCTCCGGCGTCAGCGTGCCGACCCGCCTCAGCGCGGCCGGGTTGTCCCAGGCATGGTTGTGAAACGCCACCTGCCCGTACCGGTCCCGCCGTTCCGCGGCGCTGATTTCCAGCCGTTGACAGATCGCCGCCTCGCTCATCGGCTGGTGCGTGCCGAGCGCCACCAGCACGTCGAACGCCTTCGTCACGTCGCCGATCCGGGCGTACAGCGCCTTGAACAGCAAACCCACCGGCGCGGTCCGCGTGCCGTCCGGGATGATCAGCAGCACGCGCCGGCCGCGATACGCCTCGGGCGGACACGCCCGGCCCGCGACCTCGCTCACCTGTTCGGGAGTCACGCGGCGGTCAGCGGGCGCGGCGGCGGCAAGGAGCGGTTCCATGGGCGAATCGCCGGGCTGGCAGTCAGATCGTCTGGCACAAAAAGCCGCCGTCCACCCGGATGTCCGCGCCGGTGACGAAGCTGCTGGCCCGGCTGCTGGCCAGGAAGAGGGCCGCCCCCACCAGTTCCCGGGCTTCGCCAAAACGGTTCATCGGCGTGTGGTTCCAGATGGCGCGCGTGCGGTCGGTCGGCGAGCCGTCCGGATTGAACAGCAGCGCGCGATTCTGGTCGGCCGGAAAGAAGCCGGGCGTGATGCTGTTCACGCGCACGCCCCGGGACGCCCATTCCCGCGCGAGAAATTGCGTCAGGCTCAGCACGCCCGCCTTCGCGGCGGAATACGACACCACGCGCGACAACGGCACGTGCGCGGACACGCTGGCGATGTTGATAATGCTGCCCCGCCCGCGCGCCACCATGTCCGGCCCAAACACCTGACACGGCAGAAGCGCGCCGGCAGCGAGGTTGAGGTCGAAGTTGCGCCGCCAGTTCTCCAGGGGAATCGCCTCGAACGGATTCTCCGGCGTGACGGTGGTTTTCGGGTCGTTGCCGCCCGCGGCGTTGAGCAGAATGGTGGGCGCGCCGAGCGCCGCGACCATCGCGTCGCGCGCCTGCTGGAGGCTTTCCTTTTCCATCGCATTGGCCTGGAAGGCCCGCGCCCGGCCGCCCCGGGCGGTGATGCTTTGCGCTCGGATCTCGGCTGCCTCGAGGCGCAGGTCCACCACCGCCACGGCGGCGCCCGCCTGGGCGAAGCCCTCGGCGATGGCGCCGGCCAGCGCTCCGCCCGCTCCGATGCACACGGCCACGTCGTCCGTCAGATCGAACCAGTTCATCGGCGGCAATCTGCCCCCCGCACTGCGGGTCTTGAAGCGAAAACCAACGCTGCCCTTCGCGCGCCAACGGCCGGGCAGCGGCACCGCCGCAGCCGCTGTCCCGAGCCCTCCGCGCGTCCGCGCCCGCCGGCGGCGCGCTGCACGGCTCAGCCGCGAACCAACGCGAGCGCCGCCGCGGCCAATCGGTCGGCCGTCAGCCCAAATTTCTCGTACAGGTGCTCCGCCACATAGGCGCTCTGGCCGAATTCCCCGGGGATGCCCAGACTCGTCATCCGATGCGGGATGCCCGCCGTGGCCAGGGCGTGGGCGACCTGCGCGCCCATGCCGCCGGTCACTTGATGATCCTCGATGGTGACCACCCGGCCCTGACACGCTTGCACGGCCGCGCCGATCGTCGCGAGGTCCACCCGGTTGATGAACGGGTTGTTGATGACGGTGGCCCGGATGCCCTCCGCCGCCAGCCGGGCGCCGGCCTCGATGGCCTTGTTCACGAGCACGCCGCAACCGATCAACGCCACGTCGCTGCCCTCCCGCAGCACCTGGGCCCGACCCCACGGGTAGGTCGAGCCCTCAACCCAGCGCAGCGGGTAGCTCTCGCGGCCCACGAAAAAGATGTAGCTTTCGCCATCCCGCCCCGCCGCGCGGTCGGCGGCAAACCGCCGAATCGCCTCGTACATTAGCGCCTCCGCCTCGTCCGAGCACGACGGCATGATGACCACCGTGTGCGGAATGGCGCTAACGGCCGCGAGGTACGTCGTGGCCTGGTGGCTGGCGCCGTCGGCGGCGTCCTGCAAACCAATGTGGGAAAACATCGCGATCACCGGTGCCTGGGACAGCGCCGCCATCGTCAGCGGCAGATTGCCCTTGGTTACGCCGAACTGGCCGAACGTGTCCACGATCGGAATGAACCCGGCCTTGGACAATCCCGCGCCCACGCTGATCATGTTGGCTTCCGCGATGCCGACATCCAACCACCAGTCCGGGAAGGTCTTTTGGAACAGGCTGATGCCGGTCGAGCCGGGCACGTCCGAGGACACGGAGTAAACCGGCAAGCCTTCCTGCGCGGCGCGCACCGCCGCTTTGGCGAGGCCGGTTTGAACCTTGTCCTTCTTGACCGCGGGCGCGGCCGGCACGGCCGCCCTGGCCTTCTTCGCCGCTTCCCCCGCCTCCCATTCCGACCGCAGGGCCTGGGCCCAGTCGAGGAACTCCGCCGGCGGCGTCTCGCCGGAATAAATCTCGCGCACCCAGTCCACGATCTTCTCCGCGTTAGCGAGCGGGAAACCGTGCCCGCCGGCGGCGTTTTCCATCGTGGCCTTGATGCCGTAACCCTTGATGGTCTTGACCCAGAGGCACACGGGCCGGGTGGGGTCCGCCTGCGCGCGGGCCAGGCCCTGCTCGACGGCCGCAAACACCGCCGGCAGGTCGTGACCGTTGGCCACCTTGATGACCGCCCACCCCAGATCGTCCATGGCTTCGAGCGTGGGCTGCATCGAGAACGAGTCCTTTGTGATGCGGCCGGACAGTTTCGTGTCGTTGTCCGACAGGACCAGGACGAAGGGGTTCACCCGACCCTTGGCTGCGAGGCCGGGGATAGCCGCGAACGCCTCCTTGGCCTCGCCCTCCATGGCCGCGCCGTCCGAGGCCACCACGATCGTCACGCGGTCCCGCCCGGCGAGCTTGTCGGCGATGGCCAGCCCCTGCGCCTGCGGGATGGCGGAACTCAGCGGGCCGTTGCTCAGCAGGACGCCCTCCGAATTGAGGTGCGACTCGCCGTGCCCGGTGAACTTGCTCGAAATCGAACGGAAACCCTTGAGCGACTCGAAGGTCATCCCATCAAACCCGTACAGGGCGCGCAGGGCGTAGATGCCGTTTTCCGCGTGGCCGGCATCGTTGACGTAGTTGAACGCCTCGAACCACGGCCGATCCGGCACGCCAAAGAGCATGGCGTGGATCGCCGCGTTGATCTCGGCAAAGGCCGCCGGGCCGCCCCAGTGACACGCCGCGCCGCCCTGGACGGCATGGACGTTCATCAAGGCGACCAGCGCCCGGACCGCCCGCGGGTCGGCCACGAGGACCTCGCGCCCCGCCGCGTTGCGGACAGTCACCGCGTATTTCGGAGGCCGGGAAGGCGTGCCGGCCAATCTCGGGGGGATCGGCAGCGGGACGAGAGGTGAGGCTTGAACGGGTTGAACGGGGGTAGAGGTGTCAGCGCCCATAGAATTCGACAAAACGAAACGAAGTCCGGCCACGGTAGGCAGCCGCCGCCGGCTTGGCGAGCAGGATTTCCCGCCGGTAGGGCGCCGCTGTGTCGGCGCCGCAAAACGGCCGGGACGCAGCCCGGCCCTACCAAACGCAAGGGCCAAC
>CAYNCT010000055.1:6886-8829 GCA_964396005.1 uncultured Verrucomicrobiota bacterium | reverse complement strand
CGGTAGGGCGCCGCTGTGGCGGCGCCGCAAAACGGCCGGGACGCAGCCCGGCCCTACCAAGCGCAAGGGCCAACGGCCCGGCTCCAAACCAGCCCAGGGCAGCGCCCTGGGTCCGCCGCCGACCAAACCCACCCGCCCTGAAGGGGCAACCCATGCCAATCGCCCGAACCGAGAACGAAGATCGCGCACGGCCGAGGTTTCCCCCCGGCCGCGCCGCAGCCCGGCCCTACCGAAAGCTGGAGCGCAGCGCGGCCCTACCACGCGGGCTGCGGAACGTTCAGAGGAGGCTGCCCGGGTTGGGCCGGTCAGGAACGACCGCCGATGAGGCGCCGGCGCAGGCAGTAGCCCAGCGCACCAATTCCAAGCAGCACCGCCGCCCGAGGCTCGGGTACCGCCACGTTTCCGTCCACCTTGCCCGTCACGTTATGCGCCAGTTCCTCGATCGTGGCGCCTTGCGTGTACGTCAGGGCCGAGGTGGCCCATTCCAACGTCAGTTCGACTTCCGCCGGACCGGAGGCGACGTCCACCGTGAACTTTCGGGAGCGGGTCATCGAACCGCTCGCCGCGTCGTTGGCCGAAGTGCGGTTGATGGTGGTCCGCAGCGGGTCCGCCCGAGTGGCCAGCGCCAACTCGATGGGGCTGCTGAGACCGGGCCCGCTGAGGCGCAAGGCCACATTCGCCATCGCCAGTTCCACCGTGCTGAGCCCCCCCGCGCCGACCGTGAATGAGACTTCGTACGTGGCGTTGATTTCAACGCGACCCCATAAGGTCCGAAGTTTGACGTTCTCGAAAGGCGGGAGGACGCCGCTGAAGCGAGTGGGCGCCGTGGCCCCGGTGCCAGCACCGACGACCTGGACATAATACCACGGCGGGTCCGGATCATCGTACGCCCCCGGCTCATCACCCGTGAAGTCCACCACGGTCGGCAGCGCGAGCTGCGCCAGCGCCGAGCTTCCGCTTGCAAACCAGGCCATGGTCGCGACCAAAACCTTCCGCCGGAGGGTAGGCGGCACAAGGGCGGTCGTCGGAGGTATCCGGCAAATCATCAGGTTGGTTTAACCTCGCCCAGGGCCGGGCACAAGCCGGAAAAACGATTGCCCCCGCGGCTTGGCTACAATACTGACCGGCCGGCCGCACGCGCCGGCCGCCCGGTCGGATCCCGAGCGAGCCAACTACTCCTGAACGAGCCGATAGAAACGGACGGGCCCCTCGCCCGCCGCCTGCCAGGGCAGCAGGGCCTCGCCCGCCGCGTCGAGGGAGACCGTTCCCAGACGTTCCCACGGCCCCCGCAGCAGGTCGGCGGTCGTTTCGACGGCCGCGGCCTGGCCCGGCCGCCCGCGGGCGATCAGCCGGCTGCCTTCGCCCGCAGCTTCGATGGCCAGTTCGAGGGCCTTCTGGGCGGTCGTTTCCGAGACGATCGTCACCAGCCCGGTTGTTTCCACCTCAATCAACCGGTAACGCAACTGGCCAGGAACCGTCACCCCGGGATCTTCGAAGCGGTAACTTTGCGGACGCGTGCCGCCCATCGCCGGCAGCAACTCTTCCGTCACGCGGACCCAGGCGCCGTTGGCCTGCTGACGCTCGACGTAGAAGCCCAAGGTGTTCACCTCCGTCGCCGTCTGCCAGGTGACGACGGCAGTGCCCGCCTCCGTGATGCCGGCGTCGAACGAAAGCAACTCAACCACCAGTGGCGGCGGGCTGTCGCCCGTCAGGTAGGTCACGATCAGCCAGCCCTTCACCAGGTCCGAGTCGAACAGGCCGGTGCCCTCGGGCGGGGTGGAGTTGACGAAGGAATATCCGGCGAGAAAATCCACATCGTAAATGACTTTCCCGCTGCCAATGAAAGGCTGAATGCCCGGGCCGGCCACGGAGATCAGCGTGGTTTTGGAAGTCACCGGGCGTGTCGCGACGTCAAAAGCGGTCTCTGGCTCGACCGTGGCGGT
>CAYNCT010000055.1:0-6876 GCA_964396005.1 uncultured Verrucomicrobiota bacterium | reverse complement strand
GGTAGCGGCCAGATCCAGCACCAGCATGGCCGGCGCCACCGCGAGGGGATCGCCGCCGGCGGTGCGGCCTTGGGCAATCACGCAGGCCGGACCGAGCGACCACGATACCGAGACCGGCGCCGCGGCCACCGTGGACAGGGTGACCCCGCTCTCAAAGGCCGCGCGGACCGTGACCTGGACCCAGTGCAGGTACGGCGCCGCCGGATGCGCCGCCGGATCGAACTGGTCGAACTGGAGATCAAACCGGGTCTCGCCGGCGCCCAAAATGAACGGCTGCGACTGAGTGATCTCCTCGCCGGTGATCCGTGGCGCCAGACACGCCGCGAGCACCAATCCGGCGCTGAAAACGGAAAGTTTGCTTTTCATGATCAATTCACGATCTATGCAGGCTTGGGAAGCTAGCGAAACGGCGATGCTCGTCAATCGCTGCGTTTGGCGAGCGGGCGAGTTAATCGGTCTCGAGCGGGCGGCGGCCGAGGGGGACCGGGCTTGAGCCTGGAGACTTCACGGCCGACAAGCCGGACCGCCGGCATCTTGCCGGCTTTCGACGGTCGCATGCGCCTGGCCGACACGATGTCGGCGCTCCAGTCTGTCGGCGTTTCGTGCGGGGCGTGAAATACCCCGGCGCAGGCCGCAGGGCAAGCCCGCCCACTCCGCGCCCCGCTGCCACCTGCACTCGCACGCTGTGGGGAGCCCACACTCAAGCCCGGTTGCTCCCGAGGCACGACGCTGGTGCCGAGAACGACGCGCGCGTCAGAGCCAAGCTCCGGCCGAGGACTTACCCTCAACTCGATTAACGGTCGAGTGAACCGCACCTGCCGGAGAACTCGGGAGGTTTCGGCACAAAGCAAACAATTGCCGCTCCCTCGGTCGCCAGCTTGCTGGAGCGGGCTGCGCACAGATCTCGGGACAAAAAAAGAGCCGGCGGTGAAGCCGGCTCACGAAAAAGCGCCAGAGGAGACCGTTCTTAGGCCCGACGATGCCGCCACACGGCGAAGCCCAGCAGCCCCAACCCAGCCAACAGCGCATATTCGCCCGGCTCGGGAACCTCGAACGTGCCAGAGATTTTTTGATTCTCATTTCCGACACTGATGGTCTTGCCCGCAATTGGATTAAATGTGGCCGCTGATGTGGCCCATTCCAGCGTGTAAGTGCCGGACGTAAAGGGCCCGCCGGTCAAAGTCGTCGTGAAGGACTTCGTTCGCGTGAGAGTCCCGGGAGCACTGCCCGAACCGCCACCGCTGTCCGGGACAGATACCGTGGTCGTCAAGGGGTCGAGGGGCGTCGCAATGGAGAACTCGACCGGGGATACTAACCCCGTGCCCTGCAACTGCAGGGCTACGTTGGCGATACTGACGTCAACGTTCGCGGGCGCTCCCGGATTCACAGTTACCGTGAAGGTCGAGGTAAATGTCGCGGTGATGTAAACAGTGTTCCCTGTGACTGAGAAAGTTACCCCGTCAAAGTCTACCGTCGGCGGGCCGTCGATGGTGACGAAGCTACTTCCGGAGCCGTCGTCATAGGATGGGTAGTTACCGGGCGCGGTATCCGAAAAGGTCGCCAACTGGGCGAAGCCGCACTGGCAGGCTAGCAACGACCCCACGGCGAGGGCTGGCTTGAGAAACGTCTTTTGCATGAAATGTAAGCGCATTTGGCGTTCAGGACTTGAACTAACGGCGGGAGGATTGCCCACCAGCCTCGACACAGCAAGAGAAAATTTGTGAAAAATTCGCGCGGCCCGCGTCGCTGCCGTGCGCCCTGCACCGCCAGGGGTTGCTGGGGACATTTGGCGGACGCCAACACCCAAGTCCGGCAGCGCGCGCCCCCTTTGAACACCGGACATACGATTCCGCCACGCGCCCAGTGTGTTTAGCCGAACCGGTAAGCCACCGCGGCATCCCGTCACGCCGCAACAACTCACCTGGGCGGTCACCGCTCCTGATCCGCCCCATCGACCGCCGTGCCCAGTTCCGACTGGCGCTCAATTCGCCGGCACGAGCACTTCGAGTGCGGGGTCGCCCACGAGATTGTAGATCCAGATCGGTGTGCTGCGGACCGCACCCTGCTGGTAGATGGAGACGGTCTGCATCAGCACGTCGCCCAACCGGCCGCTGCGGGCTTTGGCGACCACTTCCATCACGCGGCGGTTGATCCAGGTGGCATCATCGTCGAACGACAAGCCGGTCGGCGCGATGACGCCAACCGCGCCGCGACCGGTCGCGGACACCAGGGTCTCCGCCAGGCAGTTGTAGCCGGGGCTGGAATACTGGCCGGCGACGCAGGTCATGGCGGTGACGAAGGGCTGGCGGGCGCCGTTGGCGAGCGCAGCGACATGCGACACCATGAGGTAGCCGTCCTTGCCAAAGCGATCAATGGCGCCGTGGCCCACGTAGTTCATCCAGTCCCGGCCGTCATTCAGCGCCGTCTGAATCGAGGAACGCATGGCGTTAACGTCAATCGGCGGCGGATTGTCCCCCACCGGGTAGGGTTCCGGGTACACCTTTTCGCTGGTGTAGCGGGGGCTGAGGTAACCTTCGCTGGCGGTGATGCTCGCCACAAAATCGCCCGCAGCGTCCGGGCGGTCCGCGATCAGCAGGGCGCGCAGCGGCTCGGGCAGCGCCTTGCTTTCGTGAGCCGTGATTTTGGCGAGGATGCCGTCGAACTGGGCATCCGTGGTGACGCAGAAGCGTCCCACCGCCAGGCGCATCCGGCCGTCGCCCAGGGTTTCGCCGTAACGGCTGTCGGTCGTGAACAGGCCGAACTGGGTGCTGACCATCTGGGGCGGCACAAGGTTGTCCCCCCAGCCCTGCAAATTGCGGTAGTCATAGGTGCCATCGCCCAGGAGCGCGAGGTAGCGGATGGGGAGGCTCCAGGTGGTGGCGGCGGTCTTCGCGAAGTCGGCCAGCGCGTGGGGGGTAACCAGGCCGTGGGAGAACTCGTTGTAGATGTCTTCGAGGAGCACGACCTTGGTGCGGAACTTCGCCGCGCGGTAGGCCGCCAGTTTGTTGGCACTGGCCACCAGGGAGGGGTGGGTAATGACCACGTAACTGGCCCGATTGGTGGGACTGGCGAGATCGCCGGGCTGCACCGCGGCCAGTCCGGCGGGTGCCGGGGCGGCGGAAGTCGAGGTGGCCTGGAAGACCACGTAGCGGCCGGTGGGCGCGCACTGAAAGGCCGCGCGGAAGTCGGTCCCGGGCTGGTCAATGCGGACTTTGGTGACCGGCTTGGGCGCGCGGACGTCGGAGACGTCGAACACGAGCAAGGTGCCGTTGGCGAAGCCGCGGGCCGTGAAGAGGGTGCTCCCGTCCGCGTTGCCCTCGACAAAGCCGCTGGCGGCATACGCGCTGCGGGGGTACTCAAGCCGGTAGCCGTGAACATAGACCTGGCTGACCGACTGCCCCGGAGCAACCCGGACCTTCACGGTGACCTGATTATTGCCTTCGGCCAGGTTGGCGTCCTTGAGAACGGTGGTCGGTACGGAATAGACAAAGGTCTGCGGAATCCGGCCGGTGAAGGAGAATTCGCCCACGGGCGTGCCGTTGACTTCGACCGCCACGAAGTGCGGCGTCTCGCTGCCGCCCTGCACCCTGAGCGTCAGCGACGCGGCCAGGTCCGGCCCGCGAACGAGGCGATTCAGGGAAATGGTCGGGGCATTCCACATCGCCGACGAGGACGTCGTGGCGGTCAATCCCTGCCAGGCGTAGTAGTCCGCCTCGGGGTCAAAGACGGAGGTCGTGATCGCGAAGGAGTCGCGCTCCTGCTGCGAGAAGGCGAGGTAGGTGTTCGGGTCGGAGGGCGCGGGATTGCCGCCATCCACGGTGCTGAAGGCGTTCGATCCCGGCTTGAGCCAGTACACGTTTTCGTCGGTGTAGTTGTTCCGGTTCTGTTCCGCGTAGAAAAACAGGCCCGCGCCGGAACTGCCGGTGCCGGGAATGTAGGTCACGGGCAAGCCTTTGTTGGACATCGCGAGGGCCCCGCTGGAGATCCAGCCGGCGACGGTGGCCTCGGTCTGGCCAAGCGCATCGCCGATGCTCCTGGCGCTGACGAAATGAATTCCCAGGCGACGGGTGCGAATCTTGACCCACCGTTCCGCTGCGGGGGCGCCAAAGGTGGTCGCCGTCGGCGGTTGAGCGGGGCTCAGCGAGGTGGCGCCCGGCGCGACCGGGGGCTCGGGGGCGTCCGGGTCGAAATCGTCGGGCAGGTGCGGCGCACGCGCCGCCACGCGGCTGGTGACCCGAAAGCCCTCGGGTAGGGCGAGGTCACTCACGCCGGTAATCGGCAGCGACTGCTCTTCCAGGATCTCCGGTCCGCCGGTGTCCAGCATGACCGCAAGCCGGTAGCGACCGGGCCCCGTGGCGGGAGCGTCGCTGTCGAGCACTTCATACGTGCCCCCCGGAAAGGCGTTGACGGCCAGGATGGGGGCGGAGTTGACCTTGACCCATTCACCGGCGGACTCCCGCAGCAGGTCAAAATACAAAACGCCCGCCTCGAGGGCGGTCTCCCACCGGACCAACGTCTGCCCCTTGAGGTTCAACGCGGCGAACTGGGACAGTTGAACGCGGCTGGCAAGGGGCAAGGATTGGGCGTGGGCGGCGAGCCAACCCGCGACCCACACCGCACACCACGCGCCCCAAAGCGCGGGATAGGAAAGGACTCGACGATCTCCCTTGGTGCTCATAAATGCCGACGGCATGGTTCCAAACAATGGGGTGAACGCTAGGGCCTCCCGCCAACCCCGTCAATCACGAGCACTCGAACCGAACCCAACGCGCAACCCCCAGCCTCTGGTACTGGGGAAGGGCTCTACCACAGCCCGGCGGACCGCTCACGCCCCGGGGCTTGCCGGCGCCGCCCCGCCGGGCGCCCAACGGAACTTTCGCCGGCCGAGAATCGGCTTGCGCAAGCCGGTGGCCACGACTTCACTTGCGCCGGTGGCGGATATGGCGGAATTGGCAGACGCGCTACTTTGAGGTGGTAGTGGGGTAACCCGTGCAGGTTCAAGTCCTGCTATCCGCACCAAATCTTCCCCGCTTTACTCACCCCTCCCTTGGCGCCCGGCGTCTGGCCGCGGGGCGTCCGCGGCGCGGCGTGGCGGGTCGCGGTTCAGGCGGCCTTCGGCGTCCGCGCTTGCCCGGGCGGCGCCGCCCCTGCTTTCATCCCGAACCGGCCAGCGCACCGGACCGGCGGCCGGCCAACGTCCCGTTCATGCACCCGCTCGCCAAACTGGATCACCAGTTCGTCTGGCATCCGTTCACGCAGATGCGCGACTGGCTGCGCACCGAACCCATCGTCATCGTGGCGGGACGCGGAGCCGTGTTGCGAGACGCCCGCGGCCGCGAGTACCTCGACGCCAATTCCTCGATTTGGACAAATCTGCACGGGCACCGGCAACCGCACCTCGACGCCGCGGCGCGCCGGCAACTCGGCCGCCTCGCCCACTGCTCGGCCCTCGGGCTGGCGAATGAACCGGCCGCCCGGCTGGCCGCGCGCCTGGTCGCCGCCGCCAATCCGCCTGCCGTCCCCGGCCCGCGCCTGCGCAAGGTCTTCTTTTCGGACGACGGCTCCACGGCGCTCGAGGTCGCGCTCAAGCTGGCGTACGAGTTCACGCGGCGCACCGGCCGCGCCGCGCGCCCGCGCTTTCTCTCGCTGGCGGGCGGCTACCACGGTGACACGGTCGGGGCCGTCAGCGTGGGGCACATTGACCTGTTCCACGCGGCCTACCGCGGGCTGCTCTTCAAGAGTGAGGCCGTCATGGCCCCGTACTGCTACCGGTGCCCGTTCAACCGCGCCCGGCCGGAGCGCCGCGACGCGCGCGAGTACCGCCAATGCCGCTGGGAATGCGTGACCGCGGTGGAACGCCGGTTCGCGCGGGCCCGCGCGGCAGGCCGGCCGATCAGCGCCTTCGTCGTGGAACCGGGGATACAAGGCGCGGCCGGCATGATCCCCCAGCCGGCGGGTTGGCTGCGGCGGGTGACGGAGATCGTCCGCGGCAGCGACGCGCTGCTCATCGCGGACGAAGTACTGACCGGCTTTGGGCGCACCGGGACGGGGCCGGATCCCGGGCAGGCGGCGCGCCGGCCGGCCAGCGCCAGCGGCGGCTCCCTCTTTGCCTGCCATCGCGAGGGTGCGCAGCCGGATTTCCTCTGCCTGGCCAAGGGCCTGACCGGCGGCTATCTGCCCCTGGCCGCCACGCTGACGACGCAGCCGGTGTTCGACGCCTTCCTCGGCGACTACGCGGAGTTCAAAACCTTCTTCCACGGCCACAGCTACACGGGCAACCCCCTGGGAGCAGCCGTGGCGCTGGCCAGCCTCGAACTGCTGGCCAACCCCGCCCGGCGCCGGCAGCGGCAGCGCCTCGAGGCACTGCTGCGCGAGGAACTGCGGGGCCTCTGGCCCCTGCCAGCCGTGGGCGACATCCGGCAGGTTGGCCTGATCGCAGGCGTGGAGCTGGTGGCCGACTGGCAACGCCGGACGCCCTTCGACCTGCGGGAGCGGGTGGGAGCGCGCGTCACCGAGGCCATGGCCCGGCGCGGCGTGCTCACCCGGCCGATCGGCAACGTCATCGTCTTGATGCCGCCCTACTGCACAACGCCGGCGCAACTGCGGCGCATGGTGGCCGCACTGGCCGAGAGCATCGGCGAGGAGCTCGGCGGGCGCGACCGCCGCCAGCGGAGCCGGCCGCGGAACGGGAATTGAACCGGCGTGCCGCCCGGCGTACGGTCCGGGCCATGCGACACGCCTTCCTGTGCCTCCCCGCATTCGCCGGCTGGCTCGCCCTGGTCGCGGCGGGCGGCCTCGCGGTCCACGGCGCCGCACCCGCTCCGTATGGTCCGCTGCCCACCGAGCGCCAGTTGCGCTGGCACGCGATGGAGTTTT
>CAYNCT010000054.1:0-20897 GCA_964396005.1 uncultured Verrucomicrobiota bacterium | reverse complement strand
GGAATTCATAGCAGATTCAAGGCCATATGTCCGCCTGCTTATGCACGGGTCAATAACGGTGGCAGATGGCAGGAAGCGATAGACTTCACGCTCTGCGAATGGCCAGGTGCCACTGCTGATGGTGAACTCGATGGTTCGGCCTGCAAGCGTGTCGGGAGCTTGTGCGTAAAGCCGCACGTCGGAAACGACCAACCAAGCAGCACAAATCGCGATGAACCGGACCCATTGATGGCAAGTTGCTTTCATATTCACTTTTTTCCCTGCCACGCACCCGCCCAAATCAGCAGGGGCGCGGACTTGAGTTTTTAGGTGGGAAAAAAGAGTGTTGGCCACGCACCCGCCCAAATCAGCAGGGGCGCGGACTCAATGCCCCCGACCCAAACCAACAGGTCAGTAGGCTCGCGCAATTGTCACGCGACATTTATTAGACTTTCGGCCACGGGAATCGAAGCTGGCAGCGTTCGGCAGTCGGGATTCGATCGCTGCCGACAGAAATCGGTCCGGCGAGGCGGATTGGGGACTGCTCGACTGACACACTGCGGTCTGCGCACGCGGTGCAGTATTTCAGGCTTGCTTAGCGGTTTCTATCGTACGAACGCCGTATTTTCAGCCACTTGAGAGCACTTTCGAGCGCGCTGAATAGGCATTTCACCCGATGTTCGAAGCGACCGCTGTCGTCTGCCTGCCTTACTTCGCTTTGTGCAGGAACGTCGGGGGACAACCATGATGGTCAGACAGCGAAGCCGCGCGCGGCCTTCGCTTGCCGGTCCGTCGAACGACGCCCAACCGGCGCGGCAGGAGATTGGCATCACGCCGACGAGGACGATACCCAAGGGCCCTGCGGTCCCCAGCCACGCGGGTCGCGCCCGGTTCAGATTAGCACCGAGCCCCCGATGAACGGCGCGCCCGAGTCGACGACCAAGATTCGGGTCCAGCGCGGTACGAGTCGTGCAAATCGCTGTCGGCCGGATCGAGCAGCGCACCCAAACCCGTCCCGCAGATCGAGACGTTCCGTAGGGACTATGGGCTGCAAGCGCCTGTCCCCGCCCGCCCGATACACCGGACCCCGTCGGCGGGCGCAGGTCCAAATCATCGCCCGCCCCGGCGGACTCAGCCCACCGCCCCGGAGTTGGCCCTCTAAGCTGCGCAAAGGCATCCGAGGAGTGTGGGCCTTGCCACGAAACCTTGGCACCGCGGCGCTGCGCATGGCAGACAGGTTGCTAGGTCGGGCCGATTGAGTCGATCGGGTGAATGACGTATCGTGTACTGAATCTCGGAGGCGGAGGCGATCGTTTATTCGTCGTTCAACCGCTGTCGCTGGGCGCACCAGCGGATAGAGTTCCCCAAGCCGCACTTGCTCCATCGGGTCCCTGCGGAACCAAGGCCGTACCGTCCAGAGTGGCCTTTCGCCCCGCCTGTCAGGAAACCCAAGTCACCGTGTTGGCGATCCGATCGCCGAGTTTACCGATGATACTAATGCGCATTAAGTGATTGTATTCGGTTCATATGTCAACATTGCCGTTGACTGCTCGCCGCGGATTTGTTCATCATTTCCAACCATATCGTCAACAGCCCGGTTCTGAGAGTCCGCGGTGCGCACAGTTAGCCAGGCTGCACTCGCGAGTCTTGACGCCGGTTTGATGGTGGCGGTCCGGCTCGTCTCAGGCAAACCGTACCGCCGCCAGGAGGACGCTGCCTCCACAGACGACCGGAGCGCGGTCCAATCATGGCTGAATCCTCAGAAGTTCCAGATCAGCCCCAAACCGATCAGGTGGTTATTGATGCTGCTCGCGGTCACTGTGACCAGCCCCTCGTCGTCGGCAAACTCGAACTCCTGGTCTGACGTACCGAGGTACTTGTAGATCAGGCCCAAAGAAACGCTGTCACTGAACTTGTACCGCAGCCCCGCTTCAACCTGCCATGCGAAAGCGAATGAATCGGAGGAATCGTAGTTGCTGTCCAGTATTCCCCACACGCCGCCAACGCCGAAGGCGATGTATGGCACCCATCGGGACGTCTTCTCGTAGCGGAATGTGATCGTGGCCAAGATGGGCACTTGACTGTAGGTTTCCCCGTCTCGGGCGTCTTTAACCTCGTTGAAAAGGTAACCGATTTCGAAACCGATGCCGGTGTAGCTGTTGAGGCGGTACCCCAGGTCCGCATCCACGCGGAACCCCGGATCCAGTTCACCCGTTGTTCCGCCGACATCCACGTCGCCCATAAGATTCACCCCGGCATCAACGCTCAGGGACACGGCAGACGTCTCACCCATTGCAACAGGGAGCAGCGCCGAAAGCGCCATGATGGCGTAAGCACCGGGCGAACGGTTGATCAATCGTATGGTCCTCATTGTGTGTTGTGTCCTTTCTGTGTTTCTGTTTTATGTGTCCTCTGCTGTTATTGCTCCTCCCGCAGGCTCTGCCTGCAATCGTGCGAGAGGAAAGTGGCTTGCCGCCTGACTATTACCCGCAGACGGAAGGGCGAGGATGGGCGGTGGCGTAAGGTCGGTCGGCACGGGGTTGTTGAAAGGTTCGAGTTCATTGTGTTGAACGTATTGGACAAAGGCCGGATTTGGTATCGGGCGAATTACGTATTTTTGGAGCAGCCGCGTCGAAAGTATCCTGCTGGACTACGTAGTTCAGCCGAGGCTGGCTTGGCGGCAAGGGAGCGAGGGAGGCAATCGTCTCGCCCAAATCTCGCAATGGCACTCCGCCCTCAGCAACTGAGCTTGAACGCCGCTGCCGGCGCGTCACCTGATCCGCCAGCGCCTTCCACTTTTCCAACGCTGGCGATCTCGATCTGGCCGCCTCTGCCCGCGCTAGCTAGTCGGGTGACGGGCTTGACGGGGGCGGCCGGTCAGTCCGTCGGCTCACCCTGGCCTGATCCAGAGCTCCTGACTGCCTTTGCCCCGCCGCCGGTGCTCATCGCGGCGACGCCGCTGGCATGCCACGTCGCGGCCCTTAAAGATCGGCAGCCGGCTCATGCGGGGAAGGGCATCGCGACGGGCAGAAGCGCGCCGACGGTCCTGGGTTTGCGGTTGGAGATCCGGCGGAGCAACGGCGGACATGGCAGTTTCTCCGAGAGGTACACCTCGGTGAGAATCCGCGCGTTGGCTTGAGCCTGTTCCATCGTTTCCGCGCGAGTCCGTCCGTGCATGACCAGTCCGGGCAGATCGGGGTTCGTAGCCGGAAATCCACCTTCAGCCAGCGGCTCCAGTTTCAATTCCAACAGAATTGCGGAGTCCACCCGGTCAAGATACGGGGCCCGTCACCGGGTTCAATTCGGAAACCGACGCTTCGTGGGCGCGGCGGTGCAGCCGAGTGGGTCGGGGTCGGCGCGCGCGGGCCCCGGTCGGGTAAGGCCGCGCGGCGGTGCAGCCGAGCTGACGGCGGCGACGCAGCGCCGCCCTACCAGGTCTGCGATTTCCGCTCCCCCGGGCTGGTATGCAGCCTGGCATCACCGCCCATGATGCGTGCCCCGCGCTCACGTCGGAAGCGGCACGCGGAGGATCACCTCGGTCCCCTGCCCCACCTGGCTGCGGATCTCGCAGATTCCGCCATGAGCGGAGAGACGTTCGTGCAAGCTCCTCAGCCCCAGTCCACGGTCGGCATCCTTGGCCCGGGCCCGGACGGCGTTGAGATCGAACCCGCAGCCGTCGTCGCGGATCACAAGGACGAGTGCCCCTCCGGAGATCGCCACGGTAAGCCGGACCTCCGTGGCTCGCGCGTGCCGGACTATGTTGTTGATGACCTCGTTGACCGCGAAAAGCGCGTCGCGACGGAGCTCGGGGCCGACCGTCAGCGCGGGCAGTGCGGGCGGCAAATCCAGCCGACACCGCACGTTCGTCGCGCGGAGCGTCCGCTCCGCCGATTCACACAGGCGCGAGACGAGCATCTCCAGGCTGTCCGCCTGCGGGTTGGTGAGCCAGATGACATTGCGCAAGGAGTGGAGCGCGTCGTGCGTGCTATGGGTCAGCCGCCGGAACCGCTCGGCCAGCGCCTCGGCCGGGAGCGCCTGCGGATCGTCCACGCCGCTGAGGAGGGTGATTTCGGTCAGGTTTGCCCCGAGGCCGTCGTGCAGATCTTTCGCGAGCCGGGCGCGCTCCCGGGCCAGAGCGGCTTGCCGCTCGAGGTCAGCGATTTCGCGCAATTCGCTCCACCGCCATGAGGCCAGGCCCGCTGCGGCGCCCGCCAGCAGCAGAACCCCGGCCACCCGGACCGCCGCCCGTTCGTGCCACAGCGGTTCAATCTGGAATTCCAGCCGGGCCGGCGCGGCGCTGGCGTAGCCGTGGGCGTTCACCGCACTGACCTCGAAGGTGTAGTCGCCCGGTCGCAGGTTCGCGTAGCTCGCCTGTCGCAAGTTGCCCGCTTCCACCCAATCGTCTGACAGACCGAGCAACCGATGGCGAAATCGCACATGGTCCGGCGCGCGGAAGGCGATCGCGGTGTATTAGACCTCGACGAACCCGCGCTGCAGCGGCGCGATGGACAACCGGCCGGACGCCTGCCGAGCCGAAGGCCTGAGCGCTTTGCCGGGTTGTCCGGCATACAGGACCTGACCGTTACCGCGCAGTTCCTCGATGTGTGCGGGTGGTCCGTTGGTCAGGTCAGGCAGGTAGTCCGGATTAAAGATGGCCACGCCACCCATCGTGGCGAACGCGACGCGCCCGTCGCGGAGTCGGATCACCGGGGGGCCGCTAATCTGGCCGTTGGTCTCCGGGTTCAGGAGGCCATCCTCCTCGGCGTATTCGATACAGCGGACCCGGCCCAAACGGCCCTCCGCCGCCGCCAGCAACTCCTGCCGCGCAACCCGATAGATGCCCCGATCGTGCCCCACCCAAATCCAGCCGCGGTCATCCTCGATCACGCTGTTGACGAGATTGTCCGGCAAGCCGTGCGCGGTCGTGATGACCGAAATGCGCTCGTCACGAAGCACATTGAGGCCGCGATCCGTGCCAATCCACAGCGCGCCTTCATCGTCTTCATGCAACGCCCAGACCCGCGGACTCGATAGCCCCCGCGCCACGTCGAACCGCTCGAAACCCTGGTCCGTCAGCCGGGCCAGGCCGCCACCGTCCATGCCAATCCAGACCCGTCCTCGCCGGTCTTCCAACAGGGCGCACACGTTCTCGTGCGGCAGGCCATCCGCGACCTGCCAGGCGCGATTCTGGTCCCACCCAAAGCGATACAAGCCCTGGGCCGTCCCGGCCCAGACCGAGCCGTCCCGCGTAGCGTAAAGCGTGCGGATCTTTGTGCGGTGTTCCGGACCATCGTACACCTCGGGAGCCACGGTCCGCCCGTCCCAAGTGCTGAGACCAACTCCGGTGCCTATCCAGAGCCGGCCCTGCTCATCCTCGGCCAAGGCGCGGATCTTGTCGGAGGGGAGACCCGATGCCTGGTTAAGCACCTGCGATTCACCGTCACCCCACCGAACCACCCCGCCGTCGGTGCCGATCCAGAGCGCGCCGTCTGCGGCTTTGATCACCGCGCGGGCCTTCGCGTCGGGCAGGCCGTCCGAGGTGGTCAGGGTCTGGATTCGGCGTGGTTGCAGGCAAAGGAGACCGTTGCGCGAGGTGCCGGCCCAGAGGTTTCCCTCCGCGTCTTCGACCAAACAACGGAAGACGTCTTCGCGCATCCAGAGCGGCAAGGCGTATTCGTGTAGCCGCCCATCGCGCCAGCAGCCGACCACCTGGCCGGTCACCGGGAACCACAAGTCCCCGCGGCGGTCGGCCGCGAGAAAGATGGGCTGGCCGTAGTTCCTGAGGACCAGGTCGCAGACCGGCCTCCAGCCGGAAGCGTCCTGCTGCAAAAGACGGCCGCTCTGGAGCTGCCAACTCCCAACGATTGCGAAGACGCTGCCGTCGGGCGTCACGGCCAGGGCGTGGACGAATTGAGCGCTCCCGTCCGCTGAGTCGGGAAATTCGGGTTTCCATGCCCCTTCCGCAGCGTTCCGCCGAAACAACTGGTTCGAGGTCCCTGCCCAGATCGTGCCATCGGGTGAGGCTTCCATGCTGGTGCAAAGACCGCCAAGGGGCGCCTGATCCGATGCGGGTCGTTGCCACGGCTGACGCGCCAACCCGCCTTCGGTCGCGACGAGAACCTCGCCAGTGCCGGTGATCAGCACGCGGCGGATCCGATTGCGAGGCCCCTCCGGCGAGGCGGAGGGAGCGACCTGGTGACCCCCCAGATTGTACAGAGCCGGTGGCTGGGCCAGATGGATCAGACCACCGCCGGTTCCCACCCACAACGTCCCATCCGGGTGTTCCGCGAGAGCGATGCATTCTTCGCTTGCGAAGACCTCGTGCGTCGAATGCGACCACGTCATGAACCGGCTGCCGTCGAAGCGGGCGACGCCTTTGCGCGTACCGGCCCAAAGGAAGCCCATGCGGTCCACCAGCAACGACAGGACGCGCATGTCAGGCAAGCCGTTCTCCGTCCGCCAGGTGCGGAGGAGAAAGTCACGTTCCAGGGGAATTGATTCCGCCCACGCGCCGAACAACGACAGCCCGAGCAGCGCCAGCAGAAGCCCCCCGACGCATGGTCTCCTCCACCGGCGACACGCGCGTTGGACTGGCGCCCGCGGCTTCATGGGCGTGAGGATGGCAGAATCCTTTTACCACGTGCAACTCCGCCCTCGGCACCGGGAGCTTTCCACCTCCACTTCTGTAGTTACCCGCCGTGCTGGTGATCGCCCGGGGAGAGCGAAGCGGGTTGGCCATCTCCACGCCAAGGGCATCTCGGTGCAGCACGCCCCGGTTGAACGCGGCGAGGTGACCGGCACGCCGGTCGGCTGCGCCTGCGGCGACGGCGTGGTGAGTCGGTGATTTCGCGGACTGAAGTCCGCCCTTCCGTCGGTGACGCGCCGCTGCGTCGGCGCCGCAATCGGCCGCGACACAGCGCGGTCCTACCCACGCCCGAGACCCGTCTGCCCTGTGAGTGATTTCGCGGACTGAAGTCCCCAAGCCGGTCGGCCGCGCCTGCGGGAACGGCGTGGGGAATTGGCCGAGGGTGATCGAGATTGTGAGGCGCGACTGCCCGCGCGTCATCGTGCTATCCGTCGAATGCGGCACCATCGAGCAAGCGGAACGGTCCATCAGACACTTGAAGAGCGTCGCCTGAGCCCGAACGCTCCTTTGATCGCAGGGTGGAACGGGCCACTGGCCCGTTCGGTCGGGCGACCCGCCCGACCGTCGAACGCAAGTGGCGGCCGCTGAAGGGTGAGGGGCTGCCGTGCGCACGGCGGGGCGGCAAGTTGCCGCCCAGAACGGCCACGTTGGCCGTTCCACGCGAAACCTACCGCATCGTTCCGGCCGAGCCTCGATGCATCCAGACGATGTCGGTGAAGTGGCACAGTCGGCCGGAGCCGGTCGAACCGAACGGAAACTCGGCCGGGACACGGCGCCGACGCAGCGGCGCCCTACCGTGCGAGGCGGCGCACGAGGGCCGGCGCCTTATCGAGCGACGCAACGCCGGCGCAGGGGCGACCCACCAGCCAAGGAGCCGGACGCTGTGTTTCAGGAGTGCCGGCGGCTCGACGAAACCGATAGCCGGCGAAGGCACGCCCGTGCCTCGGGCTCGCGAAAAGCTCTTTTCCCGGGCGGAGTTCGCGCGTATCTTTGACCGCGACGTCAACCTACATCTACCATCATTCTCATGAATCCCTCGCCTCTTGGTTCCGCGCGTGTGTCGCGTCGTTCGTTCCTGCGAGTCAGCTCGGCCGCTGCGGCCAGCATCGCCGCCACGCAGTTTCCGGCGGTCTTCCCCGTCCACGCCGCGGCGCTGGATAAGGTAAAGATTGGCTTGATCGGCTGTGGCGGGCGCGGGACCGGCGCGGTGCTCGATGCCCTGGGCGCCGCGACCAACGTAATCTACCCCGGGGCAGGCTATCACACCGAGGACGTCAAGGAGGGTGCCCAGGTGGCGCACAAGGACATTGAAGTCGTAGCCTTGTGCGACCTGTTCCCGGACCGGCTCAGCCGCGCGCGCGAGAACCTCGGCAAGCTGGGGATTCACCTGCCCAACACCCGGTGCTTCGACGGTTTCGACAGCTACCTGAAACTGCTGGAGGTGAAAGACATCAATTACATCATTCACGCCACGCCGCCGAAATTCCGCCCGGAGCAGGTTCTGGCCGCCGTCAAAGCCGGCAAGCACGTGTTCATGGAGAAACCGGGCGCGGTGGACGCGCCGGGTTGCCGGACGCTGCTCGAGGCCTACGAAATCGCCCGGCAGCAAGGGCTGGGGATTGCCTGCGGCACGCAGCGCCGGCACATGAAGGGCTACAACGAGACGATCAAACGCATCCAGGGCGGCGAGATCGGCGACCTCGAATACCTGCGCTGTTACTGGAACGGGGGCGTCATCTGGGTCATCGAACAGACGCCGGAGATGTCGGACCTGGAATGGCAGTTGCGAAACTGGAATTACTTCACCTGGCTCAGCGGCGATCACTACGTCGAGCAACACCTCCACAACATTGACATCATGAACTGGGTCATGGGCGCGCATCCGATCAAGGCGTTCGGCATGGGCGGCCGCCAGTTGCGCCAGCACCCGATTCACGGCCACATCTACGACCACTTCGCCGTGGAGTACGAGTACCCGAACGGCTTGCGGATGTTCAGCCAGGCGCGCCAGATGAACCATTGCGAAGGCAAGGTCGAAGAGGCTGCCCACGGTTCGAAGGGGTCCAGCAACTGCGCCAACTGGATCAAACAGAAGGATGGCAAGTTCTGGCGGTACCGCGAGCCCGAGGTGAACCCCTACCAGCAGGAACACCGCAACCTCATCGAAAGCGTGCGCGCTGGCCGACCGCTCAATGAGGCCAAAAACCTGGCCGAGTCCACCCTCACCGCCATCATGGGCCGCGACGCCGCGTACAGCGGCCAGACGGTCGAGTGGGAGCAGATTTTCGCCTCCAAGCGTGTCTGGGGACCGGCGGAACTCAAGTTCGGCCCCGCGCCCTTCCCGCCCGTGCCCAATCCGGGCCAATACAAGGTGATGTGACCTGCGCGCGCCCGCTTGCGGGCGCGTCGCCCTCGTCTGCCGCCCCTTGCGCGCGCTGGTGCTGCGCGCTGGTGGCGTTTGTTTTTGACGGTCCCCGGCGCCTCCCGTAGCGTCCACACACCGTTTCTTTCGTCATGTTCGGCTACATCATCAAGAAGGTCATCGGCACCAAGAACGATCGCGAAGTCCGCCGCCTGCGCAAGGCGCTGGTCCCGAAGATCAACCAGGTTGAGGAGCAGTTTCAGTCCCTCTCGGACGATGACCTGCGGGCCAAAACCGCCGCCTGGAAGGCGGAGCTTTCGCAAATCACGGACGACGAGGCCCTGGCCCGCCGCCTGGACGAGCTGCTGCCCGAGGCCTTTGCCGCGGTGAAAAACGCCTGCCGGCGCATGTACGATCGCAAGCAGACGATCGTCGTCCGGGGCCAGGAAATCGTCTGGGACATGATCCCGTTCGACGTGCAACTGATCGGCGGCTGGGCGTTGCACCACGGCCGCATCGCCGAAATGGCCACCGGCGAAGGCAAGACGCTGGTGGCCACCATGCCGGTGTACCTCAATGGCCTGACGGGCCGGGGCGTCCACATCGTCACGGTCAATGACTACTTGGCCCAACGCGATAGCGAGTGGATGGGCGCCATCTACCGGTTCCTCGGGTTGACCGTCGGCTGCATCGTCCACGGCCAGCCGCCCCCGGTGCGCCGGGCGCAATACCACTGCGACATCACATACGGCACCAATGCCGAATACGGCTTTGACTACCTCCGGGACAACGGCATGGCCATCCGCCGCGAGGAGCAGGTGCAACGCGGGCACTACTTCGCCATCGTGGACGAAGTGGATTCCATCCTGATTGATGAGGCTCGCACGTCGTTGATCATCAGCGGTCCGGCGGTGGTGAGCGCGGACAACGCCCTGTACTTCCAGTACAAGGGCCAGGTGGAATCCCTCGTCCACGCCCAGGAGCGCCTCTGCCAACGGTTCCTCAAGGAGGCCGAGGACCTCCTCAAGCGACTCCGCCCCGAAGACGGGTCGAACCCTCCGGACGCCAGCGAGCTGGAGCGGCAGGCCGGGCTGCTGCTGTACAGGGTGCGCATGGGCAACCCCCGCTCGCCCGCGCTGCTCAAGCTGCTCGAGGACCCGCGCAACGCGCAACTCATGCAGGCGGCGGAACTCGAGTTGCACACGGATCAAAAGAAGGTCCAGCTCTACGCCGAGAAGGAGGAACTCTTTTTTGCCATTGACGAGAAAGGTCACGAGGCGGACCTGACCGAAAAGGGGCGCAACTTTCTCAGCCCCGGGGACCCCGACGCCTTCATGCTGCCGGACCTCATTACGGCGTACCACGAGATTGACACCGGCCCGGAGCCCGACTTGCGCAAACGGATGGAGCAAAAGGCCAAGGTTCAGGCTGCCTTCGAAGCCAAGGCCCAGCGCATTCACGTCATCAGCCAGTTGCTGAAAGCGTACTGCATTTACCAGCGCGACGTACAGTACGTGGTTCAGAACGGCAAAGTGGTCATCGTGGACGAAAACACGGGCCGGTTGATGACCGGCCGCCGGTGGAGCGACGGCCTGCACCAGGCGGTCGAGGCCAAGGAGGGGGTCGAGATCGAACGCGAGACCCAGACGCTGGCCACCATCACCATCCAGAACTACTTCCGCCTCTACAAGAAGCTGGCCGGCATGACCGGCACCGCCGAGACCGAAGCGCAGGAATTCTGGGACATCTACAAGTTGGGCGTGCTGGTAGTGCCCACCAACAAACCCTGCATCCGCAAGGACGCCCACGACACGGTGTACAAAACCAAGCGGGAAAAGTGGGACGCCGTGGTCCGCGAAATCACGACCATCCACAACCAGGGCCGCCCCATCCTCGTCGGCACCATCTCGGTCGAGGCCAGCGAGCACCTCAGCAAGCTGCTGAAGAAGGCCGGCATCGTCCACTCCGTGCTCAATGCGAAGTATCACGAGCAGGAAGCCGGCATCGTCGCCCGCGCCGGCCAGCGCGGCTCGGTCACCATCGCCACCAACATGGCCGGCCGCGGCACCGACATCAAACTCGGCCCCGGCGTCGCTGACATCGGCGGCCTGCACGTGCTCGCCACCGAGCGTCATGAAGCCCGGCGCATTGACCGTCAGCTCCGGGGCCGGTGCGCCCGCCAGGGTGACCCCGGCAGCTCCCATTTCTTCATCTCGCTCGAGGACGACCTGATGCGGCTGTTTGGCTCTGACAAGATCGTCAAGGTCATGGAGCGCGTCGGCCTCGAGGAGGGCCAGGAACTGGAGCATCCCTTCCTGAACCGGTCCATCCAGCAGGCGCAAAAGCGCGTCGAGCAGCACTACTTCCAAATCCGCAAACGCACGCTCGAGTACGACGACGTGATGAACAAGCAGCGGGCCATCGTTTATGGCTTCCGCAACGAGATCATCAACGCCGAGGACGTGCGCGACCGCTTGATGGACATCATCGAGGAGGTCGTCATCGAAAAGGTCCGCCAATTGACTTCCGCCGAGGCCGATCCGCACGACTGGAATAAGCGCGCGGTCGCGGACTGGGTGAACCTGCATTTCCCCCTGGGCTTGCCCGAGGAGGAAATCGTGAAGGTGGCCGATCAGGGACAGGACCTGCCCGTTCCCGGCTCCGTCTTCGAGGGTCTGAGCGCTGCCCAGTACGCAGTCGCGCAGCACCTGATCCAGCGCATCCGCGACCTCTACGAGCTGAAGGTCAGCTTCGAAAACCCGGAAGCGCTCAAGACCGTCGAGCGGTACACCATCCTGACCGCCATTGACCGCAAGTGGCAGGAGCACCTCTACCACATGGACTCCCTCCGCAACTCGATCGGCTTGCGCGCCTACGGACAGCGCGACCCGCTGATCGAGTACAAAATGGAGGCGTTCAAGATGTTCGACGAGTTGATGGTGGACGTGAAGAGCGAGATCTGCCACACCGTCTTCCTCAGCGCCTCGAGCCTCGGCGCGTTTGAACAATTCTATCGCAACCTGGCCCAGCGCTCGGTTCAACACCAAAGCAGCCTTCTGCCGGATCAACCCGCCCCGACCGGCGGCGCGGCCCGCAATCCCGCCAGCGACATCGTCTCCCAGGCCAACGAGGAACTCGCCAAGGCCAAGCCGGTTCGCACTGGCCCGAAGGTTGGCCGCAACGACCCCTGCCCCTGCGGCAGCGGCAAGAAGTATAAACAGTGCTGCGGGCGTTAGGCGCCCACGATGAAACCCGTCGCCGCAAGAGCATCGCGACTCGGGCTGTGGCTGAGCCTGCTGGCGCTGGTGTTTGCCAGCGGCTCGCAGTGGACCCTGTTACAGGGCGTTGCCTGGGCGCGAATGATCGTGGTTTACGCTCAGGAAGGCACGCTGGCCGAGGCCCTCGCACAGACCTTCAGCGGCCGACGCCCCTGCCCGCTTTGTCACCAGGCCCAGAAAGGCCAGCACCAGCAAGGCGATCAAGTGCCGTGGCAACGACCCGCGGCAGCGCTCGAGCTGATTCCTACGGGGCCGGCCGCCGCCGCACTCGCTCCTGACTTCCCCCTGCTCTGGCAGGTGGGCGTGGCGCGAGAGCAGCCGGTTGGCCAACGCCGCTCGCCGCCCAAGCCTCCGCCACGCTCGTCGGGCACCGCCGGGTAATCCGGCAGCTTCAGAACTACATCCCGTGCCGACGGCCAGGCTGGCTGCCGGCGCAGGTGCCTCCTCGGCAGTGAGCGCGAAGGCGAATGGTCTGTCCGCGCCTGCTGCCTCGGAGGCGCGATCCTTCGTGTTCGTTCAATCCTTAAACAACGTCTTGCCGAATCATGAACCTCAAACCTGAATTCCTTGGCCCGAATTGGAATAGCAACTGCCCGAACCGATACCGCTCCCACCTCACCCGTCGTCCGTCCTGCCGCGCAGGCGCGCCCGGAAATCGGGCCGTCTCCTGGCTGATCCCGCTGCTGGCTCTGCCCGTCCTTGCCAGCGACCCCTACCGACCCGTCGCCTCCATGCCGCGCGTGGTCGTCCTGGGAACGAACTTGACCGCCGAACTGCGGCTGCCGCCGGGCGCGCTGCTCAACACCAGTCTCGGCGACACCTCCGACGCCGCCCGGGCCGCCGTCGTCGATTCCTCAGGTCTGTTGCGCGACCTGCCGGGTACCGCCGTCGTGCGGAACGGTCCGCTCACAGGCATTCCCCAGCTCCGCGGGCTCTGGGGCGACCGGGTACGCACCACGGTGGACGGCATGACGCTGACGCCGGCCTGTCCCAATCACATGGACCCACCGCTCCACTACGCGGCTCCGGAGTTCGCTGAGCGCCTGGTGGTGATGCCCGGCATTACACCGGTGAGTTGGGGCGGAGACAGCCTTGCCGGCTCGGTGCGACTGGAGCCGGCCGCACCGCGTTTCCACACCAATCAAAACTGGCACCCCTGGGGCGAGGTCACCAGCGGCTACCGTGGCGCGGACGACGGTTTCACCGTGGGCGGGGCGATCGGCGCAGCCAACCGTAATTTCAGCGGCAGCTACCGCGGCTCGTGGCAGCAGGGCGACGACTACCGTTTCCCTGGCGGGCGAGTGCGGGACACCGGCTATGACGTCTCGCAGCACGGGTTGCTGTTTGCCGCTGACACCCTGCCGGGCGTGTGGTCGCTCGACGCCGGCTACACCCGAACCCGCGATGCCGGCACGCCCGCGTTGCCCATGGACATGATCGAGGACGACGGCTATGGCGTGGGCCTCAAGTTCGACGGCGAACACAGTGTCGGCCCGCTGGCCGGGCGCCTGTATCATCACCGCACCGACCACCTGATGGACAACTACTCGCTGCGGCCGGCCGGCACGAACCGAATGTTCTCCCCCGCCCACAGCGCGGACACCGGGCTCCAGCTCGACAGCGGGGCCCGGCGCGATCGGGACGAATTCCGCGTTGGCACCGGGTTTCATCGCAACGAGTTTGATGCGTTCCAGCAGAATGCCGCGACCGGTCGCCAGCAAGACACCCTGCACGAGGCCACCCGTTGGCGCGTGGGGACCTACTTCGAGTGGCAGCGGGAGTGGTCGCCCCGCTGGGAGACCGTCCTTGGCGCGCGCAACGATGTCGTGCTGATGGACGCCCGGGATATCCAGCAGTGGTACGCCCCGGCCGCCGCCGACGCCGCAAGGTTCAACGCCCGGGACCACGAGTTCACCGACGTGAACTTCGAGGGCATGGGGGCGGTGCGGTTCCGCCCGGCCGACTGGACCACCCTGGAACTCGCTGGCGCGCGCAAGGTCCGGTCTCCCAGCAGCCTCGAGCGCTATCTCTGGACGCCCCTGAGCGCGAGTGCCGGCCAGGCCGACGGTCGCACTTACCTGGGAAACCTCGACCTCGATCCCGAGGCGTCGCACCAGGTCAACCTCACGGCATCCTTCCACGGTGCCCGCTGGGAGGTGCGTGTCAGCCCGTTCTACAACTGGGTAAGCGACTACATTCAGGGCACGCCCATCGGCCGCCTCGACGCCGCGGGCCGTCCCGTATTGCAGTACCGGAACGTCAGTCTAGCGGAACTCCACGGGGTGGAAGCCAACGCCCGGTGGCTGCTGTCCACCAACTTCACCCTGCGGGGTGGACTGAGCTACGTGCGCGGACGCAATGAGGACACCGGCGACCACCTCTATCGCATCGCTCCCTTGCGCGGCACGGTGGCGCTCGACTTCCGGTGGCGTGACTTCGAGGCAACCGCGGAAACCGTCCTGGCTGACGAACAAACGAACGTATCCGCTTACAACAACGAACCCGTGACCCCCGGCTACGTGGTGGTAAACCTCCGCGCGGGATACCGGTTCAATGCCCATTTGCGCCTCGATGCCGGAATCGAGAACCTCCTGGATGAGGACTACGCCGATCACCTCGACGGCATCAACCGCGTAGCCGGCAGCGATGTCGCGGTGGGCGCCCGTCTGCCGGGCTACGGACGCTTCGCCTACGTGAGCCTGCGGGCTGGTTTCTGAGTGCGGGAATTGCCGAGGAACGGGGAGCACCCTCGCCACGCAGGTGTGCTCCCCGCTTGGCGCTTCGGGTGTGACACGGGCGAGGTTCATTCGTGGTGAGGATCGCGTCTGGCGAATTCCCGGGTCGTCGGTGGGCGGAAGACTCGCAGGGAATCAGGCCGCCGGTGACCAACAGACCGCCGCTTGCAGCGAGCGGGCCGAACGCAGCAACGGGGCTGGGGCGACTACTCCGACCGCCCTGTGACAGGTGCCTGAGCGAGCCCAGCCGGGGGACCACCCACCGGAAAGCCGAGTCCGGAAATCTGGCCGTCCGTTCTTCGGAGGGGCTTCGATGTTTTGGCCCCGCATCGGGTGGTGTATCGCCGGCTTGCCAGTCGGTGCCGGAAACAGGCGATTCTCGCCAAGGCGGGACCCGGGGTGCAGTGGAGGTCGAGCAGATGGCTCACCGCGCTACTCGCGAACATGGCGCGCCACCGATCAGCACCAGCTTGAACGCCGTGGCATTCAGTGGCGCGAAATGGCATCCCGCCTCGCTACGGCTGCTGAGCTCTCGACTCGGTAGCCTCCGGCGAGCCTTTTGGGGGATAGTCCAGCCGCCCATCGAGTTGCCGGACTTCGTCAGGAGGGAAGTTCGGAAAGGGAAGGCGGCCGGCTTCACGCCAGGCCGCCACTGTCTCCTCAGCCTTCCCCGTCAACTCCGGGTCGTTGCCGGCGTCGCGCGCGAGGTAGTTGACCTGCGAAGGAAACGCGAAGCCGGTCCCCGACCGCCGGACGGCGTCCATCACCCGCAGGAAGACGTCCTCGCGAACCGCGAGGTACTCGTTCCAGTCGGCAGTCGCCACATAGGCGTACATCTCCACGTCCAGCGAGTGCGCGCCGAATCCTATGAGACGGACCCGCGCGGGATCTGGATGAACTTTGGGGTGAGCGACCAGCAACCGCCGCAATTCCGCCAGCACGAATCGCAACTGGTCTGGGGTGGTCTCGTAGCGGAGCTGAATGGTGGTGCGGAGCAGGATCCGGTCGCGCAGGGCAAAATTCTCCAGTTGCAGGTTCGCGAATTCCGAGTTGGGCAGACTGACCACCGTGCGATCGAGGGTGCGGATGCGGGTGGAGCGCAGACCGATCTTCTCGAGCGTGCCGAGCTTCTCACCGTACCGGCAGAAGTCGCCCACGCTCAACGGGCTGTCGGCGAAAAGGGTGAATCCGGCGATCATGTTCTGGAGGGTCGGTTGAGCGGCCAGCGCCACGGCCAGTCCTCCGATCCCTAGGCCCGCCAGCACACCGGAGTAAGGGAGGGACCAGACGTCCGCCAACAGGAGCGCGCCCGCCACGAGGACCAGGACCCGCAAGACCCCGAACGAAAGCGACGTCAGGATCGCCTGCTGGCCGGTGGTGCCGACCGTCCGATTGCTGACGTCCGCCACAAAGCCGACGGCGCGGTACAGCAGCCACAACGCGCTGCCGATTGCCACACTGCCGGCGATCCGCCGAAATGGCCCGCCCAGGATGGCCGGGAGACCGAGTGTGCCCAACTTCAGATACCAGATGCCACCGATCAGTAGGCAGCGGAGAGGCCACGTTAACGCACGCCGGGTCCGCGGTTGGGCGAAGGCCATCGCCCACATCTTTCGCCGGCACAGTACCCAGACGAGGATCCGCGAGACCAAAAAAGCGAGGGCCACGCTCGTCAGGAAGAAGACCGCCAGCGCCAGCCACTGCCAGCTTTCCATCGGTCCCAGCGGCCGCAACAAGGGCGGCGCCACGCTGCGCAGGAGATCGCGGACCACAAAATGAGCCGGCACCGGCGTCGCATCACCCATTCCCGGCTCCACAGGCATGGATTCGATGGCTTCGTAGAGCGGGCGCAAAGTACGCAGTGTGTCCCCCGTGAAGCGCCATTCCGTTCGTTCGTCCCCCACCTGGACCGGAGCGATGACGATGCTTCCCGCCCGATGCCGGAAATGGACGTAGACATCGCGCTGACCCGGATCATCGGGAATTTCCTGGTAGAGTACGCGACCGATTCGGTCGAGGATCTGTTTGAGGTAGTGTGCCATCAGGGTGGCGTCTTCCTCCTGAACGAGCCCGCCAAACCCATGCAGGTCCAGCGCGCGGAGCACGTTGGTCCGTCCACCCGCGTCGAATCGCCGCATTTCTTCGACGAAGGTCCGCATCGTATCGCGAGGGTTGCGCAAGTGCAGGTGCTCTTGCTGGCCCGGCAACCGGCCACCCTGCCGCTCCAGGAGCCAGGCCAGCGTCGCGGCGAGTTCTCTCTTGGCCGGTGGCTCGATGAGCCAGTCGCCGTTGGGTCGGACAAACCGCAAAGTGACGGCGTTGGTCGTGCCGGACTGGGTCAGGGTCACGGCCATTTCAGGTTCCTGTGGAAACCCTGGCTCAGACGGGTCTGGGAGTGTCCAGATGCGGAACGTCAGTTGATCCAGGACGCGGAAGAGCAGACGCGCATACTCAATCCTCTCGGCGGGCAGCGGTGGCTGACCGGGTAACCGCTCCGAGGCAAGGTTGGAGAACGCGATCACCTCCAAGGCCGGACCCAACTCCTCGATAAACCCGCTCCGCGCGGCATTGGCCGCATGGAGAAACGACCGCAGTGCCTGGCGTGGCGAGGCCAGCACAGCGGGGGCCGGCAGAAACTCCGCCGAGCGGGACAGGCGGGTCCCGGTCCACCATTCGCCGCTGGCGAAACGTCCCATGAACGTGTCGCCCTCGGGCGAGAGGACAAACCGAAACGCGCCTTCCCGTCCGCTGGCCTCGCGCCAGCTTCCCGCGAGTTCCCGGCCCGTGGCGACCGCCTCTACGGTGCCGTCGTAGAGATGATAGCTGCCGGTTACTGACTCGCCCGTCTGGTGCAACCGGAGGATCGCTCCGCCCCCGCGCCACTGGCTCTGCCATGTTCCGGTCCACAAGCCGTCGGCGGCCCAAGTCCGAGGCGGCAACAAGTAGCTCCCCAACGCCACGCAGAGCCAACCCCAAGCCGCGACCACCCGAAAGCCGGTCTGTACTTTCTGCCTTGGCCGAGCTGACGCCGCCTCATCGGCCAAGCCGCCGCCGGCACACTCGAGCCCGGTACCTGTTGCGCCCGCCGGGTCGGATGGGAACGCCCTGCGCCAGCTCATCCACCCGCGCCGAAGCCTATCCAAGTTCAGCAGTCCGCGAATCACTCCATCGGGTGGTACTTGAATTTCTGACCGCCCACCGATGCTTCCGCCATCAGTCCGTGCTTGGCCTTGGTGAACACCATGACGCCGTCCACGTACTTGGCGTTCTTGCTGGCACCTTCGGCCGCGGCCACGGCACTGAGTTGCGCGCTCATGGCCCAATTGCTCTCTTTGAACTTGGCGAGGGTGGCCGGCGTCTCGAAGAAGATGACTTCCGAGAACTCCTGGCCACCGATCTGCGCGCCCACCGTTACCTGCGTCACGGACGCGTGGCCGACGCGCTTGCCCTTCTCGTACACGAGGCCGTTGCCATGCGCCCCACCCACAATGAAACCGCCTTTGCCCAGGTTGGGGAAAACAACGTACCCGGCCGCCTTATCGAAGGTGGTTTTCAAGCCCGAGTCGGCCTTCTTGAACGCCTCGATGGCGGCGTCCACGTCGGCTTGGAGTTGCTTTTGATCAACCGCGTGGGCGGTTGACGCCAGACCGGCCAGCAGGAGGGTCGCGGTCAGGATTCGCGCGAGTTTCAGGTTCATGTCGGTTCGTCGCTTTCGGTTGTGTGCGTGGTTGTTGCTTGTTGTTGTTCTCCTGATCGGTAGTCGGGCGGGTCATCCAGACCGCCGGCTTTTCAATCGGAAATTCAAGGCCGTCTCGCGCGGCAACCGCCGCAGTTCGCGGTGCTGCCCTTGTGTCCGCTCAGCCCAATGCCGCTGTTGCTATTCTCACCAACACGGTTACGAGAAGTCCCACGAGGGACGCCACCAGACTGACGAGCGCGCCCCGGCCCAGACCAACGGGCCCCGCCGGTCCTTTGATCGTGTTCCCGTAAATGGCCGCACCGACGAGGAACGCGCCCACGGCGGCCAGGATCACGCCGAGCGTGCTGTGGACGTTGAGGATGTGGGTGACCACGTTGATGGCGAACATCACGATCGCCACGGTCAAGACCGCCTTGAACGCCATGCCATAGGACGGTTTGAACTGGCAGACCACCTTGGTCGCGACTTGAACGAACAGGGCGCCGATGAGCGCGTGAACGATTGCCACCACGAGCGCGAGAAACAGGGCGACACCAAAACCGACCGCCCCACCCACTGCTTCAGCCGTTGCTTGAGCGAAGAACATGAAGTTGGGCTGGTTGAAGTTGCTCTTTGTTTGGGGCTATCGAACCGTAAATGAGAACTCTTCGCGGTCCCGTCCGCTCTGGCCCTCGGCCCGCAGGCGATACCGACCCGGCTCGAGGGGAACCTGGGTGTTCCAGTAACCGTTCTGGGTCGGGACGTCCCGCTCCACCACCCGGTTGGAGCGTTCGTCCCAGATGGACACCCGGACCGACCGCTCGAGGCTGTTGCCCGCCACAGTGACGCGCGGCCCCTTGGTCTTGCCGTCGCGCACGGGATCGGTCACCCGCAGCGTTGCCATGGGCTGGCTGATCCGCTCGTTTCCGGATCCCGCCCGCTGGAAGTCCGCGGCCCATGCCGGCCGCCCGTTGCGAATGTCACGGGCGAGAATCCGGTCGCGCTGCCGCCCGTCGCGCAACGAGAAGCTCTGCGCCACCGGATCGCTCCCCGGCACCAGCGAGAGGACGCCGATGGTGCCGTCCCGCTCATTGACCCGCCACTCCTTGACGACCGAACCTTCCGTTCGAATCCGCATCGGCCCCCGGCCCGGCACCGTGACCGTGACCTCGCCCGGTGCCCGCTGGACCGACGTGCCGGCCCAGTTCTCCGCCCGGAAACCGTCGGCGGACGTCGTGTGACCGGGACCGAAGCCCGCCGCCCATTCTGGCGCATCGCTGCCGATGTCGGCCGCCATGACGCGATGACGTTCCCGGCCGTCGCGCGGCGAGAAGTTCTGCACCACCGCTTCCCGGCCCGAGGAATGTGACAACACACTCAAGCTGCCGTCCGCATTCACCCGCCATTCCTTCACCAACGACCCTTCCGTGCGGATGCGCAGGGGCGAACGGTCCGCGTGGTACAGTGTCACTTCGCCGTTGCCCTTTTCCACGCGCATGCCGAAGCGCTGTTCGTTAGAACCAGTGGTGGTCGGAGCGCCGCCTCCGCCCACCCCCTCGAAGGCTGCGGCCCACGCGGGCCGGCCGTCGCGGATGTCCCGGGCCAGGACGCGGTCCCGCTGGCGTCCGTCACGCGGCGAGAAGTTTTGCACCACGGATTCGCCTCCGGAAGAATGCGACAACACGCTCAGGCTGCCGTCGGAGTTCACCCGCCACTCCTTCACCAGCGAGCCCTCTGTGCGGATGCGCAGGGGCGAGCGATTTGGCCGGTACAGCGTCACCTCGCCATTCCCCTTCTCCACCGACATGCCGAAGCGCTGCTCGTTGGTTTCACCGGAGGCAGGTTTGGTGCTCTGTGCGGTGTAGCTCGCCGGCGTGCGGCCGTAGGTCCGCTCCAACTCTGATCGCTCCGGCACCCTAGAGTAATACTCGCCCCGGGGACCGACGTAGCCCGATCCGCGACGCTCCAGGTGAATCGGCACCCAGCCGTGGTCGCCTTCGATCTCCACGGTCACGTCGTCCCGGGAATCTCCCTGCCGCCGCTCCCGTTCCTGTCGTTCAAGGTCGTCGTTGAGCGAGTTGAAGAAACCGGTCAGGGCCTTGGCCAGACCGCTCTCCGTCTTGGTGACGTGGTTGTCGGAGTAGTTGTCCGCGGCGAGGCAGGCCAGCGCAGCGCCACAGAAAGGCGCCATCACCGCCCGAACGAATGAGGTATTGAT
>CAYNCT010000053.1:4149-21448 GCA_964396005.1 uncultured Verrucomicrobiota bacterium | reverse complement strand
GCGAGCGAGGGCGTCCTGGAGGGAGTACTCGCCAGCCTCCAGCTCGAAGTCCCGATTCGTTGCCCCAACGCCCTCGAAAAGCACTACCGACTGCCGATCGAGGAATTCCTGTAACTCCCGGTAGTACTCCGCGGAGCCAATGTGGGTAACGCCCACCAGCCAGACCTCCGGCGCCGACCGGCGCGGTGACCGCAGACTGCGCAACGCCACTTCCAGGGCGACGCCGCCGTCACTCTGGTTGGCCACCCGCAGATAAGCCGAGGGCGCCGGGGCAGCCGGGCCGCGAGCGGAGTGCTGGCAGCCGGCGAGCAACAGCCCCAGCCCCGCCAACAACCCTACGAAGAATCCTCGATGGTCCCGCACAAGCATCAGCCAAGAGTTCCACAGGCATCTTACCTCCGCCAGTGGCAACGCGCTCAGAACCGAGCCGGGGCGGGGCGGCTTACAAAAGTGTAATCCGGAAGAAAGGTTTCCGTCAGGTTCGCACGCTCTCATTTGCTGGTAGTGACCGCGCAGAGTGCGGTCGCGGAGCAAACAAGTTGCGAATCGGAAACCTATGAAACCTGTCTTCAACTGTCTGTCGGTACGCGCCGCTTCCATTGTCATGGGCGGAGCCCTGATTGCCACCACCCTCGGGCTGGTGGTGGGAGGAGAAAAGGATGGGCGAGCGCCCGCCCCAACGTCGGCGCTCAACGTAAAACTGGATGAGCAGCCGGTAACCCGCGCCGGCCACCTGGCGCCCAGCTTCGCGCCGGTGGTCAAGCAGGTCGCCCCGAGCGTCGTCCAGGTCTATACCACCGCCAAGCCGCGTCCGCTGGCGCGGCCCCCCGGACCGGGCTGGGGCAACCCGCCGTTCGGCTGGTTCTTTGGTCCGCCGGGGGCCCTGCCCGAAGGTCCGATGCCGCGACAGCAAGGCATGGGATCCGGCGTCATCGTCACCGAGGACGGCTACATCCTGACCAACAATCACGTCGTGGACGGGGCCGATGAGGTGAAGGTGGCCCTGCTGGACGGGCGCGAGTTTCCGGCCCGCGTGGTGGGCAAGGATCCCAAGTCTGACATTGCCGTGCTCAAAGTCCGGGCGGAGGGCCTGCCGCACATCACCATGGCCGACAGCGATCGGATCGAGGTGGGCGACCTCGTGCTGGCCATCGGCAATCCGTTCGGCATCGGCCAGACTGTCACCCTCGGCATGGTCAGCGCCCGCGGACGCGGCGGTCTCGGGCTGGACTACGAGGACTTCATTCAGACGGACGCCGCCATCAACCCCGGCAACTCCGGCGGCGCATTGGTGGATGCCGAGGGCCGGCTGATCGGGATCAACACCGCCATTCTCAGCCGCAGCGGCGGCAATCAGGGTATCGGCTTCGCCATCCCGACGAACCTCGCACGGTACGTCATGGAGAGCATTGTGACCGACGGCAAGGTCACCCGGGGCTACCTTGGCGTCATCATTCAGGACGTGACGCCGGCCCTGGCGCGCAAGCTCTCCCTGGAGAACCAGCAGGGCGCGCTGGTGGGCGATGTCGCGCCGAAGAGCCCCGCCGCCAAGGCCGGAGTCGCGGACGGCGACGTGGTGACCGAGTTCAATGGCCAGGCCGTCAAGGACAGCCGCCATCTCAAACTCCTCGTTGCCCAGGCGAAGCCGGGGCAGGCCGTGAACCTCACCGTTGTCCGCGACGGTGAACGCAAGGAACTGAAGGTGGTTCCCGCCGAACTACCCGGGTCGGAGGACGTGGCGCGCGCGGGCGCGGCGGAACCCGACGAAGGCACGTTGAATGGCGTGGCAGTGACCGACATCGACGCACGCTCGCGACGACAATTCGACATCCCCGCCGATGTGACGGGCGCCCTCGTCTCCCGCGTTGAGCCCGCGTCCGCCGCCGCCGAGGTCGGTTTGAGGACGGGAGATGTGATTCTGGAAATCAACCGTCAGCCGGTGAAGAGCGCCGACGAGGCGGTCCGGCTGACCGCGAAGGCCGAGGACAAGACGACCTTGCTCCGGATCTGGCGCGAGGGGAATCGTCGCTTCGTCGTGGTGGACGAGTCCGAGGCCGACTGAACGGCGCTGGAGCCCCTGAGCGAAACGCCCTTCCGGTGGCCCTCACCTGCGATATTTCACACCTCGCACGAAACGCCGACAAACGGGTCCGTCGGATTCTTGTCTGCTTGGCGCGTGCGACCGGCGAAAGCCGGCGAGATGCCGGGGTTCCGGCCTCTCGGAGGTGAAACATCGAGGTTAAGCCATCGGAAGGGCGCAGGGTTTTTCCGCGGTTGGTCCGTGGGAAGATTTGGCGCGTGCGCGGCCCACCACACCTCCGGGCCACGCGGCACCCGCTAACGGTAGATGTCCACCAGGAACACGACGGCCTCGTCCTTTCCGACGTTGGCGATGGCATGGGGCACATCGGCCCGGTACGTCGCCGAATCGCCCGGCGCCAGCGTTTCAGCGTCGCCCGCCGACTCGACGCGCACGGTTCCGCGCTGCACCGTGAGAAACTCCCGCGTCCCCTCGAAGTGCGGCGAACTGCGCAGCGCCCCGCCCGGCGCCAGCAGGACCTCGTAGAACTCGACGTCTTTTTCGAGATTCAAAGGGCTGAGCGTGCGAATGCGGCAGCTCTTGTCCGACCGGTAGTGATAGGTCTTGTCGGCGGCGCGAATGACCGTCACCGACGAAGCCGCGCCGGGCGTCTCCAGCAGTTCGCCCAGCGTCAGCCCAAACGCCTGCGCGATGCGGAGGGTCACCGCGAGCGTGGGGTTGGCGCCTTCGCGCTCGATCTGACTGAGCATCGAACGGCTCACGCCGCTGGCCCGGGCCAGGGATTCGAGCGACCAGCCCCGTTCGTTGCGCAACTGCCGGACGCGTCCGCCCAGGTGCCGACTGATCAGGTCCGCCGGCGCGGCGCTCCGATCCGGTCGGGCGGACGGTGGGGAGGACTTTCGCGGTTTCATGGCAATTCCATTATACTGGAGAAATGTCTTGCATATCGGAATGCGAATTCCATTATATCGCCCGTTCCGTCCAGCATGATGGACGGCCGGCCGCCGCTTCGCAAGCCCGGGGAGGTTCGCGTGTGGCGCCGGAAGCGCGAACCAACAACCCGACGCGAGGACGACCATGAAAGCGCTGGTGAAAAGCAAGGCCGAACGCGGACTGTGGCTGGCCGACGTGCCCGAACCCGAAGTGGGTTTGAACGACGTGCTGATCCGCGTCCACAAAACGGGCATCTGCGGCACGGATGTCCACATCTACAACTGGGACGCCTGGGCGCAGCGGACCATCCCGGTGCCCATGGTGGTGGGGCACGAATTCGTCGGCGAGGTGGTCCGGGTGGGCGCCAACGTGAAGGACTTCTTCCCGGGCGACATCGTGAGCGCCGAGGGGCATGTGGTTTGCGGACGTTGCCGGAACTGCCTGGCGGGCCGGCGGCATCTCTGCAAGGACACCCAGGGCATCGGCGTGAACCGGACCGGCGCTTTCGCCGAGTACATCGCCGTGCCCATGACCAACGTCTGGCATCACCGGCCGGGCATGGACCTCGAAGTGGCGGCGATCTTCGACCCCTTCGGCAACGCCGTCCACACCGCGCTGTCGTTTCCCGTGTTGGGCGAGGACGTCTTGATCACCGGGGCGGGCCCGATCGGGATCATGGCGGCGGCAGTGGTGAAGCACGCCGGGGCGCGCTTCGTGGTCATCACCGACCTGAACGACTACCGGCTCGACCTGGCGCGGCGGATGGGAGTCACCGTGGCCCTGAACATCCGCGAGGGCTCTGTCGCGGACGTCCAGCGCCAGCTCGGCATGAAGGAGGGGTTTGACGTGGGCCTCGAAATGTCCGGCAGTCCCGCCGCCTTCCGCGATCTGGTGGCCAACCTGTGCCACGGCGGCAAGATTGCCATGCTCGGCATTCCACCGGCGGAGATGGCGATTGATTGGAACCGGGTCGTCTTCAACATGCTCACCATCAAGGGCATTTACGGCCGGGAGATGTACGAGACCTGGTACAAGATGACCGTCATGCTCGAGTCCGGACTGGCCATCAAGCCGGTGATCACCCACCGCTTTCATTTCACCGAGTTCCAAAAGGGATTCGACGCCATGCTGAGCGGCGATTCCGGCAAGGTGGTGTTGGACTGGCGTTGACCGCCGGCGCCGGGCGGGCGCGCCGTCGCCCGGCTCGCTTGGCAGGCGACAGGTTCCACCCCCGGCAGACGCATCCGTTTTCCCATGATCTCACAGTCCTTCCAGCAGCATCTCGGACTTCAACTCGAGACGATCCGCGCCGCGGGCACTTACAAGCGCGAGCGGGTCATCACGACACCGCAGGGCACTACCATTCGCGTCGCCGACGGCCGGCCGGTGCTCAACCTCTGCGCCAACAACTACCTGGGCCTGGCGCAACATCCCGCGGTGCGCGAGGCGGCCAAGGCCGCGCTCGACCAATGGGGCTACGGCCTGGCCAGCGTCCGCTTCATCTGCGGCACCCAGGGCGTTCACCGGCAACTCGAGGCGCGGCTCAGCGATTTCCTGGGCACCGAGGACACCATCCTCTACTCGTCCTGTTGGGACGCCAACGGTGGCGTCTTCGAGACGTTGCTCGGGCCGGAGGACGCGATCATCAGCGACGAACTCAACCACGCCTCGATCATTGACGGCATCCGCCTCTGCAAGGCGCGGCGCCTGCGCTACCGGAACAACGATGTGGCCGACCTCGAGGCCAAATTGCGGGAAGCGGCGGACGCGCGGTTTCGGCTCATCGCCACCGATGGCGTGTTCTCGATGGACGGCTACATCGCCAACCTCGCGGCGATCTGCGATCTGGCCGAGCGTCATGAGGCGCTGGTGTTGGTGGACGACTCGCACGCGGTCGGGTTTCTGGGCAGCACGGGTCGCGGCAGCCACGAACACTGCGGTGTCCTGGGCCGCGTGGACCTTCTCACCGGCACGCTGGGCAAGGCGCTGGGCGGCGCCAGCGGCGGCTACGCGAGCGGCCGGCGGGAGATCATCGAGTTGCTGCGCCAGCGCTCCCGGCCCTACCTGTTCAGCAACACCCTGAGCCCGAGCATTGCCGGCGCGACGCTCAAGGTCCTCGACCTCCTCACCGAATCCACGGCGCTCCGCGACCGCCTGGAGGCCAACACCCGGTTCTTCCGCGAGGGCATGGCTCGTCTGGGCTTCACCCTCCTGCCGGGAACTCACCCCATCTGTCCGATCATGCTCGGCGAGGCGGCTCTGGCGACTCGTTTCGCCGACGCGATGCTGGACCACGGGGTGTACGTCATCGGCTTCAGCTACCCGGTGGTGCCGCCGGGCAAGGCTCGCATTCGCACCCAAATCTCGGCCGCACACACCACTGACGAATTGCAACAGGCGCTCGAGGCCTTCGCCGCCGTAAAACGGGAGCTGGGCGTATGACCCGGGGCACCGCCCGGCGCGGGCGGAGGGCGCCATTTGCGCGTGACCGCCGGCGTCTGCCCGGCCATAAACGCGTATGGCGAAGCTGAAGCCCCAGGAAGTCAAAACCGCGCTGGCCACCGTACCGCAATGGACGCGCGTGGGCGCCACCCTCCGGCGGACCTTCACCTTCCCCGATTTCGCGGCGGCCATGAAATTCGTCAACGCCGTGGCGCGCGTCGCCGAAAAAGCCGGCCATCACCCGGACATCGCGATCCGCTGGAACCGCGTGACCCTCACGTTGACCACCCACGACGCGGGCGGGCTCACGCACCTCGATTTTGACCTGGCCGCCCGCCTGGACCGGCTCGCCTGACCGCCCCGGCCGGCGCGTCGCCCCTCGCATCCGCACCGCTCATGACCGACCTGCGCGAGTTTTTTGAACGCCATTTTGGCGCGCCGCCGACGCACACCGCCCGCGCGCCGGGCCGGGTGGAATTGCTCGGCAACCACACAGACTACAACCAGGGGCTGGTGATGGCGCTGGCGGTGGACAAGTTTATCACGGTGGCCGCGGGACCGCGCCGCGACGGCGAGGTCGAGATCCGGGACACCGCGTTCCCGGAAGTAGCGCGGTTTCCGCTGGCCGCCCTGACCAAGGATCCGCGAATCCCGTGGGCGGACTACCCAAAAGGTCTCCTCCGGCAACTGCAGCAACGCGGCGTGGCACTCGGCGGGTTCAACCTCGCGATCCACAGTTCGATTCCGCTGGGTGCCGGCTTAAGCAGTTCGGCCGCTTTTCTCGTGGCGACCGCCCTCGCCGTCCGCAAGCTCTACCCATTCACCCTGACTGCGACGGGTGTGGGACTCCCGCCCGCCCGGGACGCGGCTGGCAACCTTCCGCCGCTGCTCACCGCGGAGAAACTCGAGCTGGCCCGGACCTGTCAGGCGGCCGAGAACCGGTTTGTGGGCGTCAACTGCGGCCTGCTCGATCACATCTCCTCGCTCTTCGGCCGCGCGTGGCAGGTTATCGAAATTGACTGCGAACAACTGGCGGTGAACTGGTCGCCGCTGCACGGGGACCTCGGGATCGTGGTGTGTCACTCCGGCGTCAAGCACGCCCTGGTGGCCGGCGAATACAACGACCGGCGGCGCCATTGTGAAGCCGCCGCGCGGGCTCTCGGCGTGCCCGCTCTCCGCCGGGTGACGCTCGAAATGCTCGCAGCCGCGCGGGAGCGGCTCGAGCGACGGGATTACGAATGCGCCCTCCACGTTGTGGGCGAGATCGCTCGCGTCCAGACCGGGGCGGCCCTGCTGCGGGCCGATCGTTTGCGCGAGTTCGGGCAACTGCTCTTCGCCAGCCACGAGAGTTCCCGCCGCAACTTTCTCAATAGTTGCCCGGAGCTGGATCTGCTGGTGGATCTGGCGCGCGCGCATCCCGCCTGCCTCGGTGCCCGGCTCACCGGCGGCGGTTTCGGCGGGGCCACCGTGAACCTTGTCCAACGCGACCACCTGGCGGCGTTTCGCGAGCACATGGCAGCGGGTTTTCAGCAGCGCACCGGGCGACCACTTCAGTCGTGGATTTGCGAGGTCGTGGACGGGGCCGAGTAACCCGGCGACAACGACCGGCGCCGGCTGGAAAGGGCCCTTCCGTCCCGCCCGCGTTCCTTGACCAACCCAAGCCCCCCCGTACTATCCGGCGGTCATGAAAAAATTCTGGTGGAGCCTGCTGGTCGCAGTCGCCGCAGCCGGCCCCGCGCTCGGTGCCGCGGCCGATCAGGTGGTGAACGGCGTGATGGTGATCGTCAATCAGGACGTGATCACCCGGCGGGATGTGGTGCAGTACATCGGCCGCGCGGTGGACATGCTGCGCGACCGCTACCGCAACCAACCGGCCGAGTTCAATGCCCGCTTCAACGAATTGCTCAAGGAGGGACTCGAGCAACTCGTCGAGCGGAAACTCATTCTGCACGAGTTCCAGACCGCGGGCTACAACCTCCCCGAAAGCATGATCGAGGACCGCGTCAAAAGCCGCATCCGCGAAACCTACGGCAACGACCGCGTCGCGCTCACCAAGACGCTGGCCGGCCGCGGCATGTCGTACGAGACCTTCCGCCGCGAGATCCGGGAGGACTTCATCGTGTCGGCCATGCGGATGATGAAGGTGTCCTCCCAGAAAATCTTCGTGTCGCCGTACAAGATCGAAAAGTACTACGCCGACAACATGGAAAAGTACAAGGTGGGCGACGAGTACAAGCTGCGGATCATCATGATCAACCACGCGAACAAGAGTTCGCCCGAGGTGGCGCGCAGTCTGACTGCCGAGATCATCGCCAAGCTCAACGAGGGCGCGTCGTTCGCGGAGATGGCCACCGTGTACTCCGAGGACACTTTTCGGTCCAAGGGCGGAGACCGCGGTTGGGTGGAACTCGACAAGGAGCGCTACCACGCTCCGCTCGAGCAAGCGATCCGGTCGCTCGGACCGGGTCAGCGCAGCGGGGTGATCGAAGCGGGCGATGCCTCGTGGATTGTGCTGGTCGAGGACGTCCGCCCCGGTCGGTACCGGCCCTTGAACGAGGTGCGGGCGGAAATCGAAAAGGCCCTCGGCGACGAGGAATACAAACGCCTGTATGACTCCTGGATCGCCCGGCTGAAGGCCAAGGCGTTCATCCGGTACTTCTGACGCCGCAGCGCCGGCGGCTTCACGGCCGCCCGGCTACTCCCATTCGTCCGTCTCGATCTGCTTGCCGCGCCGTGACGGACCGGGGTGGGAACGTTTGTCCCGCAGCCGGAAGGTGTGCTCCCGCCGCTCGCGAGCCAGGTAGGCCAGTTCCCGTCTCAGCCGCCGATAACTGGCGACCCGCTGGGCGCTGAGGCGTTGCTCCTGGATCGCGGCCAGCACGGCGCAGCCCTCCTCGCTTTCATGCTGGCAATCCCGAAACCGGCAGCCGGCTGCCACGGCCGCCACGTCACCGAACGCCGCGTCCAATCCCTCCCCGGCCTCCCAGAGGTGAAACTCGCGCATCCCGGGCGTGTCAATGACCAGCCCGCCGCGCGGTAGCAGGATCAACTCGCGCCACGTCGTGGTGTGGCGGCCCTTGGCGTCATGTTCCCGCACTTCCTGGGTGGCCTGGATTTCCTCCCCGTGCAACCGGTTGATCAGGCTGGATTTGCCCACCCCGGAAGACCCGATAAATACGACCGACTTCCCTGGCGGCATCAACTCCCGCAACGCCGCGATACCCTGACCCGTGCGGGCGCTGGTGAGCAGTACCGGCGTTGCGCCCACGCAAGCCGCGCACTCCCGCTGGCGCGCTTGCGGGTCATCACAGCAATCCGCCTTGTTCAGGACCACCACCGGCTGGAGTTTCCCTTCGAGCGCCATCACCAAAAAACGCTCGAGCCGGCGCAGGTTGTAGGACTGGTCGAGCCCTTGAACGATGATCGCCACGTCCACGTTGGCGACGAGCACCTGCTCGCGCAGTTCCCGGCCCGCCACCTTGCGCGCCAGTTGCGTCCGCCGCGGCAGAATGGCCTCGATCACCCGGGGCCCGGGCTGCGAACGGGAGCCGGGCGCAACTCCGACCCAATCGCCCACCTTGGGCAGGTCGGCGTCGCTGAAGCGCCGATGCAGCCAGCGGCCCGGGACCGTGGCCTCGAACTCCCCGGCTTCCCCGACCACGCGGAAGCTGTGTTTGTCCTCGAGGGCGACGCGCGCGGGCGTCAGCCCCCGGGCGGCCAACGGAGCAAATTGGGCCTGCCACGAATCGTCCCAACCGAGCTGTCGAAAGTCCATGCGCGGAGACGCACCTTACCCCGAGGCGGCGGTTCTGGTGCCCGGAGCGATCAAGGCCATCGGCGACGGTCGGTTCAGCCAGGACGGGAGGTCAGCGGCTGGACCGTGAGGTCCACTTGAAGGTCGGCCGCGATTTTCTCCAGCTCGCGGCGCAGCGTGGCGGCGGGCGTCGCGGTCGGCACCAGCACGGTTGCCCGGGCTTTGAACAGCGGTTCGCCCGACATCGGCGCGCTGACGACTTCGCTGACCAACTCCTCGACGTTGACCTGCAGCCGCGCCAGCGCCGCCGCAATCTCGCGAATAATCCCCGGACGATCCTGCCCCAGGACTTCGAGGACGGTCAGGTCGGTCGGCGGTGGCGAGTCGGCCGCCCGGTCGTCCTGGGCGACCACGGTCAACCCCTGCGCGGACATGCCCTCCAGTGCGCGCGCGAGCGCGGCGCGCTGCTCCGCCGGCGCCGTGACGCGCAGGATTCCGGCGAACTGTCCGCCGAGGCGGCACATCCGGCTCTCCAGCCAGTTGCCGCCGTGTTCGGCCACGAGCCGCGCCACCGCCCCCACAATGCCGGGGCGGTCGGCACCAATCACCGTCATCACCATCGGGACTTGCATCGCCCCCGGTGCTAAGCGACGACGCCACCGCTGGCAAGCGGATTGCCGGCGGACCCGATGTGGCAGCGCCGCGACTGGCCCGGCGGCCAAGGATGAGATGCGGAAAAGTCCGAAGGTCGAAGTTCGCAGTCCGAACTTGAAGCGCGATCCGCCGGCAAGCGGCGCGGCCGGCCTTTGCGCTTCCTCCCGCCGCCGACCCGCCCTAGCTTTGGCGGCGCGCGCGCGGGTTGGACGCTGCCCGGCGTGGTGCGATACCTGATGCTCGACGACTCGGAACCAGCCCTGCTTGCCCGCTGCCGCCAGGGCGACCCGGCAGCCTGGGAGGCCCTGCTCGACCGGCACTACCCGGCCGTGGCGGGTTTCGTTTTCCAGCTCGCGCCGGACTTCACCCGCGAGGATGTCGAGGAAGTTTGCCAGGAGGTGTTCGTGACCGTGGTCCGCAGCCTCGAGAGTTTTCGCGGCTCCAGCGCCTTTCAAACGTGGGTGTGCCGCATCGCCTTAAACAAGGCCCGGGACTTTCTCGATCGCGCTCGCGCCGCCAAACGGGGCGGCGGCCGCAAAACGGTTTCCCTCGATGCCGACCCGGCCGATGGCGGTCTGCCGCAGGATCCCCCGGCCGCGGCGCCGCCGCCGGACGAAGCGCTGGCCCGTCGGGAAGACGCGGCCCTGCTGCACGAGGCGCTGACCCGGCTCGGCGATCCCTGCCGCGAGATCATTGAACTGCGCTATTTCGCCGACCTGAGCTACGAGGAACTGGCGGCCAGTTTGTGCCTCAACGTGAAGACCGTCAGTTCGCGCCTGAGCAAGTGCCTCGACAAGCTCGAGGCCATTGCGCGCGGCGTTTTTCAGCGGGAGACAAAGAGCGGGCTTCCCGTCTAACCCTGCGGCCAGATGCCAGACCACGATTCGCCACCGATTGAACTGCGACTGCGCGGGTACGCCGAACAACGGCGCGCGCAGGCGGGCGGACCCTTCGTGCCGCCGCCCCTTGTGCGCCGCGCGGTCCGGGCGGAGGTGGATCGCCGCTGGGGCCACGCCGCGCAGCGCACCGCCAGGCTGCGCCGGTGGAATCTGATCTGGCCCCGGCTGGGCTGGACGGCGGGCATCACCGCGGCGTTGGCCCTCGTGGCAATGCTGGTCCTCGATTTCGGGTGGCCGGTGAAGTGGCAAACCGCGGCGAAGCGTTCTTCCAGCGATGCGGCCTCAGACCGTGGCGCGATCTCGCAGTCCCCGGCTCCACCGCAGGCGTTGGGATTGCGTTCTGACTGGTCAGGTCACATGCCGGCAATGACGCCCGGGCCGACTCTCCCGCCGCTTGGCCGCGAGAACGAATCCAACGTGGATTCGCCGCCCGGCCCGGCCGCAGCCGCGTCCCCAACTCGGGCTGCCGCGCCGGCGCCAGTCACCGCCGCGTCAACGAGAGCTTCCTCGATTTCCGACGCGGCCTCCGCCAGCCGTGGAGGCGGCGCGGGAGCCGTCGGCTCGGCGGTCCGCACCCCCGCTCCAGCGGCCGCGGAGCTTGCGCGCCACGGCGGGCAGGTCGCGGCGGCTGGCCGGGTGCGAGCCGCCCCGGAACCTGCCACGGCCACCAACCAGCAGCGTTTCATCCAGACCCGCGCGCGCGGGCTTCGGCAAAACGTGAACTCGCCCCCGCCGTCGCCGGTGCTTCAGGAGTTCGAGGTGGCGCAGATTGGCCGGCGGCTCCGATTCACCGAGCCTGACGGCTCCACGTATTTTGCTGAGGTGACCGCGCCCCCGCTGGCCACGCCCACCGGGACAGTCGCCACGCCGACCCGCGCGGAGGGCTTCCGGAGTCAGCCCGCCCGCGCGCCGGCTGCCGCGGTCCGCCCGACACCCGCTGATCACACGCTTTTCTTCAACGCCGTGGGCACCAATCGCACGTTGAGTCAGCGGGTGGTATTCGACGGCCGCCTCGTCTTCACGAACGCCCAGATGCCTCCGCCGTCGGTCGAGGTGGTGTTGACGAATGACGCCGCCTTCGGCATCTGGCTCGACAACTCGCGCATCGAGGGCGAGGCGGTGATCGGCGAGCGCACCCGGATTCAAGTCGAAGCCCTGCCGGAATCCTTCGAGTGAAGTCCCGGCCGCCGAGTCTCCGCCCCTGCGGCTCTGCGCACATCAACCCCGCAACATGCCAACGATTCGCCGTCCCCGGTCCCGCTACCGCCGCCTCCCCATTGCCCTGACCATCGCCGGTTCCGATAGCGGCGGTGGGGCGGGCATCCAGGCTGATCTGAAGACCTTCACGGCGCTGGGCGTTCACGGGACGACGGCCATCACCTGTCTGACCGCGCAAAATCCGACCGGAGTCCGCGGGATTCAGGCGGCGGCTCCGGCGCTTGTGCGGCAACAGATCGAGGCGGTGTTTGCCGAGCTGCCGCCGGACGCGATCAAGACGGGAATGCTGTTCTCGTCGGCGGTGATCCGCGAAGTGGTGCGGACTCTCGCGGAACAGCCGCGCATCCCGATCGTGGTGGATCCGGTGATGGTGGCCACCAGCGGCGCCCGGCTGCTGCAACCGGCCGCGATCCGGGCGTTGCTCACCGGCCTGCTGCCGCTCGCGACCTTGGTGACTCCGAACCTGGATGAAGCCGCCATCCTCGCTGGCGGCGCCTTGAAGTCGGTCGAGGATCTGCGCGCGGCGGGCCGGGAGATTTACCAGCGGTTTGCCTGCGCGGTGCTGGTCAAGGGCGGACATCTGCGCGGCCTACGCGAGGCGGTGGACCTGTTCTTTGACGGTCGCCGGGAACTGCTGCTGACCGCGCCGTGGGTCCGGGGCGTCTCCACGCACGGCACTGGCTGCACCTACTCGGCCGCGATTGCGGCCTGGCTGGCCAGAGGCGCCCCGTTACCGCGGGCGGTCGCCCTCGCCAAGGAGCACGTCACCGCGGCGATCACCGGCAGCGTCCGGGTCGCGGGCCATTTCGCCCTGAACCCGCTGGCCGGGGCCGGTCCCGATCGGAACCGGTTCAAATCCGCACTTTGAACTCCTCGCCCTTCTTCAACGAAAGCGCGAAGGTGGCCATCAATTCGGGAATGTCCGCGAGGTCCCTCAAGCTGACGACTTCGACGGGCGAGTGCATGTAGCGGTTGGGCAGACTGATCAACGCGCTGGGAATGCCCCCGCGCGTCCAGAAGATCACATCGGTGTCCGTGCCGCTGGAGGCGGACATCGCCTCGTGCTGCAGTTTGATGCCGGCCTTCTTGGCCACCGCCTCGAGCCGGGCCACGACCTCGGGATGATTGCAGCCACCGTGGGTCAGGGTGGGGCCTTTGCCCACGCGTACGTCGCCGTGGAGCTGCTGGCTGACGGTCGGATAATCCGTGGCGTGGGTCACGTCCACCACCAGCGCCACGTCCGGCTTGAGGGAATAGGCGATCTGCCGGGCCCCCAGCAGCCCCACCTCCTCCATGATGTTCGAGACCGCGAGCACTTCGGCTTGGAGCTTTTTTCCGCCGTCCCGCAGGAGGCGCAGCGTCTCGGCCACGGCGAAGGTGCCCACGCGGTTGTCAAAGGCGCGCGCGACGGCCAGGTCGTTGCGGAGCAGGGCAAATTCCTGGGTCAAGGTGACCGGATCGCCGATGCGGACCAGCTTCTCCGCCTCTTTGCGATCGCGAGCGCCGATGTCCAGAAACAGGTCGCTGATGTCCGGCAGCTTGCGCTCCTTGTCGAGCTTTTGCAGGTGGGGCGCTACGTTGCCCACCACGCCGGGCACCGGGCCGTTGGCGGTGTGTACGGTGACGCGCTGGGCGCGGGCCACGATCGGATCCACGCCGCCCAGTTTCCGGACATACAGGAAGCCCTCCTTGTCAATGTAGTTCACGGTCAGCGCGATTTCGTCCGCGTGCGCCGCGAGCATGACGCGCGGTGAGCCGCCGCGGTTGAGCACGGCCACGCAGTTGCCGTAGGCGTCGGAAAACGTTTCGTCCGCGTGGTCGCGGACGTAGTCCATCCACACCCGCTGGCCGCGCACTTCGTGGCCGGAGGGGCTGGGGGTGTTGACGAGCGTCTGAAGGAATTGCAGGGATTTGTCGCGCATGGCGGCACTATGGCGGCGCGCCCGGCCGCGGCAATTCCCAAAGCAGGCGCCCCGCGCCGGTCAGTTCGCGCCCGGCGCCGCACCGTGCGCGCCGTTGATGAGGTAAAGCACGGCCATGCGGACGGCCAGGCCATTGGTGACCTGCTCGAGGATGACGGAGTGACTGCCGTCGGCGACGTCGCTATCCACCTCGACCCCGCGGTTGATGGGGCCGGGGTGCATGATGAGCACATCGGGCTTCATCGCGGCCAGCCGGTCCGGGGTGATACCGAAGAGGCTGGTGTACTCGCCCAGGCTGGGGAACATCGTCTGCCGCTGGCGCTCGTGTTGGATGCGCAGCAGGTTGACGACATCCGCGTCGGCGATGGCCTCCTCGAGCCGCGCGGTCACCTGGCAGCCCATTTGGCGGAAGATCGGGGGCACCAGGGTGGGCGGCCCGCACAGCGTGACCTGCGCCCCGAGTTTCTGGAGCGCCCAGATGTTCGAGCGGGCCACCCGGCTGTAGAGGATGTCGCCCAGAATCGTCACCTTCAGCCCCGCGATGCGGCCCTTGTGTTCGCGCATGGTGAACACATCGAGCAGCCCCTGGGTGGGATGCTCGTGGGCGCCATCGCCCGCGTTTACCACGTGGGCGTCCAGCACCCGCGCCAGGAAGTGCGGGGCTCCGGCCGCCGAATGCCGGATGATGATGAAGTCCGCCTGCAGCGCCCGCAGATTGCGCGCGGTGTCCTTGAGCGTCTCGCCCTTCCTGAGGGAGGACGCCTCGGCCGTGAAGTTGATGACGTCGGCGCTCAGCCGCACTGCGGCGAGCTCGAAGCTGATGCGCGTCCGGGTCGAGGGCTCGACAAACAGGTTCACCACCGTGCGCCCGCGCAGGGGCGGCACCTTCTTGATCGCGCGCCCGCCCACTGCCTTGAACTCGCGGGCGGTGTCCAAAACGGTGGTGATTTCTTCGGCGGAAAGGGATTGCAGATCGAGCAGGTCTTTGCGACTCCAGCGCATGGCCGGATTGAGCTACCGCCCCGGGGCTTTTTCAAGGAGGACTTTGCCCGCGCCGCCCCCGTCCATCTGCACCACCACTCGCTCGCCCGGCTGCGTCTTGACGACCTTGCCGACGAAGTCCGGCTGGATGGGCAGCTCGCGCAAGCCCCGATCCACGAGGACCGCCAGTTGGACCCTTCGCGGGCGGCCGAGGTCGGTCAGCGCATCCAGCGCGGCCCGGGCGGTACGGCCGCTGTTGAGCACATCGTCCACGAGCACCACCGTGCGCTCGGTGATGTCGAAGGGGATGACCGTGGCGTGAACTTCCGGCGTCGGCCGCTGGTCGAGGTCGTCGCGGTGCATCGAGACGTCGAGTTCTCCGACCCGCACGGTCATGCGCCACTGGCCCTGGAGCAAGGCCGCGAGGCGCTGCGCCAGATGGACGCCACCGGTCTGGATGCCGACCAACAGCACCTCGCCGGAGGGGGGATTGCCCACGGCAATTTGCCGGGCCACCTCGCGGATGGCCGCTTGCAGGGAGGGGTCGTCCATCAACACCTCCGTCCGGCGCGCGAGCGATTCAGTCATGGATGTCTTCAAAAAAACAACCCCGCGGGGCCGGCCAGGCGGGGCCGCGGGGAACCGGGGAATGCGGGGCGACCTTCAGCCGGTGGCGTTTCGTTGACGCCGGCGCGCCTCCCGCCAGCCGGCGCGGTAGTAGAGCAACCACTCGGTCAGGGCACGATCGAACCCGATATCGCGCCCGGCCTTTTCGGACGCGAGCCACTTGTGTTTCAGGATCTCTTCCCGCTCGGCCAGGTACTCCTGGTACAGCGCGCAGTCCTGCAGCATGTCGCTCATGGCGTAGGACGGATGATCGGGCCCGGCACACCGGGCCGGACCGCGCCTGAAAACTAGCAAGGGTCCCGCACCTGACAACCAAATTGTCCGCCGCCACCGGCGAGGCCCCGCGCGCTTTGGTTGCCTCAAGCCCGTTCACGCCGAGGCGCCGGTGACGAACAAGGTCCCGACCGCGTTCCCCCCTTTGCGTTTGACGTCGCCCGGCCGCGGCAGTGTATTTCGGGGTTAGCGCGATCACCGGCACGGTGCCGGCCCGCACGCCATCATGAAAACCACCCTGTCCCGTCGAACTGTTCTCAAGACCTCGGCCGCTGCGGTGGCCGCCGCAACGCTGGCCCGGCGACTCGGGGCCGCCGACGCCGCCCCGCTGCGGGGCAACATCAACCACTCCGTTTGCAAATGGTGCTACGGCAAGATTCCGCTGGATGAATTCTGCCAGGCCGTCAAGGGCATGGGCATCCGCTCGGTGGAATTGCTCACGGTGGATGACTTCCCCACCCTCAAGAAGCACGGGCTGGTGTGCGCGATGGTCAGCGGCGTGCCCGGCGGCATCTCCAGCGGCCTCAATCGCGAGGAGAACCACGACAAGATCGTCGCGTTTTACGAACAGACGGCGCCGCTGGTGGCCGCCGCCGGGTTCAAAAACATCATTTGTTTCTCCGGTGACCGGAAGGGGATGTCCGATGACGAGGGGCTGGAGAATTGCGCCAAGGGACTCAAGCGCGTGGCGCGGATTTGCGAGCAACACGGCGTGGTGGCGGTGATGGAGTTGCTCAACAGCAAGGTGGACCATCCCGACTACATGTGCGACCGCACCGCGTGGGGGGTGGAACTTTGCAAGCGCGTGGGCTCGGAGCACTTCAAGCTGCTCTACGACATCTACCACATGCAGATCATGGAGGGCGACGTCATCCGGACGATCAAGGGGGATCCCGGCAAGAAGCTCGAGGCCGCCGCGCCGTACATCGCCCATTACCACACCGGCGGCAATCCGGGCCGTAACGAGATAGATGAGACCCAGGAGCTAAACTACCCGGCGATCATGCGCGCGATCGTCTCCACCGGATTCAAGGGCTTCGTGGCGCAGGAATTCATTCCCAAACGCGACCCGCTGACTTCGCTGCGGCAAGCCGTGGGCATCTGCGACGTCTGAACCCGAAAACCGAAGTCGGACTCACAGAAGGCAACGATGCAAACGAAGGCAGAGGGGCTTCCGCCGGGACAGGACGGTCAGTAAAAGTGCCCGGAGGAGAATCCCGTTCCCGTTGCTCCTTCGTCCCCTTTGTCGTCTTCCGTAAAACGACGTTCGGAGTTCGGGTGGAGCGGGCACGCCCCAGCGGGCGAATCGGCCCCACGGGTGCTGGCGGTTGCGCCGGCAACGGACCGGATCCTCCGTCAGGCCGCCCTGGGCACACGCACACAGAACTCGGAGCCTTCGCCGACCTGACTGGAAACGGCGACGGTGCCGCCGTGGGCCTCCACCACGGCCTTGACGAGGCTCAGTCCGAGTCCCAACCCCCGCTGCGAACGGCTCTTGTCGCCGCGATACAGCCGCGCCCAGATTTTGGGCTGTTCTTCCGGGGCGATGCCGGCG
>CAYNCT010000053.1:0-4139 GCA_964396005.1 uncultured Verrucomicrobiota bacterium | reverse complement strand
TGTCGCGGACCCGCAGCACGACCATCGCGCCTTCCTCCCGGACGCTCACGGCCACCATCCCGGCCGCCGGCGTGTACTTGATCGCATTGTCCAGCAGATTGCCGATGACCTGGCGGAAACGGTTGGCGTCCACGCTCACGGGGCAGGGCGGCACGAAGTCGCGTCGCAGGCGGAGGCCCTTTTCCTCGGCCACAAACTGATAGACATCCGCAGCCTCGTTCGCGAGCTGGCACAGGTCGAGGGGCTGGCGGTCCAGCCGCAGCGTGCCGGCCTCGGCCTCGGCGATGTCCATCATGGTGTTCAACATGCTCAGCACGCGGTCGGACTCTTCGACGCAATCGGCCAGCGCCTCGCGCGCGCCCGCGTCGTCCGGCGCGCGCAGCGCCAGTTCCGCGGTGCCGCGCAGGCGGGTCAGCGGGGTGCGCAGGTCGTGAGCCACGTTGTCGAGCGCCTCCCGCATGTCGCGCAGGAGCGCCTGATTCCGGTCCAGCACGGAGTTGAAGAGGCGGGCCAGCTCGTCGAGCTCGTCGTTGGACTGCCGCTGCGGCACGCGGGCGTCCAGCCGGCCGGTCTCGATGATGGAACGGGCGATGGCGACAATCTGCCGGACCGGCAGCAGCGCGCGGTAGGAGGCCAGGGCGCCGCCGCCGAAGGCGAGCACGATCACCCCGCCCAACGCCAGGGCGAACGTGCGTTTAAACGGATTGAGCAGCGCCACGCGGGTGTCGGTGCTCCGGCCCACCTGCAACAGCGTGCCGTCGGGGAACGTAACCGACGACAGCGCGAAGTCCCGCTGCGCGTCCTTGGGAATGCGGATCACCCCGACCCGCTGTCGGTAGCCTTCGAGGCCGGCCGGCTCGTCCTTGAACGTCACCCAGTCATCGGGCACCACCAACAACTCCTGCACGTTCCACCGGTTCACCACCCGGACGAAGTACTCGCGCTCGCCCGGCTGGCCCTGCTGCCGCTCGAGCCACGACCGCAGCGCCCGTGTCCCCCCGGCCTGGTAAATGGCCCCGCACACCTTGGTTCGGGACTGGAGCACCTCGAATTCCTTTTTCTCCAGCACCTCTGCCAACCGGTAGTACAGCAGCACAAACACGGCGAAGCTGCTCAACGTGAAGAGCGCCGCGTACCAGAGATTCAGCCGAAAGCTGAAGCTGCGGAAGAACCGGCTAATGGGGCTTAAGGACATAGCCCACTCCGCGGATCGTGTGAATGCGCTGCTTGTCCGGGTCCACCTTCGCCCGCACCCGATGCACCAGCACATCCACCACGTTGGTCTGGGGATCAAAGCTGTAATCCCAGACCCGCTCGAGAATCATCGTCTTCGTCACCACCCGACCGGCATTGCGCATCAAATACTCGAGCAGGGCAAATTCGCGGGGTTGCAGTTCGATTGCCTCCCCGCCGCGGCGCACCGTGCGGTCGAGCAAATCCAACTCCAGGTCGCCCACCACCAGGCGCGTGGGCTCGGCTGCTTGCGACGCCCGACGGATCAACGCCTGCACGCGCGCCAACAGTTCGGTGAACGCGAACGGCTTGGTCAGGTAGTCGTCCCCGCCGGCCTGCAAGCCGCGCACCCGGTCGTCCACCGTGGCCCGCGCGCTGAGAAAGATCACCGGCGTCTGGACGCCCCGCGCTCGCATCTGGCGCACGAGGCTCAGCCCGTCCAGCTTCGGCAACATGATGTCCACCACCGCCGCATCATAGGCGACGGACACCGCCAGCGGGAGCGCCTCCTCGCCGTCCGGGCAGCGGTCCACGGCAAAGCCGCTTTGCTGCAGCCCTTTGACCACGAAGGAGGCGATCTTGTCGTCGTCTTCCACCACGAGCGCCCGCATGGCGCGCGAATCTCCGCTTGACGGCCCGCCCGGGCAAGTGAAAGGCGGGCCGGGCCGGCGGCGCGACCGTGCCGGCACACGCGGATTGCCAGCCGGCGCCACCCCCCGCTACACTCCCGGCCCACGGGAAACCGAACAACCCTATGCACCGCAACGAAACACGCTCCGTGAACTGGCGCTTTTTCCGCGCCGGCGGCTTCGATCAAGTCAAATTGGAGACCGGCGCCGAAATGCTGGCCATTGACCAGCTCGACCAAAAGCTTTGGGTCGCCCTCGCCTGTCCCACCACGGGCCTGCATTTCGATGCCAAGACCCTCGCCCTGATTGACACCGATCAGGACGGCCGCATCCGCGCGCCGGAGTTGATCGCCGCCGTCAAGTGGGCCGGCGGCCTCCTTAAGAACCCCGACGACCTGCTCAAGGGTGCCCGGTCGCTGCCGCTTTCCGCCATCAACGACGCCACCCCCGAGGGCGCCGCCATCCTGGCCTCCGCGCGGCAAATCCTCCTCAACCTCGGCAAGAAGGATGCCCCGGGCATCTGCGCCGACGACACCGATCCCGCGCGGATTTTCGCCGGCACCCCCTTCAACGGCGACGGCGTGATCACCGAGGATTCGGCCGAAGAAGACGCGACCCGGGCGCTGATTCGCGATGTCATCGCCTGTGTCGGCAGCGAGCCGGACCGCTCCGGCAAACCCGGCATCAATCAGGCCAAAGTGGACCAGTTCTTCGCCGAGGCTCAGGCGTATGCCGATTGGTGGCACAAAGCGGAAAGCGACCCGGCGATTCTGCCCCTCAAGGACGCCACCGCCGCGGCTGCGGCCGCCGTGCGGGCGGTGCGGGCCAAGGTGGACGACTACTTCGCGCGTTGCCGGCTGGCGGCCTTCGATGCCCGGGCCCAGGCCGCCCTGAACCGCGAGGAAAAGGAGTACCTCGCGCTGGCCGCCAAAGACCTGACCATCACCAGCGCCGAGATCGCCGGATTCCCCCTGGCACGGATCGAAGGCATCCGCCCGTTGCCGCTCACCGAAGGCGTGAACCCGGCCTGGGCGGGCCCGATGGCCCGGCTGTTGAACGACGCCGTCAAGCCGCTACTGGGCAACCAGACCGCGCTCACCGAAGCCGACTGGGCAACCTTGCAGGCAAAACTCGGTAACTATGAGTGTTGGACGGCGGGCAAGGCGGGCGCGGCCGTCGAGAAACTGACCTTGGCCCGCGTGCGGGAACTCCTCGCCGGCTCCGCCCGGGAGACGCTCGCCACCTTGATCGCACGCGACAAGGCCGAGGAGGGCAAGGCCAACGCGATCACGGCCGTGGACAAACTGGTCCGCTTCCACCGCGATCTGCACCTGCTCTGCACCAACTTCGTCAACTTCGCCGACTTCTACAACCGCGGCGAACCGGCCATCTTCCAGGCCGGCACCCTCTACCTCGACCAGCGTAGTTGCACCCTCACGCTGCCGGTCGAGGACCCGGCGCGGCACGCGACCATGGCCGGCCTCGCCGGCGCGTACCTCGCCTATTGCGACTGCGTGCGCAAGGGCAGCGGCGAAAAGCGGCAGATCGTGGCGGTCTTCAGCGACGGCGACTCCGATCACCTGATGGTCGGCCGCAACGGCATTTTCTATGACCGCCAGGGCCGGGACTGGGACGCCACCATCACCAAGATCATCGAGAACCCCATCAGCATCCGCCAGGCGTTCTGGGCGCCGTACAAGAAGTTCGTCCGCTTGATCGAGGAGCAGGTGGCCAAACGGGCCGCCGCCGCCGAAGCCTCGGCCGACGCCAAGCTCGCCCAAGCCGCCGCCACGGCCGCGCAGGCAGACAAGGCCGCTGCCGCCCCGCCCAAAAAGGTGGACGTCGGCACGGTGGCAGCCTTGGGCGTGGCTTTCGGCGCCATCGGTACCTTCTTCGCCACGCTCATGGGTTACCTCACCGGCATTATCAAGCTCGGCCCGCTGGCCATCGTCGCCGCCCTGATCGGCGTCATCCTCCTCATCTCCGGCCCTTCCATGATCATCGCGTGGCTCAAGCTGCGCAAACGCAACCTCGGGCCGATCCTCGATGCCAACGGCTGGGCCGTGAACGCCGCCGCCAAATTGAACGTGCCCTTTGGGAAGTCCCTCACGGGCGTGGCCAAGTTGCCCGCTGGCGCGTCGCGGGATCTGCTGGATCCGTTTGCCGAGAAGAAGAGCCCGTGGCCGAAGCTCATCGGCCTGGCGTTGATCCTCTACATCGTGTACGCCCTCCTCAACCACTTCGGCTTCATCTATCAATGGACCAATGGCTGGCTGG
>CAYNCT010000052.1:0-21603 GCA_964396005.1 uncultured Verrucomicrobiota bacterium | reverse complement strand
CCACCGTGTCGCCGATGCGGATGTCCTTGCGGCGGATTTCCTCCTCGTTGTGCAACGTGGCGCGGGCGATGGTGGACCCCTGAACAAAGACCGGTTCCAGCTCGGCCACGGGCGTGAGCACGCCGGTTCGGCCGACCTGCACCGTGATGGCGCGGAGCACCGTCTCCGCCGGCGTAATCCAGGGGATCGGCTTGTGGACGACGGCGTAGCCGGGCGCGCGGGCTTTCGAGGGAATGCACGTCCAGTCGGCCATCCGGTTCACCTTGATGACCACGCCGTCAATGTCGTACGGCACGCGGGAACGCAGGTCGCGGTGCTCGTCGTAGTGGCAAACCACTTCCTCGCGGTACACGCGGAGCACCTCCTCCATGTCCGGGCACACCCACCACTCGCGTTGAATCGGCAGGCCGAACTGGCGCAAGGCCTCGATCATCGCGGCGTGCGTCTCCCAGGCGATGCCCTCACAGGCGCCAACCGCGTAAAACACCGCCCGCAGCGGCCGGGCTGCGACCAGCTTGGGGTCGAGCAGCTTGAGCGTGCCCGCGGTGGCGTTGCGGGCGTTGGGAAACGGCTTTTCCCCGGCCGCCTCCAGCCGGCGATTGAGCGCCTCGAAATCCGCCGTGGCCATGTAGGCTTCACCGCGGACTTCGAGCAGCGGCGGCGGCGCGGCGAGGTTCAGCTCGAGCGGGATCGCCCGAATGGTGCGAAGGTTGGCCGTGATGTCGTCGCCGAACTGGCCGTCGCCGCGCGTCACCCCCAGCGTGAGCTTGCCGTGGCGGTAGTGAACCCCGATGGACACCCCGTCCACCTTGGGCTCCAGGACGTAGTCCACGCGGTCCCGGCCCAGGTGCTTGCGAATCGCGCGATCAAACTCGAGCAACCGCGGCAGCGTGCGCTCGTCCTGCGCGCGATGGCGCGCGGCCCGATCTGCGTCGGCTGCTGGCGCCGAGGCCTCGGCTGCTTCGATCTTTTCCAGCGAGAGCATCGGGACCAGGTGCTTGACCCGCCGGAACCCCTCGGTCGGCGCGCCGCCCACGCGCTGCGTGGGGGACTCGGGCGTGGCCAGTTCCGGAAACTGCCGCTCCAGGTCCTGAAGTTCGCGGAACCTTTGATCGTACTCGAAGTCGCTGAGGGTTGGCCGGGCCAGCACGTAGTAGGCGTGGTCGTGCCGGCGGATTTCGGCGGCAAGGTCGGCGTGCCGGGCGCGGGCCTGGACAAGGTTCATGGTCAGCCGAGACGAGCGCGCTCGAACAGGCGTTCCCACGCGCCCGGAAAAGGATAGCTCAGGAGGGTCTGCGTCATCACCCGGCGGACTTCCCGCCGGCTGATCTTGATCCGGCGTTCCGCGTCGAGGGCGTTGCCGGTGCGCAGCTTCGCCAGCGTGCGAACGCCAATCAGGATCGGCCATGCGCACGCCAGTCGAACCCGCACCGCTCGGCGCGGGAGCGCGTTGGTGTAAGCCCAGCCGGCCGCCAGATGCTGGCGGGCCTGGCCCAGATGCACGTCGTAGAGGTTGCGGAACCGGCCGATGGCCGTGGGATCCAGCAACGCCGCGGGCGACAACCCATGCCGGCGGAGGCCGTCGGCCGGCAGGTAACAGCGCCCCAGCCGGAGGTCCCCCGGCAGGTCCCGGAGAATGTTCACCAGTTGGAGGCCCTTGCCGAAGCGAACGCCGTGGCCCGTGAGGAGCTGATCGTCCAGGCGGTCGCGGAGAAAAAGGTGCGCCCGGCACATCTGCGTCCAAAACAGCCCGACACATCCGGCCACCCGGTAGATGTAGTCGTCCAGTTCGGCGTCCGTGGCCAGCGCGACGATCTGGTCCACCGACGCCCGACCAAACCGCTGCAGGTCGAGGATTTGCCCGCTGGTGATGGTGTCCAGCACGGCGCGGACGCAATCGCGGTCGCGCTCCTCGAACGCGGCCACGACCGCCAGCGCTTCCTCCACCCGGGCGAGAAGCGCCCGCTCGGCGGGATGGCTGGCGCCGCCCAGGTCCCCCTCCGTGGCCAGGAAACGATTCACCTCGAGCGGCTCTTGCGAGCGTCCCAGGATTCGGGCACGCAAAACCTCCAGAACCTCCAGCCGTTCCGGCACGGGTACGATGGCCGTGTCCGCGATGGTGTCGGTGGCGCGCGCCAGGAGATAAGCCACCCCAATCTGCGGCCGAATCGCTGCGGGAAGCACCCGGAGCGTGAGATAGAAGGAACGCGAAACCGCGCGCAGCAGGTCGGTCAGCAGGTCGGGTTGAAATGGACTGGCGGCGGACATCGCACACGGACGGCAATCCCGGCCGCAGTCTGCCGAAAACCGCCGGCCTGGCCAAGGCGTTTCCCGACCGCCCGGACCGGGCGACGCTTCAGCGCCCGAGGGCGGCCGCTTCCGGGCTTACCACCAAAACGCCGGCTCGCCCGAAGTGCGCACCCGCATCTTCTCGAACTTCCGCCATTCCGCGTGCCCGTCGAGCATGAGCAGATTGCCGCCGGCAGGCAGTTTGCCGGCGAGATGCGGCGCCTGATGCCCCGCCCAGCCGCCGTCAATCTTGGTGTAGCGATTGCGCCAGCGGTCCGTTTCGTTGGCGCCCGCCGAGAGCGTGCCGTCGGCGGCCACGACCCGCCCGCTGGGACCGGGGTCGTACTCGATGCCGCCCGCGAGCTTCCACGGTGCCGGGTTCAGGCTCTCGGTAATGTTCGTGGCCACCACCCGGCCGGAGCCCTTGAAAGCGACGGCGTAGCCAATGACCCGGTAACCGGAGGCGTTGTCGTTCGCGACCTCGTTGGTCACGCCGGTGGTGAAGCTCCAGAGGGTGTCGTTGTCCTGTTTCGGAAAACCCGGGCAGTACAGGATCTTCCGCTGGCCGCCGTATTTCACGAAGGCGTTGGCAGCCGCCGCGGGCAGGTCCCACGGCCACACCGCGCCCGTGCAGTCCGGGAACTTGTCGCGGTTGTCGTCCGCGTACATGCGGATGGCAAGGCCGAGCTGGCGAATGTTGCTGTTGCATTTCACCTGGATGCCTTTGGCCTTCGCCTTGGAGAGCGCCGGCAGGAGCATCGCGGCGAGGATCGCGATGATCGCGATCACGACCAGCAGTTCGATCAGTGTAAAGGCAGACGGCCGCGGGAGTCGGACCTTCCGCCGGGAGCGATCGGGCAGTTTCATGGTGCGTGTAGTTGCCGGCAGCACGTGGCGGCAAGAAGGGCCCGACCGGACCACCGGCTCGCGAAGGGCGTCGCTCCAACCCGCGAAACGAGCGGACCCGCGCGGGGCCCCGCTCCCTTGCCACTTAGTCCGGCTGAGCGGAGGTCTAATTGCTTAAGATTCTTAAGAATGTCAACTCCCCTTTCGCCGCTGGTGCGAACCACGGCTCCCCAAGCGCGACCCGGCGCGGCTGGATTTTAACGGCTACCGGCGGCCCGACCCGCCGGGGCGAGCGAAAGCTTTCCCTCCTGCAGCCCGACGTCCCGCACAATCTGATCGAACAGCGAGCACGGGCGCCCCGGTCAGGTGAGCGTCACCTCGATCACGCCGTCGCGCTCGACCGTGACCGGCGCGGTCAGCTTCACCAGGCAGCGACGCCCCTGACGGTCCCATTCGGCGGCGACGGGGCGCCCCCCGATCTTGACCTCGACCGCCGTGGGTTCCGCTTTCGCCGCGACTTCGAAGGCGAGGGTTCGCACCCGCAGCCGGCCCCAGCGGACGGCGATCGTGTTGATTTGCCGGCCGCCCTCACGTTTCTGGGAAAGCGACCCCCAGCCCTCGGCCCCGGTGAAGGCGCAGACGAAATTCTCCGGCGTCAGACGCGGAGCGAAACCGAGATGACCCTTGGGGCCGTGGTACTCGAATCCGGCCAGGCCGAGCAGCACGCCCCAACTGGCCAGCGCGCGCGCGTAGTGGTCGCCGCACTCGATCTCGTTCCACGGGTTGAAGCGCCGCGGGTGGTAACGCTCATGCACCGCCCGGCAGATCGCCAGCGCCTCGGTCAGCATCCCCTCCCAGGCCATGTGCCCGGCCACCTGATACTCGATGCCGGTCCACAATTCGTCCCGGTAACGCGTGGATTTCGGGCCCAGATGCCGGCTGCGCGGCCAGGTGCAGGTGAACAGGCCGGCGTCGCCGTTTGACGCAAACCAGCGCTCCGGCGGATGGGCCCGGTTTTGGGCCGTGATGTCCGGCGCCCAGCAATACTTCCAGATGGCTTGCAGCGCCGTGCGCACCGTGGTGTCCGGGTAGAGATACCCCAGCCCGACCTGGTGCGCCCAGCCCTGCCCGAAAAGCTGATCCGCGAGGCAACCATCGCCGTACTGCCAGTCGGGGTGCTTCGCGAGGTCCACCTCCTGGATGAAGTATTCGCCGTTGAAAAGCCGCTGCACCGAAAGCCGGCTGCCGGACTCGAAGATTTCCCGGCAGCGGCGGGCGAACGGCGCGTCGCCCACCTCACGCGCCATCTCCTCCGCCGCTCGCAAGGCGCCCAGATACAGCGCGCCCACGAACGTGTTCGCCCCAAAATAATTCTCGTCGTAGGTCTGGTGTTGCTGGCCCTCGATGAGGCCGTCGGCGTTGCCATCCTGGACGATGAGAAACTCGACGGCGCGGCGGATGGCCGGCCAGTTGCGCCGCAGGAACGCATCGTCCGGCGCGCATTGATGTTCGCGCCACGCCTTGAGCACATAGCCGCCCTGGGAATCGCCAGCCCAGAGGTCCCACCCCTCGCCGCGAAAGCCGATCGAGCCGTCCGGCCGCAGCCCGACCCCTGCCGCGAAGTCCTGGTGCTCGCGCACGCTGCGCTCCAGTTCGGGGAACAGCCGCGCCAGCGTGTGCGCGTAGTTCCAGACGTGGCCGCACGTGCCGTGACAGCAGCCGCCGCCCTCCCAGGCCCAAAACCGGCCGTTGGCCCACCACTGGCAGGTGGTGGTGGCGAGGTTGGCGGCCGTCGAGTGCAGGCGATCCAGGAGCCACCACGGCAGGGTCGAGTCGTAGTACGTATTCCGCCACAACCGGGTGTCGGCGGTCAGTCGTGGCAACTCCCCCTGGACGTATCGCGCGACGTCCAGCGCGCCGGGGAACAAGCGGGCGTAGTGATTGCCCACACGCCGGTCGCCGCGATACAGGTTCGGAAAGTGCCACACGGCGGCGAAGGTGAGTGTTACCTGCTCGCCCGGGGCCAAAGTGCGGGTCACGCGCAGCACCCCGCCGGAAGCCGGCGCACCCGGGGAGGACTCCAGGAGCGGGCGCTCGAACAGGACGGTCCAATCTCCGTCCTCGGGCAGCACCAACGCCGTTTCAACCGCTTCGGCATGGAGCGCAAACAGGCCCAGGCTGCCGAAGTCCGGCTGCTCGTGCAGCTCGCCAGTGACGCCGGTCATCGGCTGATCGCGGAACTCGATCTGGTCCACGTTGATATGCCCCCAACCGCCGGAGGCGGCGTCCACGATCTCGATCCGCGCGCGCCGGCCCCGAAGTTCCGCGACGTCCCAGTTGTGCGGCGCGAGCCGCTCGTTGTCCCGGCCCGTCGCCGTCCGCACCGCTCGGCCGTCCACCAGCAGATTGACGCAGGTCTGGCTGGCGTGGCTGCCGCCGCCAATGAGGAAACTGATGAGCGGCCGTTCAATGGTGAACTCCGGCGAGGTGAGTCGGCCGTGCGGCCCATCGCCGCCGAGGAAGGAGTTGACGAGACCCTTGCCCTGAAAACCACTCACCGGTTGCTGGTTGGGCAACGTGCCTCCCGCGGGCCGCGCGCCAAAGGCTTCGCCTTCGACCGTCCAGGCGCCGTAGTCGCCGCCCTCGAAATCCGCGAAGACCATCGGCGGCGCTGCCGCGAGGGCGGCCTCGGTGGCCCGGGCGCCGAGGATGAAACCCGTCAGGCCGGTCTCGCGCGCGAGGCGGCCGGTGCGCTCCACGCGCCCGGCGAAGTCCGTCACGCTCTGCCGGCACACGGCGTTGGACAACCAGCCCGCCAGGGTGACCTCGACCGGCTCGGCGCCGCGGTTCTCGAGCGAGTAGTTGAGCAGGGTGCAAGGCAGGGCGGAATCATGCGCATCGAGCGGGATGAACGGCGAGAAGGCCTCCAGCCGGACCGTCACCGGCACGTCGGCGTCGGCGTAGTCCACCAGGCCGATCGGGTATTCGCCCCGGAAGACGACGTCGCGAAATCCCCGGCGGTTCAGGGGCCGCGTCTGGACGTTCTCCCCTCGGCGAATCCGCACTGCGAAGCCCTGACGAACCGGAGCATCCTCCACGAGCCGGTTCCCCTGGACCTTCAGCTCGGGACCGCGGCCCTCCTTCCAGTTCACCGCGCCGTAGCCCGTGTTGAGGTTTTGGTTGAACACGTCCCAGTAGGCCAGCCTTCCCTCGCCCGTGAGATAAACCTGGCCGGCGCAAATGCCGCCGACCGGCATCCCGATGGTGTCCAGGTCGCGGCCCCGGAAACGTTCCGGCTCGCCCTTGGCGAATATGGCCCGGAGCCACTCGGGTTTGAGGCCCTTGTCCACGGGAATGAAATGATCGGGGGCGAGTCGGGTCTGGCCGTCGCCGGCTTGGGCGGCGCGCGGAACAGGACCGAACGCGGCCAGAGCCAGCGAAGTCAGGGCCGATTGGCGCAAGAACTCCCGGCGCGGGAGCGTGGCGCGCGCGGGCCGTGGCAACGGGGGAGGAAGATGGGGCTGCCTTTTCATGGTTTCGCTGGCGGGAACGTAGCAACCGCTCGGCCCTTGTCAGCAGCGGATCCGAGGAGAGTGCGGCACGCCGGGCGGGTCCGGTTTTTCGCGAGCATGGCCGGCGACCGGGCCAGGCCAAAGCCCGGCCAGTGGCGGCGCCGCCGGCAGCAGCCCGCGGGATTCCGTCAGGCGACCGGGTCCGGAAACAGCAAACGGGCAGGCGGAAAACCCACCTGCCCGTTACGAAGTTCCGCGAACCCGCCGGAGGCGGCGTGTTCAGTCGCGCGGCGGCAGCAGTTTTTCGACGCGGTTTCTCTCGAGGGTGACGTACTTGGGCAGGCCGCCTTCGATCGGCGGTCGGACCTCGCCCTCGACGAGCGGCTGGGCGTACTCGATGAACTTTTCGTTCGGGAGGTAACCGTCGGGATTGATCCACTCCGTCGGGACGAAGTGCTCGACGTTCGCCACCTCGGAAAGCGGCTGAAGGCCGGTGGTCCACTTGATCTTCCCGTCCTCGCTGAGCCGGACGATTTTGACCATGTAGCCGCTGTGCCCCTCAACCGCGGCTTTGACGGCGGCCTCGCCGCAGGCAAAGGCGTTTTGCACGTCGGTCAGGCTGGCGCAGTGGGCGGCGGCGCGTTGCGCGTAGCCCAACAGCACCGTGCGGGTCTTGGTCTTGAGTTTCTCTTCGACCAGGTCTTTCAACTTCCAGGCGGCGCCCGCCAGCAGCGGATGACCGAACGCATCTTTCTTCGTCGGATCAGCACCGATTTCGTTGCCGTCGGAATCCCGGATGCCCTCCCCCACGACCATGACGCAGTAGCGGTAGGCGTCCACAGTGGCCTTGATCCGGGCCAGCAACTCCTCGCGGTCGTAGCGAACCTCCGGCAGCAGGATGATGTGCGGGGGATTGGCCGGGTTCCCCCGTTTGGCCAGCACCGTGCCAGCGGCGATCCAGCCCGCGCTCCGGCCCATTACCTCGATGATGCAAACCGAGCCGTCGTCGGTGGCCATGCTGGCAACGTCAATCCCCACCTCCATGACGGTAGTGGCGCAGTACTTGATGACCGAGCCGTAACCCGGACAGCTATCGGTGTGCGGCAGGTCGTTATCAATCGTCTTGGGCACGCCGATGACGCGCAGCTCGTATCCGCGCCGCTCGGCCTCCTGATGAATCTTGTGCGAGGTATCCTGGGAGTCGTTGCCCCCGGCATAAAAGAAGTACCGGATGTTGTGCGCCTTGAAGACCTCGAACAGCCGGTCCATGTCCTTGAGGGCCTGCGCCCGTTTCTTCTCCAGCTCGGTGCGCTTTTTCTGATCGGTGGTGGCAGCGATCTTTTCCTCGGAAACGAAAGCGATCTTGTAGCGGCAGGTGCCAAGGGCGGCGGCGGGCGTGTGCTTCAAGCCCTCGATCGCGCTGCGTTTCTCGTCCCCGAGGTCAATCAGTTCCTCGTTGAGAATGCCGAGAATGCCGTTCAGTCCCCCGTAGATTTCCTCGATGCAGCCGTGTTTGCCCGCCTCGGTAATGACCCCGGCGATGCTGGCGTTGATCGCGCAGGTTGGCCCGCCCGACTGCGCGACCAACAGATTTCCGTTCAGTTCAGCCATAATGAATAGGTTGTGGGCCGCAGGCGGGAGTTGCGGAGAAGCCGACGCCCTGCCTTTTGCGCCTGACAGCGCGGCGACACTGCCAACCGTGCCGGGGGGTGTCAAAGATGATTTCCCCCGCACGGCCACGCGCAGCACGAGGCGCGAGCCTGCGGGACGGTTCGGAAACGCAGGGCCGAAGAGCCAACGCCGACAGGGTCGCGGCGGCGGGATTACTTCTCCATCTCCCGCGGCGGCGGGGTTCGGAGCGACAGGTAGATCCAGGTCTCCAACGGCCGCAGGGGACGCAGCCACCGATAGAAGGGCGAATAGACCAGCCGCAGCCGGACGACCGACAGGAACATGACCAGCGAGGTCCGGAAGTAGCGAACTTTCGAGCCGAGGTGGTCTGTCCAATCCACCGGGGCTTCATGCAGCGTGCAGCCGGCGCGTTTGAGGGCGTAGAGCAGGTTGACGTCGAACGCCATGTCCGCGATGTGCAGGGCTTGCTGAACCTTTTGCGCCGCCTCGCGTCGCAGGAATTTCGCGCCGCACTGGGTATCCTTGATGCCCATGCCGAAGAGCACTTCGACAATCGCGTGAAATACCTTGCTGGCGAAGATGCGATGGGTGGGTTGCAACTGGCGAATCCGCGCGCCCGGGACGCGGCGCGAGCCCACCGCGCAATCGTAGTCGCGGCAGACCTCGACCAACCGGAGCAGCGACTCGGGCGCGGTGGCGCCGTCCGCGTCGGCGTAGCCGATGATGTCTGCCTCGCCCGCCAGTTTGAGGCCCTCGATGAGCGCGCCGCCCTTGCCCACCCGCTCGGGGATCACCAGGTGCCGAATCGCCGGATATTCCCTCGCCACCTCGTGCACCACTCCGAGGGTGTTGTCGCGACACCCATTGACCACCACCACGATCTCGAACCGACCTGCGTGGCCGTCCCGAAAAGCTGCCGCGTAGCGGCGCAGGGTCGGGCCGATTCGCTCCTGCTCGTTGTAAGCGGGAATGAGCAGCAGCACGGAGGGCGGGCGGGGCCGGGCATCCGGTCCCGGGACGTTCGGATGGACGGCATCGGCGCTCACGGGCGAAACGCGCCGCGAAACTCGCATGGAACGCAGCGCAAAGCCAGCCCGCTTCGTGGAGGACGTGGCACCACGTACCGCCGGGCCTGCCCCCCCAGCCCCCCGGATCACCGGCCGGCCGCCGGGAGTTCGGCCCGAATCCTGGCCCGTTTTTTGCGTGCTTTTCCCCGGGAATCGGTTTCAACCTCACGTCGTATGCTTACTTGGGTGATCGTCATACTGGTGTTCGGCATCCTCGGGGTGTCGAGCTACTACAAAGGGGCCATTCGCTCCCTGGTGTCCCTGGCCGGCCTGGGTGTGGCCTTGCTCGTCTCGATGCCCCTGGCGCCGTACCTGGTGCCGTTGATGCCGAAGATCGGCCTTGAACACCCGGTTTGGGCCGTGGTTGTGCCGCCGGCGATTGTCTTCCTGCTGGTGGTAATTGTCTTCACCGGCCTTGGCTTCTTCGTTCACCACAAGGTCAGCCTTCACTACAAGTACGCCACCGATGACTACACCCGCCTGCGCTGGGAGCGCCTGAACCACCGGCTCGGTCTATGCATTGGGGCGGTGGCCGCGACCATCTATTGCGTCATCCTCGGGGTCATCGTGTATTCCTTCGGTTACCCCGCCGTGCAGGTGACCGGACCGGAGAGCCCGGCCCCGCAGCGAATGCTGGCCAAGCTGCGCCAGGAACTCCACGACCAGGGCCTCGACCGGTCGCTGGCGGCGCTGGATCCCATGTCGGATACCTACTACCTCGCCAGCGACATCTTCGGCCTGCTCTACCACAACAGCCTGTTGCAGCCGCGGCTCTACAACTACCCGGCTTTCCTGGCCCTGGGCGAGCAACCGGAGTTCAAGGAGATTGCCACGGATTCGGAGGTGCAAAACCTGTTGCAGACCGGCGGCCCGGCGCTCGACCTGCTGAGGAATCCCAAGATAGTCGCGATCATCAACAACCAATCCATCACCAGCCAGTTGAAGGAGGTGGACCTTCGCGACCTCTACGGTTACCTGCGCACCGGCAAGTCCGACAAGTACGCGGAAGAACCGATCCTCGGGCGGTGGGAGATCAACCCCTCGGCCACCCTGGTCGCCGCCAAACGCCGCAACCCCGACATGCCCGTCGCCCAGATGCGCCGATTGAAAACCTTGATCACGGTGTTTCTGGCCAAGGTCAGCCTCATGGCCACGCCGGACAATCAGGCGCTGCTGCGGGTGGAGCAGACCGCCGAAGCCCAACAAATGATCGAAGCGGCGCAGGCACGCATCCGCGCCGCAGCCGAAGCCGCCCAAGCCGCAGCCGAAGGCGGCGGAGGCGGCACGCCGCGCATGGATCCCGCCATGGCGCAACGCTACGGGCTGCGGGCGCCAACCCCGGCGTCGCCTCCGAGCGGGACGGAGGGCACTCCCGCCGCCCCGCCCCGCACGCTGGCCATGGAGGGGATTCCCGACGTCCAACTCGCCGGCACCGGCACGTGGGCGCGGGAAGGCATCCGGTACAAGCTGAGGATGCGCACCGAAGGTGGGCGGGAGGTCGTCCTCGACGGGGTCATGAAGGACGACCAGTTAATTCTCACCGGCGACGGTCAGGTGCTCATCTTCGAGCGGCAGATCGTCCTGTAGCCGACTGCACGCGGGCCGCCCGGCTGCGACCTCCCCCACCCCTTTGGCCCGCGCCAGACGCGGGAGAATCAGGGCCGCCCTCCGATTGCCGAGGCGGAAGCTTGCTCCCGTCGAGCGGGATTTCCTAGCCTTCGCGCATGGGAACCGAGGTGGTGACTCCGAATCCTTGGATGATCGTGCCGTTTGGCGTGCTCTTGGCCGCCATCGCGCTTGCGCCGTTGTTTTTTGCCGACTGGTGGGGGCGCCACTACCCCAAGGTGGCCCTGGGGCTGGGTGCCATCACGCTGGGGTATTACCTCTTTGGCCTGCACGCCCGCGAGCAGGTCCTGCACACGGCGCATGAGTACGTCAGCTTCATCGCCCTGATCGGATCGCTATTTGTGGTCTCCGGCGGCATCCACATCACGGTCAAGGGCGAAGCCACGCCGCGGGCCAACGTGGTGTTCTTGTTGATTGGCGCGGTCATCGCCAACCTCCTGGGCACCACCGGCGCCTCGATGCTCCTCATCCGGCCATGGTTGCGGATGAACAAGTACCGGCTGACCACGCACCATGTGGTGTTTTTCATCTTCGTGGTGGCCAACGTCGGCGGCTGCCTGACGCCGATTGGTGATCCGCCGCTCTTTCTGGGCTATCTGAAGGGCATCCCGTTTTGGTGGGTAGCGGAGCATTGCTGGCCCATGTGGCTGGTGGGAGTGGGCGCGCTGCTGGCCATCTTCTACGTCGTGGACCGCCGCAACTACCTCCGCGCGCCGAAGGAAGTGCGGGAGCAGTTGGCCGAAGGGGCCGACACCTGGCGGTTCGAGGGCCTGGGCAATCTCGGCTTCCTCGCGGTCATTCTGGGCGCGGTATTCATCGAAAAACCCACCTTCCTGCGCGAGGCCATCATGATCGCCGCGGCCGCCGCCTCATACCTGACCACGCGCAAGCCGATTCACGAGGCCAACCACTTCAACTTTCACCCCATCCAGGAGGTGGCGATCCTCTTCATCGGCATCTTCGCGACCATGATGCCGGCGCTGGACTGGCTCCAAGGTCACGCCGACGGATTCGGCACGCCCACGCCGGGCCTGTTTTATTGGGCGTCCGGCGCCCTCAGCTCGGTTCTGGATAACGCGCCCACCTACCTGAGCTTCCTGAGCGCGGAGATGGGGCTCTTTGCCCCGCAGGAACTTGTCCGCGAGATCCAGGCGGTGCTCGCCGCCGGCCCGGCCGACCCGGCAGCCATCACCGGCGCCCATGCGGCGGAGATCCGCGGGGCCCTGGCGGCGCTCCACGAGTATTTCGCGGCCGAGGTCGCGGCAGGCAACGTGCCCGTCGAGCACATCCGCGTGGCGGAACTGCTGGGCGTGCCGGCGTACCGGCAGTTCGTGGTCGCGATCAGCGTGGGCTCGGTCTTCTTTGGCGCGGCCACCTACATTGGCAACGGCCCGAACTTCATGGTCAAGTCCATCGCCGAACACGCCAGGGCGCACACGCCCACCTTCCTCGGCTACGTGGCGCAGTTCACGCTGCCGGTCTTGCTCCCGGTCCTGGCGCTGGTGTGGTGGCTGTTTTTCCGGGGCTGAATCCGAACTCCGAATTTCGTTTTACAGAAGACAACGAAGGGAACGAAGCAGCAACGGGAACGGCATTCTCCTCTGGGCACTTTTCCTGACCGTCCGATCCCGGTGGAAGCCCTTCTCCCTTCGTTGGCTTCCTTGCCTTCAGGGAATCCAACTTCGGTTTTCCCGCTGAAACCAGCCCGCCGCGCTTGCCCGCTACCTGCCGGGCGCGCTTCGCGCGGGCCAATCTTCCGCGAGGCTTTGCCGGCCCGGCCGTAGCGGGTGCGCGGCGCCCGACGGCAGCACGGCCACCGCTTCCACGCCGGCCGGAACGCGGGCCGTCAGCCGGAACTTCCCGCCCTCGATGACCCATCGGCAGCCGATCAGCCCGCGCGGGGTGCGAACTTCGGCGGCAGCCCGGGTCAACGGCCCCGGCGCGGGTGCGAGGAGCACCTTCCGCCAACCCACGCTGCCGGGCGCCTGTCGAATCCCCGCCACCTCGCCGTACAACCACTCCACGACATGCCCGAGCATGCAGTGATTGAGTGACTGGTAACCGTCCATCATCGCGTCCCAGGTCTCTGGCATCGCCGTCAGGCCTTTCTTCAAAACCCCGCCGTAGCTGCCCAGCCCCTCGCGGGCATAGACGCGATGGAGCGCGTCGGACCGCCCCGCCGCGGCCAGCGCGCGAATGAAGTACACGTGGCCCACATCGCCAGCGGTCTGCTGCCAGCCGCGTTGCTCGAGGTCCGCGATGATTTCGGCCACCAGTTGCTCCCGATCCGCTGCGGGCACGACCTCCGCCACAAGGGCCATGGCGTTTGCACACTGGGGGCTGCCCCGATGCCGCAGTCGGCCGGTGGCCGGGTCGCGAAAGTGCCGCTGAAAATCCGCCGCGATGCGCGCGTGCAGCTCCCGATACTGCCGCGCCTCCTCCGGCCGACCGAGAGCCTCCGCCGCGCGGGCTACGGCACGCGCACACAGCGCCCAGGTGACCGTCGCCGACAGCTCGGTCGGGGTGAACCGTGACGGCCCGGGCGGCTGACCGTGGCCGTAGTCGTACCAATCCCCCAGACCGCCGGCGGCCAGGCCGTCTTTTGCCTCGCGCGAGACGTGATCGGTGAACCGGCGCATCGCTTCGAAATTCTCCCGCAGCACCGCCGGGTCGCCCGTCCATTCGTATTGCTGCCAGGGCAGGAGTGCCGCCGCCGCGCCCCACTCGACGGTGTAGTTGAACGCACCGGGAAAGCGTCCGGCCGGATAGCTCGGCGCCACCGTCAGTACCCGGCCGTCGGGCTCCTGCGCATCGCGAATGTCCCGCAGGATTTTGTTGAACCACGCGCGGCAGTCGTACCGGTACTGAAAGGACGGCGCCATCAGGTAGGCGACCTCCAGCCAGCCCAGTTTCTCGCGGTGCGGACAATCGGTGAGCACATGCTGGGCGTTGGCCTGCATGGCCTGATCCACAATCCGGTGCGTCCCGTTCAACACCGGGCTCGAACTGTCGAACGTCCCCACGGTCGCCAGGCCTGCGCGAACCGGCACCAGCTCGAGGCGCTCAATCACCGGCAGCCCCCGGGGATTGGGCCGGCCCCGCGGCACCGCACCCGCGACCTCGACGAACTGCATGCCGAGGTAGAACGACTGCCATTGATGCGTCAACGGACGGCCGTGGGTGACGACAGTCCAACCCACCACGTAATTCCCGAACAGGCGCTCTTCCCGGTTCCTGTGCTCGCCGCCGCGGAGCTCGATCCGGTCGCCAGCCTTCCCGCCCGAAATCCGCAGCCGGACCTGGGCCGCGCAGTTCTGCGGGAAGCTGTACAACCAGACACCCGGCGCGGACTCGCGCACGGCCTCGGGCGCGAGCCGACCCAGGGCCACGATCGCCGGCCAGATCTGCGGGAGCAACTCCGCGCCGGGCGCGGCCACGACACGGGCCACCCGCCACGTGCGGTCGTCAAAACCCGGCCGGTCCCAGCCCGGTGTTTCCCGGCGGGCGTCGTAGTCTTCCCCGGCGAAGATGTGCGAGAACGTCACGGGCCCCGCGGCGACCCGCCAGGACTCGTCGGTGCCGACACGCGACACCCCACCGTCCCGCCCTTCAAGGATGACTTCCGCACGGAGCAGCAGCGGCTCGGAGGCCGTTCGCTGCGGACCATCCTTGTAGTACCGGCCCGCCGGAACCGGCAGGTTGTGCCAGAACGAATTCGCCAATTGTATGCCGACCACGTTGCTCCCCACCCGGAGCACGGGCGTGAGGTCGAAGTCGCGGAAATACAGCGTTTTCTCGTACTGCGACCACGGCTGATTCAGACCGGTGGCTGCCAACCGACGACCGTTGACCCGCGGTTCATAATCCCCCAGCCCGATCACCCGCAGCGTCGCCCGGCGCGGGCTCCGCTCCACTTGGAATTCCTTCCGGAACCGCGGCAACGGGGCGTCCGCGCCGTGATCAGCGGGCGGGGCGATCCATTGCGCGGACGCGAACGAAGGTTGCGACGTCAGCGGCGACTGCGCAGCGGCCCTGGCACCGGCAGCCCCAAAGACCAGTGCGGCCAGACCGCAGACGAGCAAACGGGGGAAACTCTGGGTTTTCATGGGTCGAGCATGGACGCTCCGCGTACCCACGGCAATCCTGCGCGAGTCCGCCGGCCTTGCGCTCAGCCGGAGCAATTCAACCCGAACTCCGAAGTTCGTTTTACAGAAGACAACGAACGGAACGAAGCAGTAACGGGAACGGGATTCTCCTGTGGGCACTTGTCCTGACCGTACTATCCCGGTGAAATCCCTTCTCCCTTCGTGAGCTTTGTTGCCTTGTGTGAATCCGACTTCGGCTTTCGGGCTCACTTGAATCCGGGCTGGAACGCGTCACTCGCCCGTTCTTTTGGGCGACCCGACCGACCGTCGAACGCACGGGGCTGCCACCGCGGGGTGTGCGGCTGCCGTGGGCACGGCTGGGCGGCAAGTTGCCTCCTAGTAAGGCCAAGTTGGCCCTCCCCCTTCACGATCTACAGCATCGTTCCGGCTCAGAACATCCGATCCAAGGGGCCTCCCGGCCGGGCCGGATGCCAGCAGGATTCGTCCACGCCGGGCCGACGCCGGTCCAAAAAGTCCTTGCCTGCCCGGCGCAGCAGCCAGCCCAGCGGCACCACCATGCCGAAGAAAACCAGGGTCAGCAGCGCCCGGCCAAGGAGGCGGCCGCCCGCCCGGCTCAATCGCATGCCGCCGCGGTAATAGCCCCGAAACCAGCGCGGCTCGATCAACAGCAGCAGAATCACCAGCGCCACGAGGCACAGCACCACGAGGTACCCGCGGCCCGGCAGCCCGCCGCGCCACCACAGCACCGTGGCCAGCACCGCGGGAGCGAGCACGGTGCTCAAGGTGAATTTCACCCACTCGCGGGGATTTTCGCCTTGGGGATCGCTCATGCTCAGTCGGGCTGCAGCGCCGCGCGCCGCGCCACCCCCTGCCGCGGCTGCCGGGTCCGCTCCAATAGAAACGGCCCGATCACCAGGTGGTCCATCTCCGTGTTCACGAAGCAGCGGTAGGCGTCGTCCGGCGTGCAGACCACCGGCTCGCCCCGGACGTTGAAGGAGGTATTCACGAGCACGCCGCAGCCGGTGGCGGCCTCCCACGCCTCGAGCAGCGAGTACAGCAGCGGGTTCTGCCCGCGCGCAACCGTTTGCACCCGCGCCGAATAATCCACGTGCGTCACCGCCGGAATCGTCGAGCGCACGGCCTTGAGCCGGTCCAGCCCGCGGAGACCGGGATCGGCCTCGCGCCGCAAGGCCGCCCGCACCGGTGCGACCAGCAGCATGTAGGGCGACTCGGTCTCCAGTTCAAAATAGTCGCCCGCGCGCTCGCGGCGCACCACGGGCGCAAAGGGCCGGAAGGATTCCCGGAATTTCACCTTGAGGTTCATGATGGACTGCATTCGCGGGGAACGCGGGTCGCCAAGAATGGAGCGGTTGCCCAGGGCCCGCGGACCAAACTCCATTCGCCCCTGGAACCAGCCCACGACCTTTTCCCCGGCCAGCAACTCGACCGTGCGAGGAATCAACTCCGCTTCCGTCAATCGCTCGAAGACCGCGCCGTGTGCGCGCAGCGTCGCACCGATTTCGTCCTCGTGAAACGCGGGACCCAGCAGCGCGCCCTGCATGGCATCGGTGCCACCCGTCGCCCGCGCACCCGCATGACGCGCTCCCCGCCAGTGCGCGTGCCACGCGAACAACGCCGCGCCCAGCGCCCCGCCGGCGTCGCCCGCCGCCGGCTGGATCCAGAGCTCGTCGAAGAGGCGCTCGCGCAGGATGCGGCCGTTGGCGACGCAATTGAGCGCCACGCCGCCGGCCAGGCACAGCCGCCGCTGGCCGGTCACCGCCCGCGCGTGCCGCGCCAGCCGCAGCAGCACCTCCTCGGTGACTGCCTGGACCGAACGCGCGACGTCCATGTGCCGGGATTCGATCGGCGCGTCGGGCGCGCGCGGCGGGCCGCCAAAGAGGGCGTGGAAGCGCTCGTTCGTCATCGTGAATCCGCGCAGGAAGTCGAAGTACTCGAGGTTGAGCCAGAAGGACCCGTCGGGCTTGAGGTCCAGCAGTTCCCGGCGGACGGCGTCCACGAACCGCGGCTCGCCGTAGGGCGCCAGCCCCATGAGCTTGTATTCGCCGGAGTTGATGCGAAAGCCGCAATAGGCCGTGAACGCCGAGTACAGCAAGCCCAGCGAGTGCGGGAAGCGGATCTCGTTGAGCAACTCGATCCCGTCGCCGCGGCCGATCCCCAGCGTGGTCGTCGCCCACTCGCCCACGCCATCAATCGTCAGGATCGCGGCTTCCGGAAACGGCGACGGGAAAAACGCGCTGGCGGCGTGGGAAACGTGGTGCGGAGTAAACCAGATGGGGCACGCCAGCGGCAGTCCCGGCAATCCACGCCGGATGGTCTTCGGCAGATCGAGCTTCTCGGCAAACCAGCCCGGCAGGACTTCGACGAACGGCCGCCAGCCCGCCGGCGCCACCATCAGCCACGTCTCCAACATCCGCGCAAATTTGAGAATCGGTTTGTCGTAAAACACCACCGCCGCCAGTTGCGCGGGCCCGATGCCGGCCCGCCGCAGGCAAAACTCGATCGCCTGCCGCGGAAACCGCTCGTCGTGCTTGACCCGGGAGAACCGCTCCTCCTGCGCGGCGGCCACGATATCACCCCCGCGCAGCAAGGCGGCGGCGGCGTCGTGGTAGAAGGCCGAAACGCCGAGAATGTAGGGAGACTCAGGCACAGGATGCCCACCGGAAAACCGGGCCGGCTGCGGCCGGCCGCGGGCTCACATGAACGGGTACAGCACCCATGCGATCCCCGACGAGGACGTGAACACCACCACCGCTCCCAGCACCAGCAGCACCACCACCAGCGGCACCAGCCACCACTTTTTCTCCTGGCGCAGGAAGGCCAGAAACTCTTTGAGCAGCGTCCACATGAACGGCCGGAAGATGCCGGGCACGCCGCCAGGCTGCAACGCAAAGCCGGTGAACCGCCGTCGTTGAAGACGCCGCCCGCGGGAAGGCGGCGCTTCGGCGATTACTCCCGTCGCTTGGTGTCGAACCAAATGGTCACCGGGCCGTCGTTGACCAGCGAGACCTGCATGTCCGCGCCGAACTCGCCGGTGGCCACCGGCCGGCCGAGGTCCGCCTCGAGCTGGCGCACGAAGGCCTCGTAAAGCGGAATGGCGACATCCGGACGGGCAGCGTCGGTGAAGGAAGGCCGGTTGCCCTTTTTGGTGCTGGCGAAGAGGGTGAATTGACTGACCACCAGCGCCTCGCCACCGATGTCCACCACCGAGCAATTCATCAAACCCGCCGCGTCGCTGAAGATGCGGAGTCGGGCCAGCTTGCCGCTGAGCCAGACGATGTCCTCGCCGGTGTCCGCCGGCTCAATCCCCAGCAAGATGAGCAGCCCGGGACCGATGGCGGCCCGGACCGCGCCGCGGATGCTCACCGAGGCGCGTGAAACCCGTTGGACGACTGCGCGCATGTTGAACTGGCCCGCCCCGGGAGAAATTCACCCCCCACGGCTGCTTCAGGCCGGCGTTTGACAGGCGAGCCAGAGCGCGCGGAAGTAGCGCATGACGCGCAGCGGGTCGGAGCTTTCGGGAATCTCCGCCAGGCAGAAGCCGTGGTAGCCGCTGGTGTTGAGACGCGTGAGGAGCCGCCGCCACGGATACTCTTCAAGGAACAGGTCGCGCAGGTGGACCTCGACAATCCGATCCTTGACCAGGTCGAAATTCGCGTCGAAGCCGGGTTCCTCGAGGTCCGTCTGGTTCGAGTTCCAGCACACCCCCACCTGCGGGTGATCGGCGACGTCGAGGATCGTCTTGATGTGCGCGAGCCGCGAGGTGCCGGCGCCGTGGACTTCGAGGCGAATCTGCTGGCCATAACCCGCGGCAAATTCGCCCAACTCGCGGAGGGCCCGCCCAATTTGCGCGCGGGTCTGCTCGACCGGCACCTCGCGGGGCAGCGCATTGGGCCGCACCTTGACCCCGGAAGCGCCGACATCGTGGGCCAGGACGATGTACTGCTTGGTGGCTTCGATGTCGCGCCGCAGCTTCGCGGCGTCGGGCGTGTGATAATCGAAGGCGCTGCCCAAGCCGAAGAGTTCGACCTTGGAGTCCGCAAACCGCTGCTTCACCTCGGCCCGCTGGGCGGCGGTCAATCCCACCTCGACCTTGTGAGCGTGGGTCGTCCGTAATTCGACGCCTTCAAATCCGGTGGCCTCGCAGTGTTTGATGATCGTTGGAACATCCCAATCTTTGGCCAGGTTGTAGGTGACGAGTCCCAGGCGCATCCGGCGCCCTTCGGCGGCTCCGGCGGCCGTGGCGGGCGGCGTGCCGGGCAGCGTGGCGGCCAGACCGGCAGCAGCCAACCGGCCGGTGTCGCGAAGAAACTCGCGGCGGTTCGAAGACGCGGCGTTCATGGCGGTGAGGAAAGGTGGGCCGCGCCGCCAAGGCAAGCTTCATTCCGTCGGCCGTCAGCGCGAGGAAATGGCCACCGAGGTGAACGCCGCCGCCAGGATCGCGAGCGAGCGGGGTCGTGCTTCGAGAGCTGCCGGCCGGCGCGTTTGCCGGGCGTGGCGCGCCAGCTCGAAAATCAGAGGTGCCCGGGCGGAGGCGGGCGGTAGCCGGTTCACTCATTCGGCGGCTCACTGCTTCGGCAACAGTCCTTCTCAAGTTCACCGGAGTTGTGTGCGTCACGTTCGGTACGGTTTTCATGGTTCGGCCTTTCGCCTCCGGGTTGTTCCCACGCCCCCCCGTAGTCTTCCCAAGACCGGCTCGATACGGAGGAACTCCTCCAAGCTCACCGCGCAAACCGGGAGCTCCGCCCGGCGCGACTGTCGGTCGCCCTGCGTGGCAGGATGAAGACCAGCCCGCCCCCGTGCTTCCCCGCGCTCTCCGAATCCGGCTCACCGCCCCACTGACGCTCCATCTTGCGCTTGCCTCGCTGCGGACGGCCGGGCATAGAAGGTCATGGCAACTGCAACCGAGTTGACGCCCCTCGACAGCCGCTTTTACAAGCCCGCCGACGCTTTTTTCGCCGCGCACCATGACGTCGGACTGACGTACGACGACGTCTCACTGGCGACGTTGTATTCTGAGGTTCTCCCGCGCGACGTCCAACTGGACACCGAGCTGGCTGACGGGCTGCACCTGCATCTCCCGATCATCTCGGCGGACATGGACACCGTTACCGAGTCGCGCATGGCCATCGCCATGGCCCTCAATGGCGGTCTGGGGCTGATTCATTACAACCTGACTCAAGAGGACCAACTGCACGAAGTCAGCCGGGTCAAGAACCACGTCCATGGGCTGATTCAGGAACCGATCAAGGTCAACCCGGACCAGCTCATCGGCGACGTCCTCAATTTGATCGAAAAACGCCGCTTTCGTTTCAGCACCTTCCCGGTGGTGGACGCCGGCAATCACTTGATCGGGCTTCTCTCCGGCCACGTGGTGAAGCCCCGCTACGCCAACCGCAAGGTGGCGGAAGTGCTGACCCCGCGCAGCCAGGTACACACAATCTCAAAGAAGGAATTGGGCCGCGACCCGATCAGCCGCGCCGACCGGTTTTTCGGCGACCACCCGGGCATCCACAAGCTGCTGGTGGTGGACGAGCAGGACCGGCTCCAGGGCTTGTTCACGATGAGCGACATCGAGCGCATCACGCAGGAACGCCACGCGCAGTTCAAGCCGGCCCGCGACGCCAAATTCCATTTGCTCTGCGGCGCGGCTGTGTCCGCCACCCGGAATGCCTTTGGCGAACTGGACCGGGATCGCATCCTCGCCCATGTCGGCGCCCTGGTCCAACGCGGCGTGGATGTGGTCGCTGTCTCCACTGCTCACGGTCACACCAAGGGCGTCGGGGCGACGGTGAAGCTGATTCGGGGGGCGTTCCCCAAGCTGCCCATCATCGCGGGCAACGTCACCAGCGGCGCCGGAGTTGAGCACCTCGCGGAGTGCGGCGCCAACATCATCAAGGTCGGCCAGGGCCCCGGCTCCATTTGCACGACCCGCCTGATTGCGGGCGTGGGCATTCCGCAGTTGACTGCGTTGTACGTGTGTTCCCGCGCCGCGGCGGCCAGAGGCGTCACGGTCATTGCCGACGGCGGGATCACCAAGAGCGGCGACATCGTCAAGGCGCTCACCCTGGCGCACGCCGTCTTGTGCGGCGGCCTGCTGGCCGGTTGTCCGGAATCACCCGGTCAGGTGATGGAGATCAACGGCAAGCTCTACAAGCAGTACCGCGGGATGGGCAGCCTCGCGGCGATGAAAGCGGGCTCTGCCGCCCGATACGGCCACGCGAATGACCCGAAACAGAAGGTCGCCGCCGAGGGCGTCGAGGCGCTCAAGGAAGCGTCGCCGCCCGTGGACGAGGTATTGACGCCGCTCATCGGCGGCATCCAGGCCGGCCTGGGCTACCTCGGAGCTGCCAACCTCGCCGAATTACGGAAAAAGGCGCGCTACATCCGGGTCAGCCCGGCGGGTCAACGGGAGGCCGGACCGCACGACGTGGTCGAGATCAAGACGGCGACCTAGCAGGTTGTTGAAAAAGTCTCACGAGACATTGAACACGACGAGTTGAGATG
>CAYNCT010000051.1:8265-21620 GCA_964396005.1 uncultured Verrucomicrobiota bacterium | reverse complement strand
AGGAAAAACTCAGATCGGCTTTGTTCCTCGCGGTTAAGAGCATCAAGCCTGGATAGCGACCCTTGGCAGCCCGGAGGCCACGCCCGGGGGAAGCAACCGATCCCTCGGCGCTGCTGATCAGTGGCAACGCAATCGGGGTGCCCCGAAGCTCGGCTGGTTCCATTGGCAACCGGGCTGCCCGCCCGTTGCGGAGGGCAGCCGGCTCGCTCGATACGCGGCCTCGCCGGCTCGTTCACCCAGTCGCTTCCCCAACCCGGCCGGCAGCCGTTCGCGTGCGATCGCTGCGAGCAGTTGAGAACCGCCGGGTCCGGGGGCGGGCGGGAGGGGTGGTGGGAGCAGTTCAGGTTAATCCCGCGGAGTCAATTCTGGGGGCACCCGCTGCCTCGGCCCGCGTCCGTCCTCCGAAGATTTCCCCAAGCCGCTGCTCCCGGTAGGCAAAAATCCGTTCGACATCCCGTCGCACGAGCAACCAGTTCATCAGGGCGCCACCTCGGGGCCGGTATCGGACCACGTCCCCGCAAAGCGTTCCGCCGGCGCGCTCTTCGAAGGTGTGAGTGTGATGCCAAAGGTGATATGGGCCGCGAAGCTGCACGTCCACAAAGCGAAATGGCGGATTCCACTCGGCAATTTCGGTGCGCCAGCGAATCGGCCAACCATGCACCTTGATCCGGTAGTCAATCAGCGTCCCCTGGCGCATGGGGATGGGCCGCGGCGTCAGGATTTCGAATTTGAGCCACGGCGGCGTGATGGCCTCCAGATTGAAAGCATCGGCGAAGAAGGGAAACACCTCGGCCAACGGGCGCGGCACCCATAACTCAGTTTGCAGCGTGTACTCGGACATGCTTCGGAATCCTCCCGCTCCAATATGCGGCGAGGCTTTACCTTCGCAACCGACCGGGCCGTCGGAGAATTGCCCCGGGCGACGGCGGGTTTAGTTTGTCCGCAATGAGGCCGATCCGCCCCACAACCTCCGCCACCGCCGTTCGCAATTTGGTCATCGTCCTGGGCGATCAACTGAACGCCGAAAGCACGGCTTTCGAAGGGTTCGACCCGGCCAGCGACGCCGTGTGGATGGCCGAGGTCGCGGCCGAATCCACCCGGGTCTGGTCCCACCAAGCGCGCATCGCGGTCTTCCTTTCGGCCATGCGGCACTTCCGCGATGAACAGCGCAATCGCGGCCGCCAAGTCATCTACCGCGAGCTGGACGCGCCGGAGAATACCGGAGATCTGGCTACTGAGCTTGAAACGACCATCCGGCAAGTACGTCCGCGGCAATTGGTCGTGGTCGAGCCCGGCGAGTGGCGCGTGCGGGAGGCTTTGGTCCGTGTTGCCCGCGAGCGGGGTGTCCCGCTCGAGATCCGAGCCGACCGCCACTTTCTCTGTTCCACCGACCGCTTCGCGGCGCACGCTGCCGGTCGGAAGCAACTGCGGATGGAGTTTTTCTACCGCGAAATGCGGCGCGAGCACCGCGTGCTGATGGACGGCGATCAACCCGCCGGCGGTGCCTGGAACTTCGACAGCGAGAACCGGAGCAGCTTCGGCGGCAGCGGTCCCGGGGAACTGCCTGCGCCCGTTTCCTTTCCGCCCGACGCCGTGACGCGCGAGGTACTTGCACTGGTGAAACGCCGTTTCGGCGCGCATCCGGGTCGGCTTGATCGCTTCGACTGGCCAGTCACCGCGGCCGATGCCCGCGCCGCGTTGAAGGATTTCCTCGCGCGCCGCCTGCCGAACTTTGGCCGCTTTCAAGATGCGATGTGGACGGGCGAGCCCTGGCTGTACCATTCGCGACTTTCCAGCGCCCTGAATTTGAAACTACTTGATCCGCGGGAGGCCATCGCCGGGGCGGAGCGGGCCTGGCGCAGCGGCCACCCGGACCTGGCAGCGGTCGAAGGTTTCGTGCGGCAAATCCTCGGCTGGCGTGAATACGTGCGGGGCATCTACTGGCGTTTCATGCCCGAGTATCTGGAGCGCAACGCCCTCGAGGCCCACCTTCGCTTGCCGAAGTTTTACTGGACCGGTGAAACCGACATGGCCTGCCTGCGGGCCGCGATCGGCCAGACGCTCGAACTCGGCTACGCTCACCACATCCAACGGCTCATGGTCACGGGCCTTTACGCCCTCCTCCTCGGCGTGGAGCCCAAGCAGGTCCACGAGTGGTACCTTGCCGTGTACGTGGATGCCGTCGAATGGGTGGAATTGCCGAACACACTTGGGATGTCGCAGTACGCCGATGGCGGCGTCATGGCCTCGAAACCGTATGTGGCCTCGGGCAAATACCTTCAACGAATGAGCAACTACTGCGCGGGGTGCCGCTTTGATCCTGCCCAAGCCACTGGACCGCGCGCTTGTCCGTTCACGACGTTGTACTGGGACTTCCTGCTCCGTCACGAGACGCGGTTGCGGACCAATCCCCGCATGACCATGCAGGTGCGGAATCTCCGCCGGCTCGATGCGTTGACGCGGCAATCCATCCGGCGCGAGGCCGAAAATCACCGCGAGCGGGTGGGAACGTGAACTGTGCGCCCGGCCATCCCCCTTAGCCCGGGGCGATCCGCGCGAGGACCGCGGTGGTCGAACGTCCCGGAACACCGCCCAGTACCTCGACCCGCCCTCCGAGGCTTTCCACCAGCCGGCGTTCCTCTTGATTGATGGACTCGACGGTGTAGTCGCCACCTTTGGCATAAATGTCGGGGGCGACCAACTCGAGGAATCGCCGAGCGGTGGGCTCCCGAAAAATGCAGACGGCTGAGACGGACTCGAGGGCCGCCAGGACTGCCGCGCGGTCGGCCTCCGGATTGACCGGGCGGCCGTGGCCCTTAAGGGCGCGCACCGAGGCGTCGCTGTTCAGTCCCACCAGCAGCGCGTCACCGAGGTTGCGTGCGGCCTCGAGGTAGGTGACATGACCGAGGTGGAGGATGTCGAAGCAACCGTTCGTCGCGACCAGGCGGAGCCCCTGCGCGCGGAGCTGCTGGCGCCATGCTGGCAGCGCCTCGAGCGAGAGAATCTTGGAACGAAAGTTCATCGCGGGCAGCCCCCTTTCGAGCCGGGCACCGCAACGGGTCCCGCGCTCGGTCGGGGCAACGCGCCGGCCGACCGGCTTCACTCCTCCGCCCGGAAGACCACAACCGCCAGCGGCGGCAGCGTGAACACGGCCGAGCACGGCTGGTTATGGGACGGCACCGGGTCGGCCGTGACTCCGCCGGCGTTGCCAACGTTGCTGCCACCATAGACGGCCGCATCGCTGTTCAGGAGTTCCCGCCAGAAACCCGCTTTGGGCAAACCGAGCCGGTAGTTGTAGCGGACCACTGGCGTCAGATTCAGCACGACGAAGAGATGGCTGGCCGGCCGCGCGTCCCGCTCACCGGCGGCGGGAGCCGTGGCGACCTCGCGCGTGTGGCGGACGAAGCTGAGGATGCTGTTCTCGTGATCGCTGCAATCCACCCACCAGAAACCGTCGAGGTCGTAGTCGCCCTGCCACAGGGCGGGTTCGGCGCGGTAGGCGGCGTTGAGATCGGCCACCCATTGCTGGACCCCCGCGTGGTACGGGCCGGCCTGCAGGAGCCACCAATCGAGCTCGCTGTTCGCGTTCCACTCACTCCGCTGGCCGAGCTCGCCGCCCATGAACAACAGCTTCTTGCCGGGGAACAGCCATTGGTACCCCAGCAGGCAGCGCAGGTTGGCAAAGCCCTGCCAGTCGTCGCCGGGCATCCGGCCCCGGAGCGAGCCCTTGCCATGCACGACCTCATCGTGCGACAGCGGCAAGACGAAGTTCTCGTGATGATGGTACAACATCGCGAAGGTGAGGTCGTTCTGGTGGTACTTGCGGAAGACCGGCTCGCGCTTGAAGTAGCCCAGCGTGTCATGCATCCAGCCCATATTCCACTTGAGGGTGAAGCCCAATCCGCCGAGGTACGGCGGCCGGGTCACTTGCGGCCAGGCGGTGGATTCCTCGGCGATGGTGACGACACCGGGATGCTCCGTGTGAACCAGGTGATTGAATTCACGCAGGAACGCGATGGCCTCGAGGTTTTCACGGCCCCCGTACTCGTTCGGGATCCACTCGCCCTCTTTCCGCGAGTAATCGAGGTAAAGCATGGAGGCCACCGCGTCCACCCGCAGGCCGTCCACGTGATACCGCTCGCACCAGAACAGTGCGTTGGCGGTCAAAAAGTTTCGCACCTCGTGACGGCCGTAGTTGAATATCAGCGTGCCCCAGTCCTGATGAGCGCCCTTGCGCGGGTCGGCGTGCTCGTAGAGCGCCGTGCCATCGAAGTGCGCCAGTGCCCAGTCGTCCCGCGGAAAATGCGCCGGCACCCAGTCCACCAAGACGCCGATGCCGGCCTCGTGCAGCGCGTTGACCAGAAACTGGAAATCCTCCGGCGTCCCGAAGCGGCTGGTCGGGGCGTAAAAGCCGGTCACCTGGTAGCCCCAGCTCGGATAGAACGCGTGCTCCGCCACCGGCAGGAACTCGACATGGGTGAAGCCCATCCGCCGCACGTAATCCACCAGCGGGCCGGACAGTTCGCGAAAACCGTAAGACTCGAAGGGCGACTTCTTGCGCCACGACCCCAGATGCACTTCGTAGATGCTCATCGGGGACCGGAGCGGGTTGACCTCGCGCCGCCGCTGCAGCCAGGCGTCGTCCGACCACCCGAATTTCCGCGTGTCCCAAACGATCGCGGCGTTCTTGGGCGCCACCTCGAAGAACGCCGCGTAGGGATCCGACTTGAGCACGATGTCGCCGGCCTGATTGCGGATCTTGAACTTGTAGAGCGTGCCTTCGCCCAACCCGGGCACAAAAACTTCCCACACCCCCGACGGCCCGAGCAACCGCAGGGGATGGTACCGGCCGTCCCAACCGTTGAAATCGCCGACCACACTGACCCGCTGGGCGTTCGGAGCCCAAACCGCGAAACTCACGCCGGCCACACCATCGAGCACCCGCCGGTGCGCCCCGAGCTTGTCGTAAATGCGGCGTTCGTTTCCCTGGCCGAAGAGATAGAGATCCTGCTCGCCCAGCGTGGGCAGAAACGAATAAGCGTCCCGCGTGCGTCGCTGCTTGCCCTGGCAATCCGTGACCACCAGGTCATAAGCATAAACGCGGTCGGTCTCGCGACTGGCGCCCTCGTAGAGGCCGGAGTCATCCAGCCGCTCAAGGACGATCCGCGGCATCGCCGCCTCGTGGACCGGCACGACCTCGACTCTCGCCGCGTTCGGCAGGTAGGCCCGGACCACCACGCCCAGGCCCGGCCCGAGCGGGTGCATTCCGAGGAGGCTATGCGGGGAGGAATGCCGGGCCTGAACGAGGCTTTCGATTTCGGCAGGCGAAAGAATCATGGGGGAACCCTGCCATGCGCCGGGCGGGGTTGACACGCAAAAAGCCCGCTCGCGCCGTCAGCGAGTCAGCCACCACGCCGCGGCAACCTGCAAGGCCGCCAGACCGAAGATGGCCGTCCAGGTGAGCGCCTCCCGGAGGCGAAGCCCCGCCTGCTGCGGCGGAGCCAGCCAGAATTGCAGTCTCGCGGCCCCCACCTGAATCAGGTCTCCGCTCCGCAGTTGCGCCTCCTGGACGGGTTCGAGATTCACGAGGCTCACCGCCGGAGGGACCGTCGCCAGGACCACGCCGCGCCCCGGATCGAGCTGCAGGCGGCAGTGCTGTTCCCACACCCCGTCATCGCTGAGGACCAATCCGGCATCCGGAGCGCGACCGACCAAGAACGGAAAACGGCGGGCCGTGACTTCACGACCCGCCGCCTTGCCCGAAAGAACCTTCAACAGCACCACGGGATCAGAGGGACCGTCCCGCCCAGGCACCCCGCGCGGCTCACCATGGCCCCGTGCGCTGCGGCACGTAGATGTTGTCGTTGGGGTAAATCGGCACGTCGTACTTCGGGTCTTTGAGCGCCTTCTTGCAATCCACCACCACGCGGGTGCCGTCCTGGCGGACGACCAACACTTTGGTGCGTCGGGCAAAATCGGTAAAATCTCCCGCCGCCTTGATGGCGCCGAGGAGGGTCATCTCGCCGGCGTACTGGTGGCGGTCGGGTTTGCGCACGGCGCCGCCCACATAGAAGAAGCGATCGTCCTGGCGGACATTTACCGAGAGCCGGCGATAGAACGCGTCGTACTTCTTCCGGATTTCCTCGGCGAGTTCGCCCGTCTTCTTGCCAGCAGCCTGCACCTTGACATCCAGGGGCAGGGAAATCTCCCCGCTGTCGGGAACGCGAACTTCGATCGGCGGGGGCGCCTGCGGCACGTCGGTAAACGTAATGGTCAGCCGGTCACCGACCCGAACCTCATCAATGCTCGGCGCTGCCGGCATAGTCCGGCCAGAGGCCCCTGCCGGGTTCGAATTCGTCGCTCCGCCGCCCGAGGTCTCGCAGCCTGCGACCGCCAACACCAGGATCGCCGTCATCACGACGAAACCGCCAAACGCTGTCATCTGTTTTCGCTTCATGAACGGTAACGTGATTCCGTTGCGCGCGGCCAGCAACCGGTCGCCTCAGAACTTCTGTCCAAGCTGTCCGGCCTTGCTGGAGGCCGTCTCCGTCTTCGCGGCCGGAGCCGGCGCCTTGGCATCGGCCCCCTCGCTGGAATCGTCTTTCGAGTAATAGTCGTAGTAGTACCCGCTGTAGTAGTAGTAGTACGAGTCCTGCGAGATGTTGATGTTGTTGAGGACGACGCCCAGCAGGTTGCCGCCCACCTTCTCGACCATCTGCTTGGCGCGCAGGTTGATTGCCTGGGGATACTTGCGGTACTGGACCACCAGGATCGCGAGGTCCACTTCGCTCGCCAGAATCGAGGCGTCGCTCACGCCCATGATCGGCGGCGAATCGAAGAACACGAAATCATACCGTTGCTTGACGTCCCGGATGAACTCCTGCATCCGGGTGGAATTCAAAAGACCGAGGGCGCTGCTGGGCAGCTTGCCGCTCGGCAGGAAGTCCAGGGTTGGCAGTTTGGTGGTCTGCACCACTTCCTCGAGCGAGTTCTGCTTCAGCAGGAAGTTGGTCAAGCCCACGCTGTTCGACAGATTCAGGAATTTGTGCAGGCTTGGGCGGCGCAGGTCGGAATCCACCACCAGCACGCGGGCGCCGTTCTGCGCGAAAACCGTCGCGAGGTTGAAGATGGTCGTGGACTTGCCTTCGCCGGCGCCGCCGCTGACCACCGTCAGGGTGTTGTACTGAGGATTCTTGCGTGAGAAGAGCACGTTGGTTCGCAAGACGCGATACGCCTCCGCGTGCGGACTGTCCGGACCCTCTTCGAGGAGCAGGCCAACGTTCTGCGGAATGACCCCGATGACGGGGCTCTGGAGGGAACGTTCGACGTCGTCAATCGTCTTCACGCTGGTATCCAGGTATTCGATGAAGAACGCCAGGCCCACGCCCATAATTAACCCCACCACCACGCCCAGGGCGATGTTCAAAACCAACTTCGGCCGGACGGGATTCAGTCCGACCTCGGCCTGGTCCACGATCTCAACGATGGAGGACATCGGCAGGGCCGAATCCACCCATTCCTGCGTCAACCGAAGCTGCAACGCGTCCGCGATGCGTTGCTCGTTCTCCAGCTTGCGCTTGAGCTGCCAGTAAGCGCGCGAGCGCCCGGCCTCCTCCGCCACCTGCTTTTTGACCTGCTGGACCTGCTGCTCGAGTTCCGCCACCCGCCCGCTCAAGGAAACCACCTTGTTCGAGATGCCGGTCAGAATGCCGGTCAGCCGGGCCTCGATCTGCTTTTCAAGCGTTTCCTTCCGCGCCAGCAGCCGCTGCACGTCGGGATGCTCGTCCTGGTAGTCTTTGCGAGCGGTCGCGAGGTTGACTTCGACCGCCGAAAGATCGGTCAGCAGTTGCGGCAACAATTGTTCCGCCTGCACCACGGTGGGAATCGCCTCGCGCAGGTCCGCGCGGTTTAGCGACAAGAGGCTTTCGAGGGTCTTTTGGTAAAAGACTAGTTCCGTCCGCGCGAGGACCAACTGGCCGCCAGCGGCACTGGCGGCCTCTCGTTCAACGGACACTTGATAACTGGCCGTCGAATCCGCCCCGGGATCGGGAATACCCAGCTCCGTCCGCAACTTATCCAAATCGGCGGCCAGGCCCGCCACCTTGTTGGTCTGGTCTTCGTACTGCCGCTCCAATTCCTTGATGGCATTCTGGATTTGCTTCTTCTTCAGCGTCACCCGGTTGGTCTGGTAAACCAGAGCGATGGCGTCAGCGATCTCCTTGGCTTCCTGTTTGTCTTCGCTGTAAACGCGGACCTCAATCAGCCCGGTGTTGCGGAACTGCCGCACGTCCAGGTTCCGGCGAAGGATCTGGTAAGCCTCTTGCAGGGACAACTGCTCCTCATTGTAACGCTCGGCCCAGCGACGCAACAGATTCTTGTCGGAGTCGGTTTCGTTATCCGGGCTCAGCTTCCTCAAGACGTCGTACAGGACCGTGGTGGACTGGATCTTCTGGAACTCGGTTTCGATAAAGTACGGGTCGAAGCCGGCCTGGATTTGCTGCTGCCCGAGAGGAGTAATGTCCTTGTAGTCCTTCTCGACCGCCATGCGCACGGTCGAGGCATAGATCGGCTTGAGAACGAACGTGACCGCCGTGGTGGTGACCACGACCAACAGGAACACGGCAAGAATGACGGTCTTCCGAATCCGGATGATCCGCCAATAGTCCAGGAAATGGTACTGACTCGCGGCTTGCGGGGTTGTGACGGCGGCTTTGTTCGATTCCATGGCGCAGAAAAAAGAAGGAGGCCAGAAACCGGGTTCCAGCCTCCCACAAGTTCGTAACTGTCAACCGGTCAGAAGGTCGCCTTGATGCCGGCGAACACCCGGTTGCGGGAGTAGCGGCGCACTTCGATGTCCGAGTCCAGGTTGTCCCACACGTAGCTGGCTTCGACGGACAGGTAACGGTTGATCTCGTAGGTCAGGGTAACATCGGCACCGTAGTAATTGTCCTGCTCGTCGTCCATCGTGCCCCCGTGGAAGTTGGCCATCATCCACTGCGCGCGCGCGGTGGCGTACAACCGGGACGTCAGGCGATGCACGACAGCGGCGTACAGGGTTAGCGACTCCGCGTCCTGCGTAATCTGCGTGTCGGACGCACTGGTCACCGCCACGTCGGTTTGGTTCAGCCCGTACTTCACGCCCAATTGTGCGCGACCATCTTTCGAGTAATTGTACAGGAACAGGCCATCGAAGTAAGGCGAAAGGAGGTCGTCGTCATTCCCCGCCGGAGCGTTCGGATACTCGGCGTACTGCACACCGCCCCGCAACTGCGTGCTAAACTGGGCGCTGAAGTCGTGATCCACCCCGAGGAAGCCGTAATGCGAATTCCGATCGCGGGTGTCCGCCGCCAGGGACGAGCCGAGCGCCAGCTTGTCGTCGCTGGTCTGCTCCGTCAGCCCGTACTGGTACCCGATCAACGCGAGCGTGGTCGGATTGTACTGGTAGCGCAGGTCCACCGTAATCAGGTGCTCCATGCGATCCATCAGGGCCGAGTAGCTGCCGTCGCCCTCCTGGTCGTAGTCGTAGTAGGTGTTCGCGTAGTTCACCCGCGAGCCCCAGTGGTCGGAAAAGTTGGTGAGCAGGCCGAGGCCGCCGTAGTTGCGAATGTTGTCGCCACTGACCCGCAGCACCTGGGTCTGTTGCCCGTCCGCCGGATTCAGCAACTCCGGCTCCTGCCCGATCACAAACCAATCGAACACTTCCAGTTTGAACTGCTCGTTGAAGCGATGGTTGAGGTTCAGCTTGAAGCTGTGCGCCATGTCCGCTTCGTTTTCGGGACGGTCTTCGTAGTAGCGGTAGTCGAAGTCGTAACCCACCCGGATCGAAGTCTGATCCCGCAGCAGGTCCAGCGACACGCCCGGAGCGACGCTAAATCCCCAACTGTCCCGCTTCTCCATGTAACCGGCCGGGTAGCCCGCCGGGGTCTTGTCGGGACCGGTGGTGTAGTTGTCGTCGTAAAACCCGCGGACGCTGGCATAGACCTGAAACGGCTTGGCCGGCGCTGCGTCCTGGTTGCTCTGGGCTTGGGCACCGGTCATGCCGACCGCTGCGAGACTGGCACACGTGATCAGTGTCTTCATAAATTTTTGAGGCTCTGTGGCAAGCAACCCGCTCACCCTTCCACTGTTAAACCGTTGAATTGTCGGGGCTTTCTAGGTTTGAGCCGGCGGGTTGTCAAACAGATTTCTCGGCGCATTTTGCCGAATTCGTGAACAGCGCCCGAAACCGCACCTGCGGACCCCAGAACCGCCCGGCGGACCCGCGACCAAAGTCGGCCAGCGGGTTCAACGCCTGATCGCGACCGGCGGCTCGACAACGCGAAAAATGAATGCCCACCCCGAACCGACGCCCCAACCCGGCCCGGCCACCGAGGCCCTGCGCCTTCGCGTCCACGGTCCAGAAGGCGCTCCGGCTTTTATCTACCTGCCCGGTCTTCATGGGGACTGGACCTTGGTGGGCGGCTTCCGGGACGTGGTTTCAGTAGACACGCGGTTCGTCGAGTTCACGTATCCGCGGACCCTGGAATGGTCGCTGGAGGATTACGCGACGGCCGTTGATCTCGCGCTAAAGCACGCGGGCTTGCCGTCCGGCTGGCTGCTCGCCGAGTCGTTCGGCTCGCAGATCGCGTGGACGCTCTTGGGCCGGCCGGACCGGCGGTTCGCCGCGGAGGCCCTGATCCTCGCGGGCGGATTTGTCCGCCACCCCCTGCCGCGTCTGGTGAAACTCAGCGCCGCGCTGCTCAACCGCACTTCCGCCCGATCCCTGAAGGGCGCACTTCGCGGCCACGCCGCGTACGCGCGGTGGCGACGAGGCACGTCTCCCGCCCGCGGCGCAGAGCTGGCAGAATTCCTCGCGCGCCGGACGGAACTCGATTTTCGGGCGGCTGTCCATCGCCTGCGACTGATTCAGGGCGCCGATCCACGGCCGGTCGCAGCGGCGACGCAACTGCCCGTGTATTACCTCACCGGACTGTTTGACCCCGTGGTGCCGTGGCCCCCGGTCCACCGCTGGTTGCGCCGTCATTGCCCCGGTTACCGCGGCTGGCGGCTGATCGGGGGCTCTGACCACAACGTGCTCAGTTCCGCAGCGCCGGCCGCGCGGCAGGTGCTGGCTTGGATGCGCACCTCGGCGCGGACCGGCGCCGCAGTGACCCGCGCGACCTGAAGGTCCACCACCCGCTACCGCGGCATTCGCCCTGGCCTGCCGCCCGGGAACCACGCCGGAAGGCTCCGCCGCCCCCACCGCGCCTGCCACCAATCAGGCGGTGCGCGGTGAAGCCAGCAACGTGCCGCATCAGGTGGATTGCCTTCCGCCCGCCCCGCACCCATGCTTCGGCCATGCGCGGTTCGTGGTTGTGGAATGCTTTGATCGCTTGCGGCCTGGGATTGACGGCCTGTCAGCCCAAGGAATCCCCGCCCCAGGCGTCGGCGGCGGCGCCGACCAACGCCCCGGCCCTCCACCTGCCGCACGCGCTGCCGCGCCTGCCGACCGTTCGCCTGTGGCTCGGCGCGACCGAGGTGGAAGCCGAGGTCTGCCTGACGCTGCAACAGGTCGCCACCGGGCTGATGTTTCGCGAGCAAATCGGGACCAACGAGGCGATGCTGTTCGTTTTCCGGCGGCCGGACCAACGCGCCTTTTACATGCGCAACGTGAAATTCCCGATCGCGGCCGCCTACATCAACGGCGACGGGGTGATCGAGGAGATCGTCCAACTGCGGGCGGGCGACGAAACCTCGGTGGCCTCGAAGACGGCCAACATTCAGTTTGTGCTCGAGACGGCGCCCGACTTCTTCCAGCGCCACGGGCTCAAGCCCGGCACCGCGGTGACCACGGCGCAGGGCAGCCTGCGCGACACGCTCGCCGCCAAGTCGCACGTCTGGTAGGCCGCCATGCGTGTTGCGCTGGCCCAACTCAACACGACCGTCGGCGATCTCACCGGCAACGAGGCGAAGATTCTCGCCGCCTACCAGCGCGGCGTGTCCGCGGGCGTCGAGTTGGTCGTCACGCCGGAGCTGGCCCTCACCGGTTATCCGCCGCGCGACCTGCTGCTGCGCAAGCGTTTCATTGCGCAGAACCTCGCCGCGCTGGAATGCCTCGCCGCCGCGACCGGCCCGGTGGGTCTGCTGGTCGGCTTCGTGGGCGAAAATCCCGTCCGTCCCGGACGCGAAACCACCAACGCGGTGGCCCTTCTGCAGGCCGGCCGGATTGTGGCCACGCGGGCCAAGACCCTGCTGCCCACCTACGATGTGTTTGATGAAGACCGTTACTTCGAGCCAGCCGCCGAGAACCTGCCGGTCCCCTTCAACGGCCGCCGCATCGGCCTGACCATTTGCGAGGACTTGTGGAATGACGAGGACTTCTGGCGCGACCGCCGGTATCGCCGCAACCCGGCGGTCGAGCTGGTCGCCGCCGGCGCGGAGTGCCTTTTCAATGTTTCGGCCTCGCCGTGGCACTTGGGCAAGAACCGCGTGCGCCACGCCATGTTGGCCAGTCTCGCAGCCAAGACTCGCTGTCCGCTGTTCTACTGCAACCTGGTTGGCGGCAACGACGAACTGGTCTTCGACGGCGCCAGTCTGGCGTTCGACGCGGCCGGCCGGCTCCTCGCGCGCGGCACCTTCTTCGCGGAAGACTTCGTGGTTGTGGACGGAGAAGCCAGCCCGACGCTGCCGCCGGTCGGCGAGATGCCGGACGAGGAAAAGCTCTACCGCGCGCTGGTCCTGGGGCTGCGCGACTACCTGCACAAGTGCGGCTTCCAGTCGGCCCTGCTGGGGCTCAGCGGCGGCATTGATTCGGCGGTGACGGCCGCGCTGGCGGTCGCGGCACTCGGCCCGGCCAACGTGCGCGGGGTCTCGCTGCCCTCCCGGTTTTCCTCGCCGGGCAGTTTGGAGGATGCCCGCGCGCTCGCCGCCAATCTGGGCATCCGCTACGACGTGATCTCCATCGAGACAGCGTTCACCACGGTCCACAGGGAGCTGGCGCCGGTGTTCGCGGGGCGCGCCGAGGATGTAACCGAGGAAAACCTGCAGGCCCGCCTGCGCGGGGTGATCCTGATGGCGCTCTCCAACAAGTTCGGCTCGCTGCTGTTGACCACCGGCAACAAGAGCGAGCTGGCCGTGGGCTACTGCACCCTCTACGGCGACATGTGCGGCGGCCTGGCGGTGATCGCTGACGTGCCCAAGACGATGGTCTATCGGCTCGCCCGCTGGATTAACCGCGAGCGGGAAATCATCCCCGCGGCCAGCCTGACCAAGCCGCCCTCGGCCGAACTCCGGCCCAACCAGACCGATCAGGATTCGCTGCCCCCGTACGAGGTGCTGGATGCCATCCTCGAGGCCTACGTCGTCGAGGGCCGGAG
>CAYNCT010000051.1:0-8255 GCA_964396005.1 uncultured Verrucomicrobiota bacterium | reverse complement strand
GCGGACGAGCTGGTGGCCGCGGGCTTCGAGGCGGCGACCGTGCGCCGCGTGGTCCGATTGATTGATGCCAGCGAGTACAAGCGCCGACAGGCAGCGCCCGGCCTCAAGGTGACGAGCAAGGCCTTCGGCGTCGGCCGCCGGATCCCCATCGCCCAGCGGTATCACGAGGCCTGACCGCGGTCCTCAGCGGATCGGCTCGCCGGAGCTTTGGGTCAACTCGTGGTACCGGGCCACCAGTCGGCGCGTCAGCGGCCCCGGCTTGCCCGTCCCCACCACGCGACCGTCCACCTTCACCACGGGGATGATCTCGGCGCCGGTGCCCGTGAGGAAACACTCGTCCGCGTTGAACACGTCGTAGCGCGTGAGATTGGTCTCGGACACCTTCGCCCCCTCGGCCGCAGCGAGCTCCATCACCACGCCGCGGGTGATGCCGTAGAGCGCGCCGGCGTAAAGCGGCGGGGTGTGCAACTGGCCGGCCTTGACGATGAACAGATTGTCGCCGGTGCATTCCGCCACGTAGCCCTCGGCGTTGAGCATGATGGCCTCCTCCACCCCGGCGATGTTCGCTTCGATCTTGGCGAGGATGTTGTTGAGGTAGTTGAGCGACTTGATGGCGGGATTGACCGCGCTGTGCAGGTTGCGCGTGGTGGGCACGGTCACGATCTCCATCCCGTTCTCATACAGCTCCGGCGGGTACAATTGGATCTTCCCGGCGATCACGATCACGCTGCTCCGCTGGCAACGGTTGGGGTTGAGCCCCAGCGTGCCAATGCCGCGGGTGACCACCAGCCGGATGTAGCCGTCGCGGATGCCGTTCTTCTTGCACGTGGCGACCACCGCGCGGGTCATCTCCTCCGGCGTTAGCGGAATCGTCAGCAGGATCGCCTTGGCCGAGCAGTACAGCCGGTCAATGTGCTCCCGGAGCTTGAACACCCGACCGTTGTAAGCCCGGATACCCTCGAAGACGCCGTCCCCGTACAGCAACCCGTGGTCAAAGACTGAAATCTTCGCCTTCCCTTCGTCGTAGTATTTGCCGTCAATGTAAACCTTCATGTCGCGCGGAGGCGCAGGCTACGAGACCCGCCACCGGCCGCGCAACGAAGAAGGCCGGCGCGCCGCGGACCAACTGGCGCGCCCGCCGGACTGCGACACCTTTCCGCGATGTGGAATCCACGATTGATCCAGGGCGGTCCGAACCTGGCGCTGGCCACCTGGCCCCTGGCCCGCGCCGTGGCCGCGGCCGGTGAACTGGGCGTCATCACGGGCGACGTGTTGCCCGCGGTCCTGGCCCGGCGGCTGCAACTCGGCGACTTTGATGGTCACCTGCGTTCCGTGCTGGAGAGCTTTCCGTTCACCGACGCGTTTCGGCGGGTGTGGGAGCGCTTCTACATTCCGGGCGGCAAGGACCAGCAAGCCGCCTTTGAACTGGTCGGACAACCCACGCTCGAGGACGGCCCGGCGCTGCTGGAGTTGACCGTGCTTGCCAACTTCGCCGAGGTGTTCCTCGCCAAGCAGGGGCACGCCGGCGCGGTGGGCATCCACTACCACGACTCGGCGCGGCTGGCCCTGTTGCCCTCGCTCTACGGCGCCTTGATCGCGGGCGTGGACCACCTCCTGATCAACGCCCGCGCCGTGCCCGCGACCCTGCACGCCCTGCGCCGCCTGCTCGCGGGCGAGGCCGCCGCGCTCGAGGCGGCCGGCCCCGGCACCGATTCGCTGACGTGCGGGTTCGACCCTCGCGCGCTCGGCCCCGCCCGGCCGGTCGCCTTGCGCGCTCCGGCGCTGATCGCGATTTGTCAGTCAACGGCCGAAGCCGCGAGCGTGGCGCGCCTGGAGGGCTTTAACGGCGGTTACGTGGTGGCGGTGGACGACGCCGGGTGGCGCGAGCCGGAGGAACTCGCGCAACTCCGGGCATTGGGTCGGCCGTTCTGGATGGGCGGCGCAGCCGCGACGGCCGCGAACTTCTCCCGGGCTCGCGCCGCCGGCGCCGCCGGCCTCCAGGTCAACACGCCGTTCACCTTTTGCGCCGAATCCGCCCTCAATCCTGAACTCAAGCGCCAGGTGTTGACGCTGGTGCGCCAGGATCCCGCCAACCTGTTCACGCAGATTTGTTCCCTGCCGGATGGCCGCCCGCTTCGAGTCCTGCGCCTGGAGGACACTGCCGCCGACCCGGAAGTCCTGGCCCAACGCGCCCGGGTCTGCGACGTGGGCTGGTTCCGCGAAGTGTACCGAAGAGCGGACGGCAGCGTGGGCTACCGTTGTCCCGGCGAGCCGCTGCATCACTATGTCCTCAAAGGCGGAGCCCCGGGGCTGGCCGCGCGGCAGCCCTGCATCTGCAACGGCCTGCTGGCCGGGTTGGGGCTGGCCCAGGTTCAGTACGGGCGCGAGCTTGAGCGCGCGCTCATTCCCGCCGGCGAAGACGTGCGGGAACTGACCCATTTCCTCAAGCCCGGTGGTGAAGATTTCACGGCGGCCGAAGTGATCGCCGTGCTCACGGGAGCCCCGGCGCCGGCGCCGGCAACCGGCCCGCACTGATCCCGCCCCGCGAGGCGGCAGCGGGACCGCAATTCGCCGACAATTTTTCGCAACCCACCGTTAGCGGGCCGCGGGCCGGTTTTGTCAGGCTGGTCCCATGCAAACGCGCCCGGCCCGACCAATCGCCGCCCGCCCGATCCCGCGGGGCTTCACCTTGATCGAACTACTGGTGGTGATCGCGATCCTCGCGATCCTCGCCGGTCTCCTGTTGCCCACTCTCGCCAGCGCCAAGGAGAAGGGCCGGCGCATCGCCTGTGTCTCGAACCTCCGGCAGATTTATCTCGCGGTGGCCCTGTATGCGGACGACCACGGCGATTCCCTGCCCATCAAGTACGAGGTCAAAAAGACCGCCCTCAAGCCGGACGACCCGCTCAAGGGCAAGCAGCTCCAGACCCCCACCAACGGCATTCACACCCTGCTCGCGCCGTACGTGGGCGGACCGGACGCCGCGGCGCTGGCCAGCCTGCCGGGCGCACGCGGCTCGCGGGTCTTTCGCTGCGCGTCCGACTCGGGTGATTTCACCAATCGCATCCCGGTTTTCGACCGGCGCGGCACCAGTTTTCAGGTCGAAGGGTTCGACCTGGGACGCAAGATCGAGGACCTTCACAAGAACCGCTTCAGTCACGCGGTTACGCTCGACATCGCGCGCGACCTCTTCAAACCGTGGGAATCCGACGAGCCGCTGAAGGTCGCCGAAAAGGTCGCCAAGGGCGAACTGGGTCCGGTCAAGTGGCACGCCCAGGTCTTCAACAAGGTGATGGGCGACGGGCATGTGGTCACGCTGCGCTCCAAAGCCCAGGACAAGGAGTCCAAGGGCGAAACTCCGGACAACGACTGACCGCCAACGTCCCGCGCTCGTCTTGCGCCATGAACACTCCCGTGCCTCCGTCCGCCGTCCCGCGTCCAAAGCACCGGCTCCCGGCACTCCTGCGCCGCTGGCATCTCTGGGGCGGCGTCATCGCCGCGCTGTTTCTGCTGGTCTTCGGCCTGACCGGCATCGTGCTCAACTACAAAAAGCCGATCCTCCGCGCCTTGGGGCTGGAGCCGCCGCCGACACCCAAAGCGGAAACGACCCGGGCCAACCATCGTGAGCCCGCCGGTGCCGAGGCGCAGGCCGGCCGCTTCACCACCACGACCGGCTGGGCGGCCGCCGGCCTCGGCCCGGAAACCGCCCTGGCGTTGGCCCGCAGTGAACTGGGCGAGGTGCCGCTGGAGCGCATCGAGCTCAAGCAGGAAGCCGGCACGCTGGTCTGGAAGATCAAGAGCCGCGACGGCCGGGAGGTGGTGGTCAACACGGCCACCGGCCTCGCGGTCACCAAGGACCGCTACGAAAAACTCGGTCCGGCGAACGGGACCGGTCAGCCCGCCCGGTCCTTCGACTGGGGCAAGTTCTTCCTGGATCTGCACACCGGCCAAGTCGGCGGCGAGCTTGGCAAGGCCGTGATGACCGTGGCCGCCAGCCTCCTGCTGTTCCTGACCGGCTCGGGCCTGTACCTGTGGCTCAAGCCGCTGCTCATCCGCCGGGCCAACGCCCGCGCCCGCGCGGCGGCCCCGGGCGCTGAGTGGGCTCGCGCCGCGGGCTCAACCGCCACCGGCGCCACCGGCGCCACGCCCCACCCGCCGAAGCCCGCACGTCCGCGCGAACTGGTCGAGGCATGAACCGGGCGTCGCATGGACACATCCCACCGATTTGAACAGCAAGCCCACACACTCAATATGAACACACAACTCCGTCACCTGCTCGCCGGCGCGCTGGCGCTGTCGCTACAGGCCGCCGAACTCGAGCGCCTCTACAGTTTCACCCAAGAAACCAAACTCAAAGGCGGCTTCCGCGAGTGGAACGGCCAGTGGTACTTCACCGCCGAAAAGGGCGGCGACCACGGCTCCGGGTACATCGGCCGATTCGATCCCGTGGCCGGCACATTGACCCCGATTCACAGCTTTACGGTGGAAGCCAAGCCCAAGGGCCCGCTGGTGCAAGTGGGCGAGGTTTTCTACCTCCAGGGTGAAAAGGGCTCGACCCAGACCGGTTTCGGTTGGATCGGTCGTTTTGACCCGGCCACCGGCCAGTTCACCGAAGTGGCTGCCTACAACGCGGACCTCAAGCCCAAGTCCGGTCTGGTGCCTGCCGGCGGCTTCCTCTGGTTGGCCACCGAGAAGGGCGGCACCGGCAGCGGCTCACTCGACCGGTTCGATCCGTCCACCGGCGTATTGACCAACATGGTGAACCTGAGCTTTGAAACCGGAATCAAGGCGGAATCGTTCGCGGTCGGCCCGGACGGCACCACTCTCTATGTGACGGCCCGTGAAGGCGGAGACGCGAGCCAGCTCGCGGGCAAGGGCGCCGGTACCCTGCTGCGACTGCACACCGCCACGGGCGAACTCACCCGCCTGGCGGTCTTCCAGGCCGCCGCGCACGGCACCAAACCGCGCGGCCTGACCCTGCACGGGGACCGCTTGTGGATGGTGATGGAAGAAGGCGGCGACCTAAGTCTGAACAGTGGCAAGGGCGGGGGCACCATCGCTTACTTCGATCTGAGCACCGGCACCCTTTCGCGCGTGCATGTCTTCGACGGCGCCCCGACAGGCCAAAAACCCCGCGGACTGGCCCGCGTGGGGGACGACTTCTACTTCGTCACCGAGGCCGGCGGCTTGTCCGGCTACGGGGTCTTTGGCGTTTTGCGCCAGGGGACCACGGTGGAAGTTCTGGCCGAACTCACCGCCGAGACGGGCGCCAAGCCGGACTTTTTCCTTACTGTGCTGAATCATCGAATCGTGTTCACCACGGAACTGGGGGGCGCCAACTTTCTGGGGAGTATCCTGGCGTGGTCCCTTCCCTCCCAGCCCCCGGCGCCACCCACGCTGGTGTTGAAGCAGACCGAGAACGGCAAGCTGCGCTTGAGCTGGCCCATTACCAACCGCGTTTTCGTGCTGCAATGGACCCCCGCGCTTGGCGCCGGAAGCTGGCAGGACTGGCCGGGAACACCCGAGCTGCACGAAGACCGGGCCGTGTTGGAGCTGGCCTCGGAGGCCGCAGCCGCCTTCTTCCGTCTGCGTAACCAGTAAGTCTCACACCGACAACCATTCCCTCCAGTCAAAACAGTAACGGCAGCACCCATCCCATGAACCCGAACCTCAGTTCACACTCCTTGAGTTCTCTGTGCATTACCGGTCGTTCACAAAAACTTGGCTGGCTCGGCGCGGTCGCCTTGGCCCTCAACTCGGCCGGCGCGGCGGAATCTCCGGCGTCGCCCGCGGTTCCCGCCGAGCAAGTCCCCGAGCGAATGCCCACCGTAATCGTGTACGGCGAGGCCGAGAGCGAGGGTGTCGCCCAGGAACCGTTCTTCCCGCCGGTGCAGGGCACGGAGATTTTCTCGGGCAAGAAGGCCACGCTCATTGACCTGGACACCCTGCCCCAGGTCCATGCCAACAACTACCGGCAGGCGCTCACGCAGACGCCCGGGTTGTTGTACAGCGAGGAAACCACGCCGCTGGTCAGCCTGGGCTACCGCGGCATTGGCGAACCGCACCGCGCGCAGTTCCTCCAGGTGTTGCAGGACGGCATCCCGATCCACGCCGACCCGATCGGCTACCCGGAGGCCTATTACACGCCGCCGCTGGAAGTGGTGGACCGGCTCGAGTTCGTGCGTGGCGGCGCGGCGCTGCTGTACGGCCCCCAACCGGCCGGCGCGCTCAACTTCCGCACTTACTGGCCGCGCTTGGACCGCCCCTTCAGCGCGCGCACCCGCCACGTGTTCGGGAGCGACGGGCTTTACGCGACCTACAACGCGGTGGACGGCACGACGGGCAACCTGGGCTACCTGGCCTACTTCAACCACCGCCAAAGCGAGGGCTTCCGCTCCGCCAACAGCGATTACGTGCTCGATGGCGGCCACTTCAAGCTGGTCTGGGGCGCCCTCAAACCCACCCGCTGGACGCTGGCCTTCGACGGCTACGCCGAGCAACACGGCGAACCCGGTGGCCTGACACTCGAACGCGGCCCCGGCCTCGCCAACTACGACGACGACCGCACCCAGGCCACCCGGTTGTACGACCGCTTCCGGCTGCAACGCTACGTGCCTTCGCTGAGCATGACGCACGACTTCAACGACCGCACCAGCGCGGAGGTGAAGTTTTGGGGCGGCTACTACGACCGCTTCAGCAAACGCCAGCGCGGCGGCGGCTTTGGCCGGTTTCCCAGCGGCCCGCAGGCGGACTCCAACAGCATCGAGCGTCAGGAGTTCTACACCTTCGGCACCGACGCCCGCCTGCGGCACGATTACCTGCTCGACGACGAGGACCAAACCCTGACCGCCGGCATCCATTTCTACCGCGGTGACTCGCCGCGCTCCGATGCCCGCGGCAACCGACCCGAGGCCGAGACCGGCGTGCTATTGAGCGCCTCTCAGCGCGACGTCTATTACGGCGCGGCCTTCGCCGAAAACCGGTTTCAACTCGGGCGCTTCGCGCTCACCCCGGGCGTACGCCTGGAAACCATCGCCCAAGACATCACCGTCAAACGGCCGACGGCGGGTGGCGAAACCGTCTCGAACAAGGACTCGCTCGAGGTCGAGCCGCTGGTCGGGCTGACCCTCGAGTACGCCCTGCCCCAGCGCTCGGAACTTTACGCCAGCGTCGCGCAATCCTATCGCCCCACGGTGTTCACCGAATCCATCATCCCGTCCAGCGGCGCGGTGGTCGCCGGTGATGTCCGCCCCACGACCGCGTGGTCCTACGAACTGGGCTACCGCGGCCGGCCGACCGACTGGTTGACCTGGGACACCAGCCTCTTCCTCGTTGACCTGGATGACAAATACGGCGGCACCGTCACGCAGGGCGGGCAGACGCTGCTCCGCTCGGTCGGGCGCAGCCTCAACTACGGCTGGGACACCGCCGTCGAGCTCGAGCTGACCGGCTTTGCCCAGGCGCTCAATGGCGAGGTTGACCCCGAGCGCGCGCACCGGCTGGCGCTGCACGGCAACTTCTCGTTGCTCGAGGCCCAAATCCACGGCGGCACCCTTGACGGCAAGCGGCCCCAGTACGCGCCGGAGTACCTGGTGCGCGCCGGCCTGATCTACCGCTGGCAGGACCGCCTCAAGCTCGCCCTGCTGGGCACTTTCCTGGCCGATCACTTCGCCACCGACGACGAGAACCCCAGCCGCTTGATCCCGGCCTACACCACCTGGGACCTGACGCTCGAGGCCAAGGTGTACCGCGACACCGTCAGCGTGCTGGCCGGCATCAACAACCTCTTCGACGAGGATTACTACGCCCGCATCCGGGGCGATGGCATTGACCCGGCCTACGGGCGCAACTTCTACGCCGGCATCCAACTGGCGTTTTGAGGCGAAACCGCTTTGCCGGAGGAGCGCACGCGCCTTCGCGTGCGATTTTGCGCGCCCTCGGGCAAAAACGTCGTTGGCACCGTCGAGCACCCTAACCGAGCCGCAACCTCGGTAGGGCGCCGCTGCGTCGGCGCCGCCATCCGGCCGGGACGCAGCCCGGCCCTACCGCGGTTTGCACCCGGCCGCGCCGCGGTCGGCGGAGTGCCGGAAACGCCACGCCCCGCCTGCGCGTCACGCTTAACCACGCGAACCGGACCGGCACCTGCGGTGTTGGTGGTGCGGTTGCCGGCTTGGTTGTCCCGCGCGGTACACGCCTCATTGGCGCCGATACAAATTCGGCACCCCTTCCACGGGTTGGTAACGCGCCGCCAGGTA
>CAYNCT010000050.1:0-21721 GCA_964396005.1 uncultured Verrucomicrobiota bacterium | reverse complement strand
CTCACCGCCTCTGCCGACGGCCGGTTCCTCGCGGAGGCGGAAGCGGACGGTGGCATTTCCATCTGGGACTGGCGCCAGCGTCAAGCCGTGTTCACCCGGCCCACCGCCGTGGGCCGGACCTTGGTGGCGGCGGCGCCCGCCGGAGCCGCGTTCGCCTTCACGGAGCGCCCGCGCGACGAATCGTTCCGCTCCCCCTGGCGGTTGCGCGTTTGGCAGGCCGACCCACAGCCGGACGTCGCCGAGATTCGTCTGCCCGCTCCGTGTCTGGCGCTGAGCTTTTCCCCGGATGGCCGCCACCTGGTGACACTGACGGCGGACGGACGGGTTGCGAGCCATCGCGTCCCCGAAGGCGACACAGCCGAACTCGCCCGCATCCCGCTGGCCCGCGGTGAGGGCCGGGTGGCAGCCCTGTCTGCCGATCTGCGCTGGCTGGCCTACAGCCGGAACGGCGGCCGGATCGCCGTGGCGGACCTGACCACCGGCGCGGAATTGTGGAGCGCCGAGGCTGCGCAAGAGCAGTTGACCTCCGTGGCGTTCGCACCCGACGGAAGCCGCCTGGCGACCGGCGCGGGTTTCACCGAGTCCACGATCCGGCTCTGGGATGTTTCGTCCGGGCAGGAGTTGGCACGACTGGAGGGTCATCGGACCTGGGTGGGGGCGCTGGCATTCTCCGCCGACGGCACGACGCTCGCCTCCGCGAGCGCCGATCAAACGATCGGGTTGTGGGACCTCGCCAACCTGTCGGAACGGTCGGCGAGCGAGGCGGTTCACGGCCTGACGCAGGTCGTTCACCCGAAGCGGATTCTCCGCGGACATCAACTCGAGGTCTGGAGCCTGGCCTGGCTGCGGGACGGACGCCGCCTGGCCAGCGGTGCGAAGGATGGCACAGTGTTGATCTGGGAGCCCGACCGCCCGCTCGCCAGCCCAGCGAGCCAGCTTGTGCCGGGAGAGTTCGCTGCATGGAGCTTCGAGGGCGACCGCCCACAACTGCTCACACTGGAACGCGACGGCACGGTGGGCCGCTGGACCGGCGAGGGACTTCGGCAGTTCACGCCGCTGGGCCACGGATTGACCAATCTGTTCTTCCCCCGTTTCTCGGGGTCGGGACGATTTCTGGTGGGCAGCATCGCCGGCGGCGCGATTCGCGTCTGGTCGGTGGCTCAGCAGACCGCCGCGCGGGAATTCCGGGTGGCGGAAGGACCGTTGACGCCGGTCGCCTTTCTGCCCGGGTCCGATCGGTTGATCGCGCGCCGCTGGCCGCAACCCGAGTTCCAGGAGTGGGATTGCAATACCGGCCAGCGTCTGCGGACGTGGCGGCTTGCCGCGTCACCGCGGTTGCTCGCGGTCCGCACCGTGGCGGTCAACGGCGAGTGGCTCGCGGCGCTCAATGACGACGGCACCGGTCAGCTCCTCCATTTGCCGACGGGCCGCGCCACCGACCTGCGGCTCGACCTCAAACAGATTACCGCCGCGACGCTCTCGGCGGACGGCACCCTGCTGGCCGCAGTCAGCCGTTTCGGCGTCGGCGGGTTGTGGGAGATCCCGTCCGCCGCGCCCGTGGCCACGTATTCCGGCGTATTGCAGGCGCTGGTGTCGGCCACCTTCTCCCCCGACGGTCGGCGCCTGGCCCTCGGCAGTGACGGCGCGGAGGCCATCAAACTCTGGGACCTTGCCGGCCATCAGGAATTGCTGACGCTGTCAGCCGAAGGTTCGGGCTTCGCGACGGCCGCTTTTTCCGCCGATGGCTCGCTTTTGGCCGCCAGCAATCGGGACGGCCGGCTGCGGGTCTGGCGGGCGCCGACGTGGGACCAGATTGGCCGCGCCGAATCCACCGCCGCGCAGTGAACCCTGCGGCGCAGCGGAAGCGTTCGTCCGTCCGCCCGTCGCAGTCCCACGCAACGGTGCCGGCGTGCGCGAAGCACCGTCCGTTCACGGCGAATCCGGTGCCTGCGGCGGGAGTCGGTCCAGCAGGATCAGCAGGACCTTGTCCACCCGGTTCCGATCCATATCGATGATTTCGACCCGGTAGCCGTTGGCCTCGAACGCGTCACCCTCGGCGGGCACGCGGCCGAGCCGCTCGAACACGTACCCGCCGAACGTGTGGTAGCTCCGCGCCCCCGCCGGCGGGAAAACAAATTGCGGCAGCAGGGCCTGGAAGTCTTCGATCTCGATCATCGCGTCCACCAGCCAGGAGCCGTCGTCGCGCCGTTTTGCGGTCGGCTTGAGCCGCGCGTCTTGCGAGGGAAAATCGCCGATGACCGCTTCCATCACGTCGTGCAGCGAGACCAGCCCGACAATGCCGCCGAATTCATCGGCCACGAGGGCATGGAACTGGCCGGAGCGCTTGAACGTGTCCAACAGCGAAATCGCCGCCAGCGAAGAAGGGACGATCAGGGGCTTGGTCACGAGGTCTTTGACCTTAACGGGCAAACCGGCGGCGAGATTCGCGTAGATCGCCTTCACGGAAATCAACCCCACGACATTGTCGCGCTGACCCTGATAGACCGGGAACGTGCTGTGGCCGCTGACCACAATCTTGTGCCAGAGCGCGTCGTGCGACTCGTCCATGCTGATCCAAATGATCTTCGCGCGCGGGGTCATGATTTCGCGGACCGGCAACCGGTCCAGGGCCAGCACGCCCTCGACCATGCGCGCCTCGGTCTGCTGAAACACGCCCGCCTCGCGCCCTTCCCGGATCAGCGCCCGCACTTCCTCCTCGGTGACCGGGCTGGCCGGGCGCGGTTGGAGCCGCAGCAAACGCAACACAAGTTCGGTGGCGAGGCTGAGCAGTTTGACAGCCGGCGACGCCCAACCCGCCAGGCGCGCCATCGGCCCCGCCATCACGCGGGCGATCCCCTCGGGATTGCTCAACGCCACCCGCTTGGGCACCAGTTCGCCCAGGATCAGCGAGCAGAACGTGATGGCCACCACCACCAGCCCCACGCCGGCCGCTTGCGCGTAGGCGGCGGGCACTCCGATCGCCATGAGCCCCCGACCAATCTCGCCCGCCAGGGTGGCGCCGCCGAATGCGCCCGCCAGGATGCCCACGCTGGTGATGCCCACCTGAACGGTCGAAAGAAACTGGTTCGGGGCCTCCGCCAGCGCCAGCGCCGCCGCCGCGCGCGCATCCCCCATCGCCGCCATCGCCTTTAACCGCGACTTGCGCGCGGAAACCACCGCCAGCTCCGTCATCGCAAACACGCCATTGCCCAAGAGCAGCAGCAGGATGATGCCCGTTTCGAGCAGGACACTGTTCATGCTGTAAGGATACCCGCTCGCGGGCAGCGCGACGAGCGGGAGCGTTACTTGCCGGTCGCATCGCGCCCCGGTAGCCTCGGTCCCGGTGGCCAGGTCCCCCATGCTTCCCCGCACGCCGGAATCCAGCTTGCTGCCGGTGCTTTTGATGATTTCGGGCGCCAGCGGCCTGGGCTGTCAGCTCGTCTGGACGCGGCAGTTGACCGGCGGCTTGGGGCAGGAACTGCCCGCGGTGCTCGCCGTCGTGGCGGCATTCTTTGCGGGTTTGGCCGTGGGCGCGGCCCTGCTGGATCGCCGGTTGGCGGCGACCCTCCATCCGGCGCGCTGGTACGGCGGGCTGGAAACCGGCATCGCGCTGTGGACGGTGGCAACTGCGTGGCTGATCCCCTGGCTCAACGAACAACTCGGCCCGGCGATCGGCCTGACGCCCTCACCGTGGCGCCACTGGGGCGTGGCCTTTCTCGGGCCGTTGCTGGCGTTGTTGCCGGCCACCGCCGCGATGGGAGCGACGCTCCCGGCCATGGTCCGGTGGGCTGGCAGGTTGGACCCGACCCGGGTCCGCGTCGGCAGCCTGTACGCAGCGAACACGGCCGGCGCCGTCGCGGGTACCCTGGCGGGAGCGCTGTGGTTAATCCCGTGGCTGGGTTTTCGCCAAACCCTCTGGTCGCTGGCCGCAGCCAGCCTGGGATGCGGGCTGACTGCCTTCGCCCTCGCGCGCCGCGCCGACACGTCGACCGCGACGCCGACACCGGGCCGCCTTGCCGCACCTGCCGCCGGGGGCGCCGGCCCCGGAGTCATCCTGCTGGCAGGCACGGGACTGCTGGGCATCGGCTACGAAATTCTGACCGTCCGCCTACTAACGGAAGTTTTCGATAACACGGTGTTCACCTTCGCGGTGGTGTTGTCCGTGTATCTTGCGGGCACTGCCGTCGGGGCCTGGGGAGAACGGCGCTGGTGGCCGCGAGCCGGCACGCACGACCGGCTCCGCTCGCTGCTGGCCGGTCTCGCAGGCAGTGTCGCGGTCGGCGCGGCCATGTTGAACCTCGCGCCCGAGCTGCGGGCGGCCGGGCGGCGGCTGTTCGGCGACGGCGCGACCGGGGCCATGCTGGCCGAGGCGGTGGCGGCGGCAACCGTGTTGCTGCCGCCGACCTTGCTCATGGGCGCGATGTTCGCCGCGCTCGCCGAGTGGCAACGCCGGGGCGATGGGCGCGTGGGCCGGGTCGTGGCCTGGAACACCCTCGGCGGCACGCTTGCCCCGCTGATCTTTGGCGTGTGGCTGTTCCCAAGCGTCGGCGGGCGCGGGGCGTTCGCGCTCCTCATTGCCGGCTATCTCGCCTTGTTGCTCGCGGGGTTTCGCGGCGCCCCCACCAGCGGGTGGCGCGCGGCGCGGCGCCCCTTGGCGGTGGGCGGTGCGGCCGCTCTGTTCGCGACGGTCTTCAGCGCGGACTCCCGGCGGCTGCTGCGCCTGCTGCCGGGCGAACAATTGCAGGACCTGCGGGCGGGCCCGGCCGAGACCGCCGTGGTCGTCGCGACCCCGGACGGCCACCGCACCTTGCGCGTGAACCACCGTTTCACCATGGGCGGCACGGCCTCGGCCAACGCCGAACGCCGCCACAGTCACCTCCCGTTGCTCTTGGGGGCACCGCGGCGAGCCTTGTTTCTGGGCGTGGGCACCGGGATCAGTTTTGGAGCGATGGCGGACCACGATTACTTGCGGGCGGACGGCGTGGAAATCTCCCCGGCAGTCGCCGCGGTGTCGCGCGCCTTCGATGCGGAAAGCAACCGGCGGGATTGGTCCCATCGGTTAACGCTGCACCTGGCGGATGCGCGCCGCTTCGTCCGCGCCTCTTCGACCGAGTACGATGTCATCGTAGCCGACCTGTTTCATCCCGCCCGGGACGGCGCCGGCAATCTCTACACCCGCGAACATTTCCAAAACTTGCGCGACCGGCTGGGGACGGCCGGAATCGTCTGCCAATGGTTGCCCCTGTACCAACTGGACCGGGACACGCTCCGCCTGATTGTGCGCACGTTCCTCGCCGTCTTCCCCGAGACGCGCGCCTGGCTGTTGCGGCCGAACCTTGACACCCCGGTCGTGGGGTTGATCGGCTACCGGATGGCCTGGCGTTATTCGCCGTCCTTGGTGGAAGACCAGGTGATTTCCGCGCGCCTCCGTGTCGCCCTGCAACCGCTGGCGCTGAACGACACCATCCAACTGCTCGGCGGGTTTCTCGCCGGCCCGCGAGCCTTGCGGGACTTCGCCGGGCAAGGCCCGCTGAACACTGACGACCGGCCCTTGGTCACTTTCTGGGCTCCGCGCGGTCAGGCGGGGCCGCGGGCTCCGGGCCCGGCCAACCTCTTCGAGCTGTTGAGCGTGGCGGCCCGCGAATCGGAGGAACTGGTCGCGGATGCACCGGACGCCGCGGAGTTTCGTGCGCGCCTGCGCAACTTCATCGCCGCCCGCAACGATTATCTCCGGGGGCTGGCGGAGGAAGATCGCGGCCAACCCGCGGCAGCGCGGGAGTTTTTTCTGGCCAGCGCCCGCCGGAGCGCGGATTTCACCACCGGCTACGCCCGAGCGCTGACTCACGCGATGCAACTGGCCGCCACCGACCCCGCGGCCGCCCGCTCCCTGTTGGAACAACTCGCCGCTGCACGCCCCGAACAGCCGGTCGCCCGCCGACTGCTCGAGGAACTCGAGCGGCCCTCCCGCCAGCCGTGAAGCCCGTCGGCTCCGCGGCGCGCGGGGAGTCGCCACTCCCGCGCGAGGCTGAGGGGCATCGGATGGGTCGGCGCTTGTGTTGGACCGCGAAGCGCCTAGAGTTCGCCGCGAAGGAAGTTCCAGCGGAAAGGTTCCCATGCTGATTAGCAAAAAAATGAACGCCGCGCTCAACGAGCAGATCGGCAATGAGTTCGGCGCCTCCCTGCAGTACGTGGCCATCGCGTCCCATTTCGCTGGCGAAGGTCTCAACGAACTGGCAGCCCGCTTCTTCCGCCAGGCCGACGAGGAGCGCGATCACGCGATGCGGTTCGTCAAATACCTCGTCGAGGCGGGCGGCGAAGTAAAGATTCCGGCCATTCCCGCGCCCAAGCCCACGTTCGCGAGCGTGGCCGAGGCGGTGAAGTTATCCCTGACCTGGGAACAGACGGTGACGAAGCAGATCAACGCGCTCATGGACTTGGCCGTGAAGGAAGGGGACCACATCGCCCAGAACTTTCTCGGTTGGTTCGTGCGGGAGCAGTTGGAGGAGGTGTCGAGCATGGACAACCTCCTCAAGCTGGTGCAACGGGCCGGGGAGACGAATTTGGTGTACGTCGAGGCCATCCTGGCCCGCAGCAACGATAAAGGTGAGCCCGCCGGGGCCGAAGACGAGGCCTGAACCGACCCGGCCGGAGACCCCATGCGCATCCGACGTTCCAGTCAGCGGGGCATCACGCTGCTCGAGGTCATCTTCCTGGTGGCGATCGCGTTGCTGCTGTACAAGCTCGCCTGGCCAAACTTCAAGGCCCAGCGGCGGCAGGTGGTCCGCGGCATCTGTTTCGCCCAGCTCGAACAAATTGACGCCGCCAAGCGCCGGTGGGCCGCGCAAACGCGGATGCCCACCAACGTCGCGGTCGAGTGGCGGCAGATCCTTCCGCTGATGCAGCGCGCCGAACCGCCCCGCTGTCCTGCCGGTGGCTCGTACCAGCTCAATCGCGTCGGCGAACCGCCCACGTGCGATTTCGAGCGTGCGCTGGACCACCGACTCTAGCACCGCCCGCGGGATGAATGGCCTCGTTCGCAGGGCCCGGTGTTGGCTCCCGGCCGTGGTGTGGATGGCCTTGATCTTCCTTGCTTCCACCAGCCTCTTCTCCTTCGAAAGCACCGGACACTTCCTGCGCCCGCTGCTGCTGTGGCTGTTCCCCGGGATGGACGAACTCACGCTGAACCTCGTGCAGTTTGCCGTCCGCAAACTCGCTCACCTGACCGAATACGGCATCCTCGCCGGCCTCATCTATCACGCGCTGCGCCAGTCGGCGGGGCAAGCGACCCGCACGTGGGATCCTCGCCACGCCGTCTGGACGTGGCTGGGCTGCGTGGCTTACGCCGCCAGCGACGAGTGGCATCAAGCCCTGACGCCGGACCGCACCGGCAGCCTCAAGGATGTGGGCTGGGACACCGCCGGTGCCGCGTTGGTCCTTCTCGCCCTTTGGTGGACCGCCCGCCGTCGGACCGCCATGCGACCGACGAAAGGCTTGCCGGAACTGGCCTGAATCGGTTGCTTTCCGGGCGTAGCCGCGACCAACCCCGCGCGCCGCCCATGAAGCAACCGCTCCTGCCCGTCGCCCTCGCGTACACCCTGGGCGTGGTGATCGCCGCGGCGTGGACCGTCCCGCTCGCGGTGTGCTTCACCGTAAGCACCGGACTGCTGGTGCTGGCTCTGGCCCGGCCCCGTTGGTGTGCCGCCCTGCTCTGGCCACTGGCCATGGCCGCCGGCGTCACTTCCCTAACGATGCGCACCGCCCTGCTCTCGCCGCATGATCTGCGTCGCGTAGCGGGCGAGACGGCCCGGATCGTCAGCGTGCGGGGTACCTTGGTGGACGACCCGTCCCTGCGCGAACCCGGTAGCGAACCGAAACGTGAGCCACGCACCCTGGCGATAGTCGCGGTCGAGGAATTGCTGATGGACGGCGGCGTCCGCACGGCCCGCGGGCGGGTCGTCATCAGCACCCGTGGGGAACTGCCGCCAACGTTTCACGCTCGGCGTCGGGTGGAGGTCGAAGGGGTTTTAGCTCCGCCTGACGGGCCGCGTGCACCCGGGCTCTTTGACTATCGCGCGTACCTGTTTTGGCAGGGAATCCACCATCAACTTCGCGTCCGGGGGCCCGGCGACTGGCGGGTCCTGGATCCGAACGTCGGTCCGCCGCCCTTGACCACCCGCTTCCTGCGCTGGGCACGGCGAACCTTGGCGCAAGGCTTGCCGGTTGAAGACGAGCCGCTGCGCCTGCTCTGGGCCATGACGCTCGGCTGGCGCACGGCGCTGACGGATGAGGTGGCGGAGCCGTTCATGCGGACCGGGACGATGCACATCTTCGCAATCAGCGGGCTCCACATCGCACTGATCGCGGGGATGCTCGTGGCGCTGTTGCGGGTGCTGCAGGTGCCTCGCGCCGCCTGCGGGGTGGTGGTGATTCCGCTGATCTGGTTCTACACAATGGCCACGGGTTGGCAGGCTTCGGCGATCCGGGCCACGATCATGATGACGATTGTGGTCCTGGGCTGGGCGTTGCGGCGTCCCTCGGATCTCCTCAACTCCCTGATCGCCTCGGCCACCGTGATTCTGGTGTGGGATCCCCGCCAGGTCTTCCAGGCAAGTTTTCAACTGTCGTTCTTCGTGGTGTTGAGCATGGCCCTGCTGTTGCCGCCGCTGGAACGGCTGCGGGACCGTCTCCTCCGGCGCGACCCGCTGCTGCCGGAGGAACTGCTGCCCCGCTGGCGGCGCTGGCTGGAACCGCCCGTGCGCTGGGCCACCCTCAACCTCGGGGTAGCGCTCGCCGCCTGGGTCGGCTCCCTGCCGTTGGTGGCCCACTATTTCCACCTCGTCACGCCGGTGAGTCTGCTGGTGAACATGCTGGTGGTGCCGCTCAGCAGCCTCGCCCTGATGTGCAATCTGGGAGCGCTCGCCGCCGGCGCCTGGTGGCCGGGACTGGCGGAGGCGTTCAATCACAGCGCGTGGTTCTGGATGGCTGGCGCGGTGGGGGTGTGCGAGTGGGCGGCGGGGATGCCGGGTGCCTGGTTCCACAGCGCCAGTCCGGGCGCGGCCAGGCTTCTGTTCTGGTACGCGCTGCTCGTGTGGAGCAGCGGCCGCTGGTTCACCCGGCCGGCATGGCGCTGGGGCAGTCTGGGTGTGATCGGCATCCTGGGCCTGGCGTGGTTGGCCGAAAGCGGGCGGCAGCGGAGTGCAGCCACGCTGACAGTGCTCGAGACTCGCCGGGGCGGTGTCGTCTGGGTGGACCCCGCCGGCCATCAGGCCGACCTGCTCGTGGACTGCGGCGACGAAACGGACGCCGGGTTCACCACCAAGCCCTTCCTGCAAGCGCGCGGAATCAATCAACTCCGCCGCGTCGCGTTCACCCACGGCGACATCCGGCACGTGGGCGGTTGGCGGATCCTGGACGAGGCGTTCCGGGTGCGAGAGGTGGGGCTCGGCGCCACGCCGTTCCGTTCGCCAGCCTATCGCGAGCTGGCTGCACGCTTCACGTCTGCGGGCACCGCCCGCCGGCTCGTCGCCGGCACCAACTGGCACGGCTGGCGGGTGCTCCACCCGCCGGCCACCAACACCTTCAGCCTCGCGGATGACAACTGCCTGGTGCTGGCCGGCGAGCTGGACCACACGCGCGTGTTGCTCCTGGGAGACCTCGGCCCCCTGGGCCAGCGGGCGCTGGCCGAGCGCGAACCCGAGCTGCGGGCGGATATCATCGTCGCGGGGGCGCCGACCCGGGGCGAACCCGTTGGCGCTGCGCTCGTCGAAACCGCGCGGCCGGAGTTGATCATCCTCGACGACGCCGACCCGGCCGCGCCCGTGGCACCGCCGGAGTATGTGCAACGATGGCGCGACCGCGGAATCCGTGTGCTGCGAACGGCCGAGCACGGCACCGTGACCGTTCGCTTCGCCGCCGCTGGCTGGCAGGCGCAGGGAATGAAGGGCCCGCTCGTGACGGGCACCCGCCCGCAATGACCGGCACGGCGGGCCGCGGCCTCTTGGGGAGCGCTTCGCGCCGGAGCGGCGACTGTTGAACCTACGCCCGGGCGGCTGCGACCGGCGCGGGCTGCAGCTCGGCGCCCGCGCCCAGCTTCGGCCGCTCGCCCCGATGCCACCACAGGACCAGCGCGCTGGCGATGTACACCGAGGAGTAGGTGCCCGTCAGGATGCCGAACAGGAACGCCAGCGCGAAGTCGTTGATCGCGCCGCCGCCGAAGATGTACAGCGAGCCGGTGGCGATCAGCACGGTGCCGGAGGTGATGATCGTCCGGCTCAGGGTTTGGTTGAGCGCTTTGTTGATCACTTCCAGGAAAGTGCCACGCAGGCCCAGCTTCAGGTCTTCCCGAATCCGGTCGAAGATGACGATGGTGTCGTTGATGGAGAAACCGATGATCGTTAGTACCGCAGCCACGGTCGTCGCGTTGATCTGCCGGTCGGACAGGAAGTACAGGCCCAGCGTCATGAGGATGTCATGGGCGATGGCCACGACTGCGCCGATGGCGAAGGAGAACTCGTAGCGGAAGGCGACGTACAACAGGATGCCGAACATGGCCAGCAGCACCGAGATCACCGCCGATTTCTGAATTTCCTGCCCCACCACCGCGCCCACCTGATCCAGGGCCAGCCGCTCGAACCTGGACTCCGGAAAGCGCCGCTGCAATTCCTCGAGCACCTGGTTGCCCGTGCCGACCTCGGTCGTCACCCCGAGCGTCTTGCGGCCGGTCGCCGGGTCGGTGTTGTAGCCGACGATGGCGTCGCCAATCTTCATCTCCTCGACCGCCTTGCGAATCTGGTCCACGCCCACCTCCTGGCCAAAGCCGACCACCAATTGATCGCCGCCTCGAAACTCCACGCCAAACACCTGCTTGCCGCGGTAGAAACCGTAGGCGATGCCGATCAGGATCAAGGTCCATGACAACGCGAAAGCGGGCTTGGCCACCTTGAGGAAGTTGATGTTCGACCCGCGAATCAGGTGCAGCATGGGCAGCCCCTTGAGCCAGCCGCGCCCGAGCAGGATGTCGAACATCAACCGGGTCACCACCAGGGCGGTAAACATGCTCGCCGCCACACCAATGGTCAGCGTCACCCCGAAGCCCTTCACCGGACCGGTGCCCATGAAGATCAGGATGACGGACGCGATGAGGGTGGTGAGGTTCGAGTCGAAGATTGTCCCGAACGCGCGGTCATAGCCGGCGGTGATCGCGCCACGGAGTGACTTGCCGGCCGCCAGTTCCTCGCGGATGCGCTCGAAGATCAGCACGTTGGCGTCCACCGCCATGCCGATCGTCAAGACGATGCCGGCGATGCCCGGCAGCGTCAGCGTCGTCCCCACCGAGCACAACACGCCCAGCAGGATTACGATGTTCAGCACCAGCGCCAGGTTCGCCACGATGCCCGCAATCAGGTAGTACACGAGCATGAACGCCGCCACGGCGACCACGCCCACCACCGCCGCCGTCACGCCGCTCTGAATCGAGTCCCGGCCGAGGGAGGGGTCCACACTGCGCTCCTGCAAAACCTTCACGGGCGCCTGCAACGGGTTCTGCAACACGTTGGCCAGCGTGGCCGCCTCCGCGATGTCGAAGTCGCCGGAGATTTCGCAGTTACCGCCCAGGATCGGCTCGTTGATCCGCGGCGCGGAGTACAATTCGCCATCCAGGATGATGGCCATCAACCGGCCCACGTTCTCGCGGGTGACCGCCCCAAAGAGCGCCGCGCCCTCCGAATTGAACCGGACGCTGATTCGCGGCTGACCGGTGACCGGATCGAGATGCACGCCCGCCCACGATACATGCTGCCCCCCCAGGCCCCGCTCCGCCTTTTTGCTGACCAGCAACATCCGCGGCGGCGCGCCGGGCTCCTTCCGCCGCGACCGCTCCGCCTTGAGTTCATAGCCCGGCTCGATGATTTCCTGGCGGACCAGCGAATCGCTTTCGGGATGCACCAGACGAAACTCCAGGAACGCCGTCCGCTGGATTTGGGCGCGGGCCGCCTCCTTCTCCGCGTCGGTCAGCCCCGGGAGTTGGATGAGAATGTCGCTCTGGCCGATGGGTTTGATGATCGGTTCGGCGACGCCGAAGCGGTCCACGCGCTTGCGCAACACCTCGATCACCTGCGCCCGCGCGCCAGCCACGTCCGAGATCTCCTCCAACCGCGACGCATCCATGGCCACCAGAAACTCGACCCCGCCCTGCAAGTCGAGACCGAGCTTGATCTTCCCGGCCGCCCGTTCCTGCACGCGATGGAGAATCGAGCGATTCACCTCATCCGGCTCCGCTTCCTCGGGGCGCAAATCGGGGAAGTAGCGGCTGAGGTCATTGGTGCCGCCGGCGGTTAGCAGGTTGAGGAACTGATTCGAGTTCTGCTGCTGCAAGTCCCGCGCCCGGGCCACGATCTCGCCAAAGGTGGCATCTGGCGCCTCGGCCAGTTCCTGAAACACCTGGATCAGGTCACGCGGTTTGGGCGGGTACAACTCGAACAGCGACCAGGCAAGAACGAAGAGGACCAGCAGAAACTTCCAAGCGTTTCGACTCATGGGAAAAGGCCTTCGGAAATGCGGCGACAGCCCGGCGGGCTACTCGGCGCGCTTGATCACCTCACTGACCGCCGACCGCAATACCTCGAATTTCGCGTCTTCCGAACGCAACACGATGGTCTTCTCTTTGACGGACACGATGGTGCCCACAACGCCGCCGTTGGTGACCACCTCGTCCTTGGGCTTGAGAGCCTTGACCAACGCCGCATGTTCACGGGCTTTCTTTTGCTGAGGGCGCCACAGGGCGAAGTAGAACATGAAGCCCATGATGGCAAACATGCCCAAGGGCCCCCAAAGCTGCGCCTGGGGACTGGGCTGGGTTTGCTGTTGGGCCAGAAATGGAATCAGCGCCAGAAAGTTCATTGCTCACCAAAAGGCGGCGAATCTAGGGAGGGTGGCCCTTTTGGCAAGCCCAAGCTTGGGCGTGCAAGGCCGGCCGCGGCGCACCGGACCAGCAGGCCGCCTCAGCCCGGCAGCAGGGCGCGCCGCCCCTTGAAGACGATGCCCCCTGCCAGGAGCGACCGCAGCGCCTCCGGGTACAGCCGGTGTTCGGCGGCCTGAATCCGCTCGTGCAGTGACGCCGGCGTGTCGGTGTCCAGCACCGGCACGGCGGTTTGCGCGAGAATGGGGCCGGTGTCCACCCCGGCATCCACCAGGTGAACCGTGACGCCGGTGACCTTAACTCCGTAGTCCAGGGCTTGTTTCCACGCCTCCAAGCCGGGAAAGGATGGCAGCAGCGCCGGATGGATATTCACGACGCGGTTGGGAAAGGCGCTCAAAAACGCACTCTTCAAGATCCGCATGAAGCCGGCCAGCACCACCACGTCCGCCCGGGCTTGCCGCATTGCCGCCACATAGGCCGCCTCGGCCTCCTCCTCGAGCTTGGTGCGGAATCGCCCCGGCGGAATGTGCCGCGCCGGCACGCCACGCTCCCGGGCCCGGTCCAGAATTCCCGCGTCAGCCACATCGCTGACCACCAACGCAATTTCTGCGGGCAGCTCGCCCCGGGCGCAGGCGTCCGCAATGGCGACGAAGTTCGACCCCTTGCCCGATCCCAGGACGCCCAGCCGGTGACGTGGTTGCTCGTTCACAGCCGCGGACGTTAGGCCACGCGGGCGGTCGGGGAAATCTCAGAATTAGCCCGCAAACCGAAGTCGAATTCACCGAAGGCAACGAAGCCAACGAAGGGACAAGGACTACCCACCGGGATTGGACGGTCGGGAAAAGTGCCCAGAGGAGAACCCCATTCCCGTTGCTGCTTCGTTCCCTTCGCTGTCTTCTGTAAAACGAACTTCGGCTCTCGGGATTGCGCCCCCTCTAACGCGGGCCAATCAGTTTCGCCGGTTCGCCGCCGACCCGCGAACCTTCCGGCTGACCGGATCGGCTGTATTCAAGCCCCTGCGAACCGGCCTGGCTGGAGTTGGCGGCCCCTCCTCATAGCGACCAGCCGGAACGATACTCCCGCCGGACAAACTGGTTGGCCTCTTCGAGATTGGTGAACCGCAGGGCGGCAGCGTCCCAGAGCAGTCGGTAGCGGGTGAGCTTTTCGCGCAGTTGCACCCGCAGCGGCACGTTGCCCAGCAACACGCCCTCGGCCAACGGCCCGGCCCAGGCGAAGTCGGCGCCCGATTGTCGGCCCGCTTTGCAGGCGTCCACCCAATCCTTGTAGTGACCGGCGACGCGCGGCAGCGTGCGCGGGATCTGAGCGACCTCGCGGGCGCGTTCCGCCGGATAAATCCGGTTCCCGAGCATGAAGCCCCGGTCCCCGATCAACAAGCGGCCGTTGTCGCCCATGACCTGCTCGTCATCGAGCCCGGCCGGGCGGGGTGGCCGCAAACCACCGTCGTACCAAACCAGCTTGAGCGGCGGCATGGCGATGCCGCCCGCCCCCACGCCGCTGAGGCCCTTCACGTGCGGGTTGTGCGCCTGGATCTCCGGTCCGCGGGCCGGGAAGTGGTAGGTGACCATCGAGCCCAGCGGGAAGGTCTCGGCATTCACGCGGGTGGACGAGGCCTCGACGCTCAGGGGCGCGCCCAGCTTGAGCGCGCGGTACACCGGATCCATCGCGTGGCAGCCGATGTCCCCGAGCGCGCCGGTGCCGAAATCCCACCAACCCCGCCAGCGGAAGGGGTGGTAAATCGGGTTATACGGGCGCTCCGGAGCCGGCCCGAGAAAGAGGTCCCAGTCGAGGCCCTCCGGCACCGCGGGCGTCTCCTTGGGGCGCGGAACACCCTGGGGCCAGTACTCGTTGAACAGGCCCTGGGAGGGGCGATCGGTCCAGATATGCGCCTCGAGCACGTTGCCGATGGCACCATGCCAGACCAGCTCACACAGGTGCCGGGTTTCTTCGCTGCCCGCGCCCTGGTTGCCCATCTGCGTGGTGACCTTGGCCCGCTTCGCAGCCTCGGCCACCTGCCGGGCTTCCCAGACCGAGTGGGTGAGCGGCTTCTCGCAATAGACGTGTTTCCTGCGTTTGAGTCCCTCCATTGAGGCGAAGGCGTGGTGATGATCCGGCGTACCCACCACAATCGCGTCAATCTCCTTCACCTCGTCCAACATCTTCCGGTAGTCCCGGAACTGCCGGGCGTTGGGATAGCGACGGAAAGTGCCGGCGGCGTGCCGCCAGTCACAGTCGCACAGGGCTACGACGTTTTCGCCGGGACTTTCCTTATCAATGCTGGCCAGGTCCGCGCCGCCCTGGCCGCCGATCCCGATGCCGGCGATGTTCAATTTGTTGTTGGGCGACGTTTGGCCGTGGAGGCCAACCACGTAGCTCGGCACGACCATAAACGCTGCGGTGACGCCGGCGGAGGAGCCCAGGAAGCGCCGCCGATTGAAGTGGGCGGGGGATTCGGAGGGTTTGCGGTTCATAAAAGCAGGGCGACGATTTTTGTCGTTGCGCGTCATACCTGACGTCGCTGCACGGCCTTCTGTCCGTCGGGAGCCGGGCTGAAGAGGTGTTGCGGCCCGAGGTCGAGCGCCCGGGCCATGGCGAGGCTGTAGTCGAGCTTGCCCATGTTCGGATAGCGCCCATTCGAGCCAAAGGCGAACTTCACGCCGGCTTCCTTGGCGCGCCGCAGGAAGGACAGCTTGGGCAGCTTGTAGCTTGCGCTGATTTCGAGAGCGACGCCATATTTCACCGCGGCCGCGATCACGCGGTCCATGCGCGCCGGGGTCCACCAGCGGTCCCAATCCGCAGCCAGGCGCTCCGGCAGCCAACTGGTGTTGCCGAGGATGTCGAACGGCTCAGTTGCCATGGTTTGCACGTGCCACTCGACGTAGCGATCCATGAACTTCTCGGGCTCATCCAGGCTCAACTCTTCCACGGCCGCCGGCAGCCAGAGCTTCACGCGCTGCCCCTGCTTGCCCGGCATGGTCATCGCGTCGGTCAAAACGTAGTCCAACCGGGCGAGCGCCTCGCGTGAGAAGCAGCCCATCCAGTCGGTCCACTCGGCCTGAATGCCTTTATACACACCGCGGCCTTCCAATTGGGCGATCCAGCCAAGCAGTTCAACGTCATTGCTCAGCACGACCGGGTAGTCGTTCTCCCGCGTGCCGGCGTGCTCGACGAGGCCCAACTTGACGCCGCGCTCGCCCCCGAGCGCGACAATCTTCTCGAGGGTGCTGTTATCCGGGTGAACGTGGTAGTCCACCAAGGGAATTGGGGTTGGCGCGGCCGCCGGAGCGCTCGTTTCCGCTGCGGCGCGGCGGGCCGTCGAGATCAGGAAAACTGTCGCCCCGGCGGTTCTTTGGAGAAACGCCCGTCGGGGAAGCCGGCTGGACATACCGGCGTTAGACTGCGGCAAGCGGGCCCGCCTTCAAAGGAATTCTGGTCCGCGTCCGCAACCGCGCCAACGGCACTTCCCGGTTGACCCCGCCGAAATCCAACCAACATCCTCGCCTCGAAATGACCACGCCCGCGCTCCCTTCCCCCGGTTTCGCGCCAGCCACCTCCCGCGGCATGGCCCAGGCTGCCCCGGCCGCGAAGACCGCGACGCCCGGACCGACTCGCGTCGGGCACCGACCGCGAGCGACCCGAAGCGCCATGGTGTTGGTGTTGCTCGCACTGGCCTCGGCCGGATCACCCTCCGGACGCGCACAGGACCGACTCCGGACGATGCCCGGTTACGAACGGTACCAGCGGCTTTCCGAGGCGATTCCCCAGGCAGTCAAACGCGGTAGTCTCCGCGTGACCTGGCAGGAAGATGGGAAAGCATTCGAGTACGAGCGCGACGGCAAAAAATTCCGCTACGACCTCGCCCGCCGGCAGGCCACCGAGCTCGCCCCAGCCACCAATGCCGTCGCCGCGCCGCCGCCGGCCCCCACCCCGGAACGCCCCGAGCGCGGCCGCCAGTACACCACGGCAACCTCGCCCGACGGGCAGTGGCGGGCCGTCCACCGCGACCGCAACGTGTGGTTGAGCCGGACCAACGGCGACCCCGTGGCGATCACCACCGACGGCGCGGAGCCGACCCGCCTCAAATACGGCACAGCCAACTGGGTGTATGGCGAGGAGTTGTACCAGACGACCGCGATGTGGTGGGCCACCAACAGCCAGTGGCTGGCGTTCTACCGCTTCGATGAAAGCGCGGTCCGGGACTACTACCTCACGCTCGATCACACCCAGATTCAGAGCCGGCTGGATGTCGAGCCGTACATGAAGGTCGGCGCGCCCAACCCGGTGGTGGACCTGCTGGTGTATGACGTCACCCGCGGCCAAACGATCACGGTGGACGTCCGCGACGGCCAGAAGTTCAGCGACGAGGTCGTGGGCCACTACGTGTACGGGGTCTCATGGACGGCAGACGGAACCGAGTTGCTTTTCCATCGCACCAACCGCCGGCAGAACATCCTCGAGTTTTGCGCCGCGAATCCAACCACCGGACGCACCCGGGTGATCGTGCGGGAGGAATGGCCGGCGAGCTGGACCGAAAACCTGCCCCCCATCCGGCGGCTGCGGGATGGCCGACGCTTTCTGTGGACCTCGCACCGGACGGGCTGGCGCAATCTGTACCTTTACGATCTGACCGGCGCCCTGCTGAGCACCGTGACGAGTCACGCCTTCGACGTTGCGGACGTGAAGTTCGTGGATGAGTCGGCCGGCCTCGTGTACTACACGGCCCACAGCGGAGACAACCCGATGAAGCTCCAGTTGCACCGGGTCACGCTGGAGGGCCGGGACGAACGCTGCCTCACGGACCGCGCGTATCATCACACCGTGGACCTTGCGCCGGACGGCGCGCACTTCGTAGATGTGGCGCAGACGCACGACACACCGCCCGTCACCTGGCTGCGCGACGCGGACGGACGATTCGTCGCGGAACTCGCGCGCAGCGACCTTACCCGGGCGAAGGCGCTCGGGCTATTGCCGGTGGAGTTGCTGCGGTTCAAGGCCGCCGATGGCGCCACGGACCTTTATGGGCTGCTCCACTTCCCGTCGAACTTCCGCCCCAACCGCAAGTATCCGCTGCTGGTCAGCGTCTATGCCGGCCCGGAAACCACTGGGGCTCGGGAAACTTTCACCCTGCCGGACACGCTGACGGAGCTGGGCTTCTTGGTCGCGAGCTTTGACTCCCGCGGCGCCAGCGGCCGCGGCAAGCAAATGCTTGACGCCATCTACGGAAAACTCGGCACGGTGGAGATTGACGACCAGGCGGCCGGCGTGCGATCGCTCTGGCCCCGACGGTACGTGGACCGGGAGCGGGTGGGCATTTACGGCACCTCCTATGGCGGCACGGCGGCAGCGGCCTGCCTGCTCCGTCACCCGCAAGTCTTCCAGGCCGCGTGCGCCAACTCGGCGGTCACCGACTTCCGCAACTACGACACGATCTACACCGAGCGATACCTCGGCCTGCTCCCGGAAAGTGCCGCTGCCTACGACGCGATGAGCCTGCTGCCCCTGGCGCCCAACTTGCAGGGCCGGCTGCTGATCTTCTTCGGCACGGCGGACAACAACGTTCACCCGGCCAACAGCCTCCAGCTCATCGCCGCTCTCCAAAAGGCCGGCAAAAGCGTCGAGGTCCAGGTCGGCCCGGATCAGGGCCATACCGCCGTCAACCGCGAGCGGATGCTGGAGTTCTTCATCGAGAACCTCGTTCTCAACAAACCCCCAAGGTACCGACCGCCCGCCGAACCGGCGGCCACCGGCCGATCCGTCCACGGACGTCAGGAACAAACTTCCGCCCCCAACCGCCCGCCCCGGTAGGAATCGTCCGGAACGCGCGGCGGCGGTCCAAGGTCCTCACCCGACGGGCTTGGCCTCGGCGGGTCGCAGCGAACCCGCCGCAATGTTCCAGCGTTGCAGCCGCCGGCCCAGTTCCCGCGGCCAGTTCTCCTCGGTGCAGGTCATGAATACCTGCCCGCTGGCTTGGTGAGACCGCTCGAGCAGGGGCAGCAAGCCACTGCGCCGGCGGGCGTCGAGTTCGCCCATGACATCGTCAATCAGCAGCACGGGGGGGACGCCGTGCAGGCCGGTGAGGTACTCGGCTTGCGCCATCTTGAGGGCGATGGCCAGCGAGCGTTTCTGACCTTCGCTCGCGAACTGGGCCGCGGGTTGCTCATTCAGGGCGAGCAACAGTTCATCCCGGTGGGGGCCCACCAGCGTCATCCGATAACTCCGTTCGCGGGCGCGGCTGGCCGCCAGTTCGAAGGCGAAATCGCGCTTCACCGAGGGTTGATATTCCAGGCGCAACTCCTCGGCTTCGTGCGCAATGCGGCGGTATGCCAGACGCGCCAACGCCGACAGGCGCGGCGCCAACTCCCGCCGCAGCTTCATCAGTTCGTTGCCCGCGCTCACCAGCTCCCGCGTGAAACTGTCCAACGCCATGGCGTCCACCAGGGGTTGCTTGAGGAGCGCGTTGCGAGACCGCAGCGCCGCCGTGTAGCGTTGCAGCAGCGGCAGGTAGGTGGGGTGGGTCTGCGTGAGCAACAGGTCCAGGAACCGACGGCGCCGCGCCGCCGGACCTTTGACCAACTGCAGGTCCTCGGTGCAGAACACGACCGCTCGCAGCACGCCGAGGTAATCCGCCAGTCGTCGGACCGGCTGCCCGTCGAGGCTCAACTGGCGCTCCAGCGCCGACCAATAAATCCGGATTTGCCGCGTCCCCTGCCCCACCACCCGCGCGCCGATGAAGTAACCTCTTTGGTCGTGCCGCACCATCTGGGCGCCGCCCACGCCGCGAAACGACCGTAACGTGGCGAGCAGATATATGGCCTCCAGGATGTTGGTCTTGCCCTGCGCATTGTCGCCCAGCAACAGGTGGAATCCGGGACCGAACTCCACGTCCAGCCGCGCGTAGTTGCGGAAATCGCGGAGGCGAAGATGCGCCAGGTACATGGCGCCACACGACGGACCGCCCGCCAACTCCGGGGCTGCTTCAGAGCAGCCGCGAGTCGGCCAGCGTCCGGGCCGAGCGGATCGCCGCCTCGTACCGCTTGCCCATTTCCAGCGAGCGCACGGAGACCATGCGACCAATCGCCAGCAGCAGCGGTGTGGCCAGCGCCGCGGCCTCTTTGGTCAGATTGCGAAAGGTGGCGGCGCTCATCTTGACGAGCGTGCTGTCCTCGTCCGCGAACACGTCCGAGGCCCGCGGCGTCTCCGCCAGGAGCGCAATCTCGCCAAAGGTCTCTCCCGCCTGCATAACGAAAAGGTTGGTCTCCTTACCCTCGACCACGATCGAAGCGCGCATCTCCCCGTCGAGAATCGAGTACATCGAGTCGCCCGGATCGCCGCGGCTGAACAGCCTGCTGAACTTGGGCACTTTCACCACTTCGAGGTACGGGAGCAGCGATTCCAACTGTTGGTGGTCCATGTCCGCGTAAACGCGGATGCGACGCAGGTTCTCCGCTTTCAGCTCCGCCGTCGCCCCCGGGCCCGCCGCCCCCACCTCGGGCTTGCGGTCGAAGAACATTTTCAGTTCCGAGACCTTCGAGGCGGCGACCCACTCCCGCGACTCGCTCAAGAAGACCCAGGTCTGCGCGCCGACCCGGCGCTGCTTCACCCAGGTGACGAGCGCCGGCAATTCGAACGGGCCGTAGGCAATGTTGTCAGGCCCCCAGACGTAATAGGTCGGTGCGGCGGATGCGTTGGACATAAAGCGTGTCGTCTTAGACGGGGCGAACCTACCCGTCTGGCCGCTACGGCCCAAGTCAAAAAGCGCTCTGCCGCCGCGCCGCGTGAATCGCGGTTTCCGGCCCGGACCAAGCAGTCAGCCGGGCTCGGCTCGGCAAGGTGCGAACCCGGCGCCGCGCGGCCGGATTTCCCAACAAACGCCAAGGCTCCCCGCGCGGGCTCGGGAACCACCGGCGAGCCTACCGGTATTTGATCGCGACCCCGACGAGCACCCGGTTCTGAATGGCGGTCGCACTGGGTGCCCAGTACGGGCCCCAGAACTGGGTGCCCGTGACCTGCGTTTGGTCGGTCACCAGAAAAACCGCGTCCGCGCCCAGCCGGGCCGCGCCGGCCCGCAGACGGGCTTCGACCTTCTCGATCGCCGGCGGCGGGTTCAACGACGACTGGACGACCACCTCCCCGAGGCGCTCGAAGGCCCGCTTCGGCTCGTCTCGCAGCAGCTCCACCTGCTGCGGGTCGGTGCGCGACAGTCGAGGCGCCCCCACGTACTGGATGGTGTGGTCCGACAGCGAGCTGCACCCCACTACGAGCCAAACCGCCAGCATTCCGGCGGCGGTCAATGGTCTCCCCACTTGAGTCCGCTTGTGCATACCTCGGCAATCTGTTCTCGCCCGCGGAGTCTGTAAAGTACGCTCCGCGCCCTGATTCCGCGGGACTTTGCCCTTTTCAGCGCCCGAGTCCGCGTGTCTCATCAGGCCAGCGCCGGTATGTTGCCGCGTCCGCCCGCAAGGAAAACGCAGACCGCTCCGCCCGCCCGTTTCGGCCTCATGCGGGCCCCTGACGCTTTCCGCGATCCGCCCACCCGCAGGTCAACGTCCTTCCGCCCCTGAGTTCTTTCCATGCCCAAACGCACCGACATTCACAGCGTTCTCATTATCGGCGCCGGTCCGATCATCATCGGCCAGGCGTGCGAGTTCGACTACTCCGGAACCCAGGCCTGCAAGGCGCTCAAGGAGGAAGGCTTCCGCGTCATCCTCGTGAACTCCAACCCGGCCACCATTATGACCGACCCGGAGTTCGCCGACCGCACCTACATCGAACCCATCACGCCGGAGT
>CAYNCT010000049.1:0-22041 GCA_964396005.1 uncultured Verrucomicrobiota bacterium | reverse complement strand
GTCGTGTCGGTGCTCGAGGTGTTGCGGAGCACCTCAGACTACGACCTGTTCACGTTCCAGCACGGCTTTCGGCCGGCGCAGCCGGAACTGCGCGACCTGTTCACGTCCCTCTTCCTCCACGGCGGATGGGCGCATCTGCTGGGCAACATGCTCTTCCTCTGGATTTACGGAGACAACGTGGAGTACCGCCTCGGTCGGCTGCGCTACCTGCTGTACTATCTGCTGACCGGCGTGGCGGCGACGCTCTTCTACATGTTGTTCGCGCCGAACTCGAAACTCCCGCTGGTCGGGGCCTCGGGCGCGATCTCCGGCGTGCTGGGCTTCTACTTCATCTGGTTTCCCAAAAATTCGGTGCGGCTGTTCGTGTTCCTGTTTCCGTTCTTCATGAACACGATTCAGGTCTCCGCGCGCTTCGTCCTGGGGATTTACCTCGTGCTGGATAATTTGCTGCCGTTCCTGCTGACGCAGGGGACGCAAGGCGGGGGCGTGGCGCACGGGGCGCATATCGGCGGTTTCCTTGCGGGGTTGACGCTCGCGTTGCTCCGCAACTGGCGCGAAACCATCGCGGCCCCGCGCGAGTATCGTCCCGGGCGCGCGGCGCCGCCCACGCCGCTGGACGAAGTGGCGGACGCCCTCGAGCGGGGCGACATGCCGGGCGCGGCCCGCGCATACTTCGCGCTGTCGCCCGAGCAAACCCGGCGGCTGCTGACCCCGGCCGAGATGCTCGCCCTGGGCGACTGGCTGGCGGCCAACGGGCATCCGGACGCCGCCCTCACCATGTACCGGCGGTTGCTGCGGGATTATCCTCGCGGACCGGGCCTGGCCGAGGCGCACACCGGCGCCGGCTGGGTCCAACTCGAAGCCCAGGGGCAGGTCGCTGCCGCGTATCAACACTTTGTCGAGGCGCTGGACCTGGATCCCGCCCCGGAGACTTTCACGCGCGCCCAAGCGGGCTTGGAAGCTGTCGCTCGACAGCAACGGTTCGCCTTGCGGCGGTAGGTGCCGGGCGACCCGCCCGACCGTCAAACGCCCGAGGCTGCCACGGAAGGGGGTGCGGCTTCTGTGGGCAAGGCCGGGCGGCAGGTTGCCGCTCAGACTTGCCAAGCTGGCCGTTCGCTACAACCGACTGCATCGCTGCGCTTCAGCCCGAAAACCACAGTTGGATTCACAAAAGGCAACGAAGCGAACGAAGCGAGCAGGGTTTCCACCGGGTCGCACGGACAGGATAAAGTGCCCAGAGGAGGATGCCGTTCCCGTTGCTCCTTCGTTCCCTCCGTTGTCTTCTGTAAAACGAACTGCGGAGTTCGGCCCTTTGGTTCCGACCGAAACCCACCTTTCGGCGGGTGCTCCGTTGTCTTCTGTAAAACGAACTGCGGAGTTCGGGCTCAGTACGGCAGCGGAAAGCGGGCGGTCAATTCGCACACGCGCTCGCGGACCTGGCGGACGGCGGCCGCGTTCTTCAGGTCGAGCAGCACTTCGCTGATCATGTCCGCGATCGCCGCCATCTCGGGCTCCTTCATGCCGCGGGTGGTGACCGCCGGCGTGCCCAGCCGGATGCCGCTGGCCTGGAAGGGCGAGCGCGTTTCGAAGGGAATGGTGTTCTTGTTCACCGTGATGCCAGCTTCGTCCAGCGCGACCTGGCAATCTTTGCCCGTCAGGCCGCGGGCCCCGACGTCCACGAGCATCAGGTGGTTGTCCGTGCCGCCGCTGACCAGACGGTAGCCATTGCGTTTCATGCCCTCGGCCAGGGCCGCGGCGTTCTTCACGATTTGCTGCTGGTACGCCCGGAATTCCGGCTGGGCCGCTTCGTGGAAGCACACCGCCTTGGCCGCGATCACGTGCATGAGCGGCCCGCCCTGGATGCCGGGGAAGGCCTGCGAGTCAATCTCCCGGGCGTACTTCGCCGGACACAGGATCAGCCCGCCGCGCGGACCCCGCAGGGTCTTGTGAGTGGTGGTGGTGACAAAGTCCGCGTAGGGAACCGGGCTGGGATGCACGCCCGCGGCGACCAGGCCGGCGATGTGCGCGATGTCCGCGAGCAGCCACGCGCCCACCTCCCGGGCGATCTCGCTCATCCGCTGGAAATCAATGATCCGCGGATACGCGCTGGCGCCGACGGTGATCATGCGGGGGCGATGCTCGCGGGCGAGGGCCGCCAATTGGTCGTAGTCAATCCGCTCGTCGTCCGGCCGCACGCCGTAATGAACGATTTCGAAAAACTTGCCCGAGAAATTCGCCTTGTTGCCGTGGGTCAGATGGCCGCCGTGGCTGAGGTCCATCGTCAGCATCTTGTCGCCGGGTTTCAGCATGGCGAAATACACCGCCATGTTGGCGCCGGAGCCGGAGTGGGGCTGGACGTTGGCGTGCTCCGCGCCGAAGAGCTGTTTCGCGCGGTCAATGGCCAGTTGCTCGGCCACATCCACGTGTTCGCATCCCCCGTACCAACGCTTCTTCGGGTAGCCCTCCGCGTATTTGTTCGTCAGGGGCGAGCCCTGGGCCTCCATCACCGCGGGGCTGGTGAAATTCTCCGAGGCAATCAACTCGATGTTCTCGCGCTGCCGCCGGGTTTCCCGGACGATGACCTGGAAGATCTCCGGATCCACGCCCGCCAGGCGCCGGCCGGCGCCACTGAACTTGGCCACGCGCCGCTCGTGCCGCCCGCCCTCGAACGGCGTGGCGAGGAACTTGTCGAGGATGCGTTCCGCGATGGCGGCGTCGGTGAACTTGGCGCCCAAGCATAGCACGTTGGCGTCGTTATGGCTGCGACTCAGGGTGGCGGACTCTTCGTTGAAGACCAGCGCGGCGCGGATGCCGGGCGTCTTGTTGGCCGCCATGCTCATGCCAATGCCCGTCGAACAGACCAACACGCCCCGGCTCGCCTCCCCGGCGGCCACCTTGGACGCCACCGCCTGCGCGTAATCGGGGTAATCGGTCGAGTCGGCCGAAGCGGTGCCCACATCGAGCACCGTCAGCCCGCGCACGGCGAGCAGGCCTTTGAGCGCTTCCTTGAGCTGGAACCCGGCGTGGTCGGAACCCAGCGCCACCTTGCTGGCGGCGTCCGTGGAGTCGAGGGAATGGAGCATGGAGAGGATGCCTTGCAGAATCTGATCACGGCAGGCGCGGTATTCGTCGAGCCCCTGACCGATGGGGTCGGCCACGTCCTGTTCGTACGGCTCGAGTCGCTCATCGAACTCGCGCAGCAGAAACGTTTTGCCCGCAGCCTCCGGGTGGAGGTCCAAAATCGCCGCGAGGTGCCCGTGCGTCATGCCGAGGATCACGTCCGCTTCCCGGACCAGCTCGGCCGAAAGCATCTGACTGCGCTGAGCGGAGATGTCCTCGCCCAGTTCCCGCATGGCCGCCACGGCCGGGGCGCTGGGCGGCAGTCCCGGGACGGCGGCGATGCCCGCGGAAATGGGGCGGATGTCCGCGCGGCCCCGGGTCAGGTGCCGCAGGAGACCCTCGGCCATGGGGCTCCGGCAAATGTTGCCGGTGCAAACGAACAGGAAGGTTTTCATCCCGCGTGGCGCGCAAAGTTGCGTTGGAACATCCTCGCGTCAACGGCGAATTCGGACGGGCGCGCCCGGTTTGCGGCGCAGCTTTTGCGAACTGGAGGACGTCCGGCCCCGGCCGCGAGTTCACAGCCGGCGGGGCGGCTTCACCAACGCGATGCCCTTGAGCAAATCCAGAGCGCGCGCGAGCACCGGGTCCGCCACCACCGGCCCGTCGGCAGGCGGGGCCGGGTCTGCCGGCGCGGCCGCGGGCGTTTCGCGGCGCTCGCGGCGCATCCGCACCAGGTCGGCCTCGGTCAGGCGGGCGGGACGGTTGCCAGCGGCCGGCGGCGCGAAAGGCTGCTCGAGAAACGCTCGCTCCTCGGCGAGCGACACGGTGACCGGGATGTCCGGCACCACCCCGTCGGGCGGCACCTGCGCGCCGTCCCGCAGTTTGACCGTGGCGGTGACCAGGCGCAGCCGCTGGCCCGTGCTGAGGGGAAACTCGTCGAAGAAGCCCGCCGCGCCGGCCGTGCGGCTCCCGAGGAGGAGGGCCACGCGATTCTGGCGCAGCGCCTCCGCGAGCGCCTCGGCCGCGCCCCGGGTGCGGCCGTTCACCAGCGCCATCGTGGGCTGCGTGAACGCCTGCGGGTTGGCTGGCGCGCGGAATTCCTGATCTCCCAGGCTCATCACCAGCACCGGCTCGCTGAGGAAGCGGGCGGCGAGGCGCGCCGCGGCCGCGTAGTTGGTCCCGGTGGCGAACCGCAGATCGAGCACCAGCCCGTCCACGCGGCTGGTTGCGCTCAGTGACTTCAGGGCCTCGGCCAGGCCGGCCTCGGCCTCTTCATCCACCCGGCGGAGACGGAGATAGGCGCTCGCGGCGCCGAACACAGCGGCTTTGGCCACACTCGGTCCGTCTTCCGCGGGCGGGTGGGCCACCCCATTGGTCAGCAGCGTCACCCGGCCGGCCAGTTGTTCGATCAAACCGCGCGCGGCCGCGGCGTCCAGCTCAGCCTCGGAGGCTCCCACGAGGTTGGAGAGCAGCACGCCGCAGACTTCGCGGTAATCCAGCGCCGGCGGCTGGGCGACCGCGACGCTCAACCAGGCGACCAGTGCCAGCACGCCCAGCCGCGTCGCAAACGAGCACGAATTCATCCGGCGAGGATGGCCCTGGTGCGCGGCAGCGACAAGCAAATCGCCGGCCGGCCGCGGCCCGGGCGCGGCTTCGGCTCCGTCGCCGCCCCGCGATCACCGGCGGCCGGGATCGGCGCGCCACGCCTCGAGATAACGGTCGCGGAATTCCGCGCGCGCCTGCGCGTCCACCAGCAGGCGGTCCCAGTCCAGCACCGGGCGGTCGCCCGGGACCGGCGGCCGGGCGCAGAGTTCGCGAAGGCGCGGGGCGAGTTCTCGGAAGGCCCGGCCGGCGGCCTTCTCGCGACCGTCCGCCGTGAGCAGGCCGATGAACTCGGTCACGTCACGGGCGCCGGGATGATCGTGGAAGCTCCAGTTAAGCCAGCCGTGCGCCAGGCCGGCGGTGGTTTCCACGGCCCGCCGCAACCAGCGCGCCTGCTGCTCCTCGCTCGCGAAGGGATGCGCCCCGTTGTTGATGGTCGGCCGGCCGCCGCCGTACCAGCCGAACTCGGCGATGATGACCGGCTTCCGAAACGGCGCCACCTCGCGCACCACCGCCTCGAGGTAGGCCAGGTTGCGCGGCTCGTCTTCCTCGCGGTACTCGTAAAACCCGTTGGCGAACGGGTAGAAGTGGATCTCCATGAAATCGAGCCACGGCGCCTGTCGGGCCGGGCGAAAGGCGGAGTAGTGCCAGGCCCCGGCGATGTTCAACGGCACGGACCACTGAATCAGCCCCACGGTTACCAACGCCTCGGGGTCGGCGGCCTTGATGGCCGCCACCTGCCGGCGCGTCCAGGTGTCCGCGATCTCTTCCCGGAAGCTCTGGTAATCGGCCAGTTCCCGACCCGGCCCGACCTCCCGCGCCGGCACGGGAATCGAGTCGAACGCGAGCGTGGCGGCGTCACGTTGCCACGCGGCGGCGAGTTGCTCGACGGTGCCGTACTTCTGGCGCAGCCAGACCGGCCACTTGGCCTGCATCGCGGGCGAATCCCAGCGCACTTCCGGTTCATTGAGCAGGTCATACGCGAAGAGGGCATTCCGGCCGCGATACCGGAGCGCGAACCGCCGCCAGAAATCCTCGAGGGCCGCCAGCACGGTGTCGTCGGCGATGCGATCCCCGCGCGCCCAATCCGGAAGCCCTTCCCAGTGGTCCGGCCCGGTCGGATGCACGTAGATGCCGGCCTCCTCGGCCAGCTCCAAGAAGCGGTCGAACTTGGCCAGACCCTCCGGCGCCAGCCGGCCGGGCTCCGGGTAAAACGATCCGTACGTGAGGAAGACGCGCACGCAGTTCCCGCCCAGTTCCTTCAGCCGGGCGAAGTCGCGCCGCGTGGCTTCCGCATCGAATTGCTTCCAAACCTGCGGTGCCCAACCCGTGCCGGGCCGGAAATAGTTCACGCCAAACGCGACCCACGGTTCGCCCGAGGCGGTGACAAAACCGCGGCCGTCGGGCGCGACGCGCACCCGGGGCAGGGAGGTCGAGTCACCGGCGAGGGCGGGCCGTGGGCAGACCACCGCAGCGACCAAAAGAACGGGGAAAGCGAGTCCGCGGAGAAATCGGCGTTGCATGACCCGAGTCTGCGCGGCGCTGCGGCTCGGGTCACGCGCGAACGATCACCGGCGGCGGACCACACCTACCGGGAGCGAACTCCGGCAGCCGATGCGCGGCCGGCGGGCGGGGCAGTGGCCCCGTGGAGCGGGCGGGTCGGTCAGTAATGGGCGATGACCTCGATCTCGACCTTCGCACCGCGAGGCAAGGCGGCGACCTGAATGGTGGAGCGCGCAGGGAAGTCGCGCGGGAAGTAGCGGGCATAGACTTCGTTCATGAACGCGAAGTCCGCCAGGTCGGTGAGGAAAACGGTGGTTTTGACCACCCGATCCAGGCCGAGCCCCTCGTGCGTCAGGATCGCCTTGATGTTCTCGAGCACGCGTTCGGTCTGGGCGCGCGCGTCCCCGTCCACCATCTGCCCGGTCGCGGGGTCCAGCGGGATTTGGCCCGAGCAGAAGAGCAGGTCGCCCACGCGAACGGCGTGGCTGTAGGGGCCCACGGGCGCCGGGGTGCCGGCGGGGCGGATGATCGTTTTCGTTGTCATGGGGCGCTGGTGGTAGCGGCCGGGGCGCGGTCGGTCAAGCGGCGCAGCGAAGTTATTTGCAGCCGTGCTCGCAGCGGCTCACGCACTCCGGGGTCTGCGCTCCCAACGGCCAGGTGATGGTGGTAATCCAGTTGCAATAGGACGCTCGCGGCGGCCACTGGAAGGCGCAGGCCACCGCCTGATTGGCACAGGCGGCCGCGCAGCCCAACTGTTGGGCCGCAAACCCGGGAAGGCACCACAACCACGCCGCGCCGCCGATCAGCCCCTCGAGCGCATTCCCGGTGTCGCCGGCTGCGGGGCCGCCCGCGGAGCGCGGCGCGCCACCCTGCAAACCGGGCGACCGGCCCGGCCCGGTGAGGGTGACACTGAAGGCGAAGCGGCCGTTCTGGTTGGTCAACGTCCCGACGTACGTGAGTTCATTCGGGCCCGCACCCGGCGACACCGCGTAGCGGCCGCTGTGACCGGCGGCGACTCCGTTGGTCATCACCTGGAAACCGCCGTCGCCGTCGAACCACAGCGCGTACCCTGCGCGGGTGGGGGCGGCCACGACGAGCTGATGCAGATCGAACCCGCCGAGGTTGGCCGGACCGTCATAGACCGCGTCACGCCCGGCGACCGGCCGCGAGCTGAAACTCGCAGCGTCTCCGGACAGTTCGTTGGTCAGGGAGAAGCGCACCGCGGGCGGTCGCTCGGCCCTGGCCGCGACGCGAAAGAAGGCCTGTTGACCGCTGACGGGAATGACCGCGCGGTCGGCGGCGGTGGTTAGCACCAGTCGCCACTGCGGCGCGGCGAGATCGGCAGCCGCCAACACCTCGTAGGACCAGGCGCCACCGGTCCACTGCAGCTCCAAACGATGGTCCGCGACCCGAGACGCGAGGATTTCCAGCGCCGGTGAGCCGGCAGACACGACCCCGCCGGCGCCAGCCGTCCAAAGCGCCAGACCCAGAACGAAGCAGCGCGCTGGCCGGCGGCGGCGCCCGGCCGGGAGCAAGCTGGCGCGGGAACGCGGTGGGGGAGCGGCTTGCCGACGGACCGGCAATCGCGCGGCAGCCGGGCGGGGATAAGTGATACACATGGCCCGATTAGACTCCGTCCGGCTCCGAGGGTTGTCAATTCGCGCGCAGGACGGACTTCTCGCCTGTGAACAACCGTCCCTTGACCCTTCCCGGACCGGGGGGCGAGCGTGCCGCCGGAATTGACCGCTCCATGCGCCTCTCTTTGATTGCTCGCCGACGCGCCACCCTCGCGCTCGCCACCATGGCCTGCTGGTTGTCTCTCCTTGCCCTCGTTTCCTGCCGGCGGGGCGGCGGGGAGTCGTCCGGAGTGCAACTGATCGCAACCCAGGAACCGCTGACGCCGGGCACGACGTTCGAGCTGCGGTTTGATCAACCGGTGGCCGCGCCCGCAGCGCTGGGGCAGCCAGCCGCTCGCTCGCCGCTGGTCATCGAGCCCGCGGTGGCGGGGCGCTTCGTGTGGCTGACCGAGCGGGTCGGGGCCTTCACCCCCGAGACCCCGCTCGCCCTGGACACCGCGTACCGGTTCTCGCTGGCGAGGGATCTCCGGGACGCCGTCGGCCGACGACTGGCGGCGCGCCTGGAGCGGACGTTGCGCACGCCCGGCTTCACCCCGAGCCTGCTGGCGTCTGCGGGGTTCGTGGCCGGGCTGCCCCACACCAGCGCCCAGCCCGCGCTGGCACTTGAATTCAACGCCGCCGTCGAGGCGAACCGGCTGGCGGAGTGGTTGCGGTTTCGGCGGCCCGGCGGCCTCGAGCGGCGGGCGGTGGTGGTGCCGATGAACGACGAGTTGCTGCGTTTGCGGTTCGGCTGGTATCGCCCGCCGTTGCCTCCGTGGGAGGAAGTCAGCCTGCAAGTGGGCCGCGCGGAAATGCCGCCCGGCGGCGCGCCCACCCTCTGGCCGCTGCTGGAGCCGCCGCTCAACCGCGAATACTCGAACGTGGTGTACATCAGCCCGGCCACACCGCTCGACGTGGGCGCCGGCTGGGAACTGGTGCTGCCCGCGGGCACGCCGGCGCTGCGGCCCGGCGTGCGACTGCGCGCGGACTGGGTGCTGCCGCTGGGGACGGTGCAGCCCCTGACCCTCGACCGCGTGGAAGCCCACAACGTCCTTCAGCGCGACCGCCGGTTGGAACTGAGGTTCTCCAAGGCACTGCACGGCGACGTGACGAGCACCAATCTCACGAACTGGATCCGCGTGCGCCCCGCGCCGCAAGATCTGCAAACCGCCGTGCGGGGGAGCGTCATCGAACTGACCGGCGCGTTCGAACCGCAGACCCCCGTTCGCTTGACGGTGCAGGCCGGTTTGCCGGCGGAGGACTCTCTGACGCTTGCCGAGACGCTCGAACACGAAGTCCGCTTCCCGCCGGTGCCGCCGCGCTTCTATTTTCCCGCCTTCAGCGCCGAGCAGTACGCGGCGGGCCGCCGCGAATTTCCGCTGCTGGCGGTGAACACCACGCAAGCGTTCGTCCGGGCCAAGTTGATTGAACCGGAGGGGATCGTGCAGGCCCTCCGTGGGTATGATTTGACGTTTCGCCGCGGCTGGCGCGAGCCGGGCGCGGCCGAGGAACCGTTTCGCGAAGTTTCCTATGCCCTCATGCCCGGACGCACCGTGTTCGACCAGCGGTTGGCCCTCGAGGCGCCGTTGGACCAACCGCGCACGGTGTCACTGCGCTGGGACGACCTGATCGGTCCCGGGCGGCGGGGCGTGGTGTTTTTGGACGCGCGTCGCACGGCTGACGGACTCGACGCCGCGCCGGAACAGGGCGCCCAGGCGCTGGTCCAGGTAACCGACCTCGGGTTGGTGACCAAGGCGAGCCGGAGCGAGGTGGTGGCGCTGGCGTTTCGTCTGTCCACCGGCCAGCCCGTCAGCGGCGCGCTGATCCAATTGCTCACCGGGGAGAGCGAAGTGCTGGCCCAGGCGCAAACCGACGCGGCGGGGCTGGTGCGGCTGCCGCAGACCCTGCGCACCAACCTTGGCGCCCGCTTCGACTGGCGGTTCTTCGATCCCGCCACGGACACGACGTTTCCGGCCGGTGACTGGGTGCTGGCCCGGACCGGGGACGACGCGCGCGCGGCGGAACTCCGCGCCATTACCATTCCCTCAAACTTCGGCGACCACGGCTGGCGGTGGTCCGCGCCGCGCGAGCGCTGGCGGCTGCTGGCCTTTACGGAACGCCCCGCTTACCGGCCCGGTGAAACCGCCCGATTGAAGGTCATCGCCCGCGAGTGGCACGGAGATGACTGGCGCCTGCCGGCCGGCGAACCCGTCAAAATCGAGCTGGCAGACCCGCGCGGGCGCGTGGTGGTAACCACGAATGGCGTCCTCGGTGATTTGGCGTCGCTGGATGGGGCGCTGCCGCTGCCGGCGGCGCCGCTGGGCGACTACTCGCTGAACGTCAGCGGAGGGGACGCCAGCACCTCGGTGAGTCTGACCGTGCAGGAGTTCAAACCGAACGCCTTCGAGGTGACGCTCGAAGCCGAGCCGGAATACCGTGCGGACGAATCGCCCGCGAGCCGGGTCTCCGCGCGTTACCTCCACGGTCAGCCGCTCTCGCGGGCGCGGGTGGTCTGGACCCTCGAGGGCGACGACGTGATTCCGGTGCCGGCGGGTTGGGAGAGCTTCCGCTTCGGAACGGAGGTTGGGCTGAGCCAACTGGGTTATCAGGCCGGTTCGTTCATGACCACCGGCGCGACGAACCTCGCGCCGGAGCTGCTGCTCGCGCCCGAGGTTCCCATCAACCCGGTCGCGCCTCACGCGCGCCGGTGCCGCCTGCTGGTCTCGGTCACCGATCTCAACCAGCAGTCGGTCGCGCAGGAGCTCGAGTTCCTCCGGCACAGTTCCGATTTCTATCTCGGAGTGCAATTGCCCGCCGATGTGGCGCGAGCCGGCGAGCCGTTGGCGCCGCGCCTGGCAGCCCTCGGCGCCGACGGCCATCCGTGGCCGGCGCGTGTCCCGGCGACGTTGACCCTCAAACGGGTGAACTGGAACACGCTCCGCGTCGAACTGGCCGGCAGCGTGATCGGATACCGCAATGAAGCGGAGGTCGAAACGGTGGCCGAACGCGCCGCCCTCACCGAAGAGCTGGTCCGGGTGGACGATGGCTGGGAAGCCACGGGCGAGCCGTCCTGGCAGTTCACTCCGGAGACCCCCGGCCAGTACGTGCTCGAAGCACGCGCCACCGACCCCGGCGGTCGGCCGGTGTTCACCGCCGTCGAGTTTCACGTGTTCGGCGACGCGCCGACCGCCTGGGCTCAGCGCAACGAGACGCAACTTGAATTGGTGGCCGACCAACCGTCGTATGCGCCCGGCGACACGGCGCTTTTACTCGTGAAGACGCCTTTGTCCGGCCCGGCGCTGGTGAGCGTCGAGCGGGACCGGGTGCTCCGCGCCTGGGTGACGAATCTGACGGCCGGTTCGCCGGTTCTCGAGGTGCCCTTGGTCGAGTCCGACGCGCCGAATGTCCAGGTGGTGGTGGTTCAGGTGCGCGGGGCCGAGCACAGCACGCGACGCGCGCGGGAACCCGAATTCCGCGCCGGGGGCGCGTCGTTGCGGGTCACGCGGCCGGACCGGCGACTGACGGTCGTGACCACCCTCAACGCTGCCGAGTTTCGGCCGGGGGATGCCGTGCGCCTGGTGACGCAGGTTGCGGATCAGGCCGATGCCCCGCTGGCAAACGCGGAGGTCACGCTTTTTGCCGTGGATGAGGGTGTGTTGAGTTTGACCGGCTACACCGCGCCGGATCCCTGCGAACACTTCGCCGAGCCGCGCGCGATGGAGGTGCAGACCGGCATTACGCTGCCCGGTTTGCTGCCCGAAGATCCGGCCGACCTGCGCTTCCAGAACAAGGGCTTCATCGTTGGCGGCGGCGGCGCTCCCATCCGGCTGCGCACTGACTTCCGCCCGGTGGCGTTCTGGGCGGGCCAGCTCCGGACGGACGCGGCGGGTCGGGTGGAGGCAACGTTCCGGGCGCCCGACAGCCTCACGCAATACCGGGTCGTGGCGGTGGCGCACACCGCGACGCACCAGTTCGGTCAGGGCGAGGCCTGGTTCACGGTTAACAAGCCCCTCATGCTCGATCCGGCGCTGCCCCAATTCGCCAACGTGGGCGATCAGCTCGTCGCACGCGCGGTCGTGTTCAATCGCCTGCCCACGTCCGGGGAGGTGGAAGTGACCCTGCAACTCGATGACCGGGCGCGACCGACCGACGCCGCGTCCCTGAGGCGCCGGTTCGCGCTGGCCGCGCAAAGCGCGGTGGCCTTTGACGTGCCGGTGGAGTTTGTCGCCGCTGGCGAAGCGGTTTGGACGTGGCGGGCGCGGTTTGTCGGCGGCGCGGCGGCGGGCGAGGTCGGCGATTTCACCGACGCCGTGGAATCGCGGTTGCCCGTAGGTTATCCGGCGCCGCTGCTGCGCGAGGTGCGCTTCGCGCGGGTGGCGGCCGGGGAATCGAATCTGCTCGCCGACGTGAGCCCGCAGTTGCTCGCCGGCACCGGCCGGGTGTCCGTGCGCGTGGCCAACACGCGGCTGGGGGAATTGCGCGAGGCGGTCAGCCAGTTGATTCACTACCCGTACGGCTGCACCGAACAGGTCACCTCCACCCTCCTGCCCCTGCTGGCGCTGCGCCGGCAACCGGCGGTCCTCGCGGGCGCGGTAACCAATCTCGCGGTCCTGGACGCCATGATTCGGTCCGGGCTCGAGCGCTTGCTCGCTCGCCAAACCAGCGCCGGCGGTTTCGCCTACTGGCCCGCCGGCCCGGCGGACCTCTGGGTGTCCGCGTACGCGACCGCGGCGATAGCACTCGCCCGCGCGCAGGGTTTCGCGGTGGCCGACCGCGCGTTCCAGGACCTCCTCGAGTACCTCCGCGCTCAATTTGTGGCCGGGCAAACGCCGTCGGGCGCGCGCCGGGTGCCGGGGACCGAGGCGCCCGGGGAGGCCGAGGCGCAATGCCTGGCGCTGTACGCGCTGGCCCTCGGCGGCAAGGCGGAGGCCGGATACCACCAGCGGATGCGCGACCGTTTGCCGGAACTGCCCTCCGGGACCCGCGCCTGGCTGGCGCTCGCCATCGCCGAGGCCGGACCTCCGTCCGCGCTGGCCGAGGAGATTCTCACGTCGCCGGTCGCAACGGCGGCCGCCTCCCCCAGCCGCTTCGGCGACGAAACCAGCGACCTGGCGGCGCGCCTGCTGGCCTGGATTCGCATCCGTCCGGAGGCGCCCGAGGTGGACCGGCTGGTGGGCGAATTGCTGGCGGCCCGGACCGACGGCCACTGGCTGACCACGCAGGGCAATGCGTGGTCCGTGCTGGCGTTAACAGCGTACGCTCACGCGGTCGAGGGCGAGCTCGCGGCCGGCACGGGCGGCGTGGCGTGGGCGACCCGTGAAACCTTCGCTCTGGCCGCCGAGCCGGCGACCCGCGAGTTCACCTTCTCGCTGGAGGCCGCGACGGGCCGACGCTCCTTGCTGCTCTCCTGGCCGGGCCCCCGCCCCTTGTTCAGCGAAGTGGTGGTTGAGGCACGCCCGCCGGTCTGGCGCCAGCCGCGTCAGGAGCAGGGACTGGCGATCCGACGCGAATACGCCCGGCTGGACGAGACCAACGGCGTGCGGGGTCTCGAGGGGCTGCGCGGGGGAGACCGCGTGCTGGTGACGCTCGTGGTCCAGACCGCGACTCCGGCTTACCATCTGGTGGTGGACGATCCCCTGCCCGCCGTCCTCGAGGCTGTCAACCCGGCGTTCTCCTCGCAGGCGACCGGGTCTGAAGGATTGACGCGCGACTGGGTGAGTGATCGCAGTGAAGTCCGATCCGACCGGGTGCTGTTCTTCAGCCGCTCGCTGGGGCCCGGCAGCCACGTGATCCGTTACCTGGCCCGCGTGTGCGCGGCCGGCACCACGACCGCGCCGGCGGCGAAAGTGGAGGCGATGTACCAGCCGACCCGTTTCGGCTTAACGGAAACCACCGTGCTGACAGCCGAACCGGCGGACTGATTTGGGCGCGGGCGCGTCGCTTGTGGGTCGCGCGACGGCGGCGGCCGGACCAAGCGTCGCCCGCGCGGAGAAGCCCGCATTAACCGGGCTTGGCGGGAGATTCGGCTTGCGAAGGAATGCCCGGTTTTGTTATCCCCCGGGGCATATTTGTATGGCTGCCATTGGCCGGTTTCAAAAGGGTGACGATATTTTCTACGCGAAGGTGGTGGACGGGGAGCTGTTCCGCCTCATCGGAGACGTTTTTGGTTCACCTTCGTATGAGAAGAAGCCGATGTCGCCCAAGGGCGTAAAGACGCTGATCCCGGTTACCCCGTCCAAGGTGATTGCCGTGGGGCTGAACTACGCCGACCACGCCCGGGAATCCGGCAAGCCGGTGCCCACGGAGCCGCTGTTTTGGCTGAAGGCGCCCACGTCACTCATCCCGGATGGCAGCAAGATTGAAATCCCGTTCCCCTCGCACCGGGTGGACTACGAGGCCGAGCTGGCGATCGTGATCGGCCGGCGCGTCCGCAACGTCACCCCGAACGCGGCGTCCCGGTACATATTCGGCTACACCGCCGCGCAGGATGTGAGCGATCGCACCATCCAGAACTCGGAAAGCCAGTGGGCACGCTGCAAATCCTTCGACACCTTCACGCCGCTGGGGCCCTACGTGGAGACCAAGATTGACCCGCACGACCTGACCATTCAGCTCTTCCAGAATGGCCAGCTCCGGCAGAACTCGAATACCAGCCAGCTCATCTTCAACTGCTTTGATCTGGTCAGCTTTATCTCCACGAACATGACGCTCCTGCCGGGCGACGTGATCCTCACCGGCACGCCCAGCGGCATCGGACCGATTGAGTCGGGCGACCGGCTCGAGGTGCGGATTCAAGGCCTGGCGCCGCTGGTCAACACGGTCAAGTGAGGTGCCCGGCGGCGTCGCGGGCGGCAGGCTGAATCTTCTCCGGGGCGGGGTTTCCCGCCTCAAATTTTTTCCCCATGCGCTGGACCCAAACCTTCATCCCCACTCTCAAGGAAACCCCGGCCGACGCCGAGATCGTCTCCCACCAGTTGCTCTTGCGGGCCGGTCTCGTGCGCAAGCTCACCGGCGGCCTCTACACCTTCCTGCCGCTGGGCCTGCGCGCCCTGCGCAAGATCGAGACCATCATCCGGGAGGAACTGGACCGCGCCGGCGCCATCGAGGTGGCCATGCCGTGCCTCCAACCGCCGGACATCTGGCAGCAGAGCGGCCGTTACACCACTGCCGCCGAGGTCCTCTACCACGTCCTCGACCGGGCCAAAAAAGAGTGGGTCCTCGGACCGACCCATGAAGAGGTCATCACCCAGCTCGCGGCGTTCGAGCTCAACAGTTACCGGCAGCTTCCCAAGAACTTCTACCAGATCGGCGTCAAGTTCCGCGATGAAATCCGCCCCCGCTTCGGCCTGATGCGGGCCAGGGAGTTTATCATGAAGGACGCCTACAGCTTCGACGCGAGCGACGAAGCGGCGATGGTCAGCTACCGCAAGATGTACGACGCCTACGCCCGCATCTTCGCCCGGTGCGGCCTGCGGGCGCTGGCGGTCGAGGCGGACACCGGCGTGATCGGCGGCAATTACTCGCATGAGTTCATGGTGCCCGCCGAGACCGGTGAGAACGAGGTCGTGTACGCCGAGGCCGGCCGCTACGCCGCCAACCTCGAAAAGGCCACCAGCCGCGGCCCGCTTACGCCCACCCCGACCGGTGACACCGGCGGCGCTCCGGAGAAGTTCCCCACGCCCGGCGTCGTGACCATCGAGTCGCTGGCCGCCGCGCCTTATCACGTCGCTGCTCATCAACAGATCAAGACCCTGGTCTATCTGGCGGACTCGCAGCCGATCCTGATCCTCCTGCGCGGCGACGACCAATTGAACGAGGCCAAGCTGGTGGCCCGGACCGGCGCGACCCAGGTTCGGCCCGCGACGGCGGAGGAAGTGTTTGCCGCGCTGGGGGCGCATCCCGGCAGCCTCGGGGCAGTGGCCTCCACGCTGCGTTCACCCGCCCCGCCCGTGTACGCGGACCTGGCGCTTCAAGGGGCAGCAGGCATGACCACCGGGGCGAACGAAGACGGCTTCCATCTCCGCCACGTCAACCTCGCCCGCGACATCGCGGTCACCCGCTGGGCGGACTTCCGCACGGTTCAGCCCGGAGAACTGGACGTCGAGTCTGGCCAGCCGTTGAAGACCCGGCGCGCCATCGAAGTCGGCCACGTCTTCAAGCTGGGCACCAAATACAGCGAAAAGTTGAACGCCCAGTATCTCGACGAGACCGGCCAACAGCATCCGTGTGTGATGGGCTGCTACGGCATCGGCGTCACCCGCACGCTCCAGGCAGTCATCGAACAGTGCCATGACAAGGACGGCATCATCTGGCCGTTGCCCGTGGCGCCGTTCGCGGTGGGGCTGACGCCCCTGAATGTCGCTCCCGACAGTCCGGGCATGAAGCTGGCCGAGCGGCTCCACGACGAGCTCGCGGCCCGGGGCGTCGAAGTTCTGCTGGATGACCGCGACGAGCGTCCCGGCGTCAAGTTCAAGGACGCCGACCTCATCGGCCTGCCGCTGCGGGTGGGCGTTGGCGAGAAATCGCTCGCCCGGGGCGAGGTCGAACTGAAGCCCCGGGGCGGCGCGCTGGTATCGGTCAAAGTGGACGAGGCCGTGGCTCGGGTGCTCGCCTGGTTGAGCGCGGAGGCGGAGCGGTATCGGACCGCCTGAAGCCCAGCGGGCGGCGGGACGCTGCGCGTCATTACGCCGCGGCAGCCGGTCCGGTTCTTGGCGGAATCAAAACCTCAGGCGTCGCGCGGCGGCCAGGGGGTTGGTGCCGCTGGCGACATAGCTGGGCAGTTGGCGGTATCCTTCGTGGACGCATTCGCAAATGCCCTCCGCGCGGAAATCAGCGATCAACTCCTGCCAGGTCCGCCGGGCTACGTCGCGGTCGGTTTGCGCGAGGGCAAACATCGCCCAGCCGGAGGCGGTCGCCCAATACGCGCCGTTTTGATACCGCTCGGGAGGCACGGCCAAAAGCAAGCGCTGCCAATGCTCGCCTTTTAGCAGGTGACGCACCTGGCCCCGCCACAGGAAGTCCTCGCGCCGTTCCTCGAGGAATTTGAGAACCGGCGCGCGCTTCGGGCCGAGGGGAAAACCGAGCCAGACGGCGTAAGCGTTGCCCCAGACATCCACCTGACGGCAATCCTGCGTTGCGGCCATGAACGCGCCCGCGTCCGCGTCCCAGAGGACCCCCAGGTTGCGCTCGATCGAGCGGGCCCGCTGGCGATGCGTCCGGGCCCCGTCCGCGTTGCCCATCCGCCGTTGCCAATCGGCCAGCCGCCGGCTGGCGGTCCAATCCAACAGCGACTCGAAGAACAACTCGCCGGTCTTGCCGACCGTATCGGTGAAGCCGTAGGGCGAGTGCGGTTTGGCGGGATCGTTCCAGACGAGGCCGGCGGCGCTGCGCGGCACCCAGGCCATCGTCCTTTCGAGCGCCCCGGCCCACTCGCGGAAGAGGGCCAGCGCCCGTTGGCGGGGCAGACGCTTCAAGTGCTCGTCCACGGCGATGACCAGGAACGCCGGATTGTCCAGGTTCGGCTCGCCCAGCGGCTGCTCGACCGGCCCGCCGACATACACCGCCAGCCCGTCCGTCTGCACGCGGTCGGGGGCGGCCCCGTCGGCGCGGATGCCACGAATGAGATAACGCAGGCACGCTTCAACCTCCGTTGCCGGCAGCAGCTCGCCCGCATTCTCCACCATGTAGGCGAAGTCACGCGTCCAGAGCGCGCGGTAATGCCCCCGGCCATCGGGGGTGTACAGCCAGGTGCCATCGTCGGCGCGCACCCGACAGCCCGCGAGCAGTTGCCGGGTCTGGGCGGTCAGCGAGGCGACATCCGATTCGCCGCCCGGGCCGGCCCCGGTGGCACTCGCGGCGCCCAGCGCGAGCGCCAGCGTCAGCAGCTTCGGCGCGAAGGCGGGCACGCACCGTCTCGCGATGGCGCCCCGGGTCATAAACCGCACAACGGCGCCGAAGCGCCGGGCGAAGTTTGGCCAGCGAAGTCGTGTTCCGAGAGTCATCGGCGCGGAGGATACGCTGGTGCCCTCACCAGGCAACCTCGCGGACGCACTTCCGCCCTGCCGGGCGCGTCTCACTTTTGTCAACCGGCTGTGCGGCAGCCTGAAACCCGGAGGGCTTCAACGCGCTTGGCCGTGCGTGGCAACCCACGGGAGCCGATGCCGGGGGGTGGCCCAAACCCGAACTCCGAAGTGCGTTTTGCAGAAGACAACGAAGGGAACGAAGGAGGACCGGGAACGGGATTCTCCGCGGGGCCCTCTTCGTGACCGTCCCCTCCCGGTGGCAGCCCTTCTCCCTTCGTTCGCTTCGTTGCCTTCTGTGAGTCCGACCTCGGTCTTCGGTCTAAGAGGGGCCGAGCCGGCCGGAGCTGGCGAGAGTACGACCCTTCGAGGCGCGGTTTGACCAGTGGACCAGGACCGTCGGAGGTATCGGCGGCCCGCCTGCCGGCAAACAGGCCACCTACGGCTATTCTCGTCGCAGCCCTTCGGGATGCCGAAGGAACTGGTTCACCTGCACGAAAGCGCGATGCGCCCGGTCATAGCGCCCCGCGGCGACACCCCCCTTGCGGAGCCAGGCATCCGCCCCGGGGCACCCCGCGGCTAGACCTTCCACGGCCCGCGGACCTCGCGGGTCTTCCAGGTGTTCGCCTCGGCGTCGCCGATGAATTGCTCGGCGGCAGGATCCCACTTGAGGGGGCGCCGATGCCAGTAAGCGAGGTTCGCCAGGTGGCAGATGGTGACCGTCCGGGCGCCGACTTCCACATCGCAGATCGGTTTCTGCCGGTCGCGGATGCGGTCCACGAAGTCCTTGTAGTGATTGTTGCTCCGGTAGAGTTTGATGGGGAGTTCCTCGACCTTCGTGGCCGCGAGTTCCTCGGGCTCGACCTTGAACTTGCCGCGGTCCACGCAGACTTTGCCGCGTTCGCCAACGAACACCACGCCGAAGCCGTAACCCGGCAGACCGCCGTGGTACATGACGGTACCGTTGGCGTACTTGAGCACCATCTTGGGAACCTCCTGGCCGTCGGGCGGGATGATTTCGACCGGACCGCTTTCGTCCATGCCCAGGCCCCACTGGGCGATGTCGAAATGGTGCGCGCCCCAATCCGTCATGCCGCCGCCCGAGTACTCGCGGTAGCTGCGCCAATCGGGGAAGTGCTGGTGGACCCCGCGAGGGCTCAGCACGGAGTTGTAAGGACGCAGCGGCGCGGGGCCGAGCCAGAAGTCCCAGTCCAGTCCGGGTTCCATCGGCTCCTCCTTGAGATCGCACCAGCGGCTGGGACCGCCCACTGAGACGTACACTTCCTTCACTTTGCCGATCGCCCCGTTACGCACCAGGGAGCAGGCGCGCCAGAACTCGCCGCTGGAGCGCTGCATCGAGCCGGTTTGAAACACCACCTGGTTCGCTCGCACGGCGTTGGCCATCGCCCGCGCCTCGTGGATGGTGAGGGACAGCGGCTTCTCGCAATAGATGTCCTTTTTCGCGCTGGCAGCCGCGACCACCGGATAGGCATGCCAGTGATCCGGGGTGGCAATCACCACCGCGTCAATGTCCGGCCGGGCCAGTAACTCCCGAAAGTCCCGGTATTCCGCGCAGCCCTTGAAGTCCTTGTCCTGTTTGGTGGTGTAAAACTCCTCGACCTTCTTCTGGTGGGCCAGGCGGCGGGTGGTGTCCACGTCGTTGACCGCCAAGACCTGCACGGCGTCCTGCGGCAGGAAGCTGTTGAGGAGATGCCGGCCCTGGGTGCCCACGCCGATGAAGCCGAGCGTGATGCGGTTGTTGGGCCGGGCCGGGCCCTGGGCGGACCAGATGCGCGAGGGCAGCAGCAGCGGGGCTGCGCCTGCGAGGGCCGAGCGGAGGAGGAACTGTCGTCGGGTTGTGTTCATGATTCGAAATGGAGTCTTCGCGGATCCAAGCCCGGATTCTGACGGGATCGCGCAAGGGAGGATTCAAGCTTCTGCCCGCTCGGCCTACAAGGACCGAACGCACTCCCGCCGGAGCGCCGGACAGCACCGACCTCCCCGCGCCGCGGCCAACGGCCGTTCGGCCCGGGATGTCCGGACGTTGGGAAGGCCCGGTCTCGCTGGCCCGGGCTCGTTCGGGACGCTAATTTGCGCCCATGGCGAGAATTCTCTCGAAGGTTGCTTGGCGGCCCGGCCGAGATTGGCGCGCGTTCGTCCCACGGTGGTTGCCCAGAGGTGGCCGGCGGCTGGGGCTGGTCGTCCTCGCGGTAGGAATGGACGGCGGCCTCGCGGCGGCTCCCGCCGCGCCGGATGCGCCGGCGCGCGCCGGGCGGTTGGCGCGCTGGGACCTTGCGGCGGCCCCGACCAACCCGGCCGCTCCCGTGCGCGAAGCGGTGCTCACCGCGGACGGCCGGCCGCGTCTCCGCTTCGACACGGGCGCAATTCGGATTGAATACCAGCCCGACTGGTCGAGCCAGGACCGTATGGCGCCGCCGGGCTACGGCTGGGGCCGCGGGCCGGGGCGTTGGATCACGCTGTTCGAGGCCGGTCTGCCCGGCGAGGGCGGCCTCGCGCTCGCCATTGATCCGGCGGGCACCAATCTGGTGTTCACCACGCGCGACGCCGGCGGCGAGACGCGCACCAACGCCCAAACCGCGATCTCCTGGACCTTCCTCCAGCCCCAACTGCGGCAGCGCGCCGAATCCGCCCCGTGGCGCGAAGTGGCCGTGAGCTACTCGCCGTCGTACTGTGTGTTCATTGTGGATGGCGCGCAGCGGCGGGTGTCCGCCGCCGGAGTCAACCTGCCGCGCCTCCGTCAGGCCCGTGACCTCCGCCTGGCCATTGGCACCCGCCTGACCGAAGAGGCCGATGCAGCGGGCCGCATCGGTGCCGTCGAGACCTTTCCCGAGCCGCTAACGCCCCTGCATTCGCAGCCGCTGCTCAGTCGGACGGTTCTGAGCGCCGAGGTGGAGCTGGATCCGCCCGGCGTCACGCTTCGTTGGGCCGGTTTGCCGGGCCCTCCGCCCGCGGTGCGGCGCCAGCCCTGGGGTGACACCAACTGGGTGACACTCGGCGCCCGGCCGGCCGGCAACACTTTCCTGGATCGCGACCCGCTCCTGCAGCCCGGCCAGGTCTGGGAGTACGCGGTCGGCGACCGGCTGCTGGTGGTTGCCTTGAACCGGCCGCCCGTCGAGAGCCGCGGACGGGTGTTGCTGCTGGTGGACGAAACGCTCGCCCGCCGCCTCGAAGCGCCCCTGGGGCAATTCACTGCGGATCTGATCGGCGACGGCTGGCAGGTGACGCAACGGCTGGCGCCGCGCCACGATGATCGGGTCTGGGATCGCGGGCCGATCTCGGAAAAGTATGTGGAAAACGTGCGGCGCGTGAAATCGCTGATCCGGGCCGAATCCGCGGCGCCCGGGGGTCTGACGGCGGTCATCCTCGTGGGCCACGTGACGATTCCCTACTCGGGCATCGGCTTCGAGGACGGACACCCGGACCACAACGGCGCCTGGCCGGCGGACAGCTACTACGGCGATTTGGACCAAGAGTGGTCCGATCAGACCGTCACCACCGGCAATGCCATTGCGCAACCGCCCTACCGCAACGTCCCCGGCGACGGGAAGTTTGACCCCGCCGCATTCCGTAGCCCGAACGCCGCCCCGGGCGAGTCGCTCAACGGCCTCGAGGTGATGGTCGGCCGCGTGGATTTCGCCAATCTGCCGGCATTCCGGCCGGACGGCGAACTCGACCTGCTGCGCCGCTACTTCGACAAGAATCACCGGTACCGCGTCGGCGAACTCACCTTCAGCGACCGCGCGGTGGTCGGTGGGTTCTTCTACACCCCCTTCAACCCCGACAGCCTCGCCGTGTACGACAACGCCGCCTGGACGCTGGCCCGCCTGTTCGGCCCCGACTGGACGGGCATTCGCCCGGGCGACGCCTTCGCTCCCGGCGTGTCCGCGCTGTGGGGCTTTCAGGGCGGATATGGCAACCCGCACACGCTGCACAACAACGCGGCGGCCGCGCGCGCGCAGGGGATCGAGGTCGTCTCCGCCGCCAGCCTGGCAGCCCGGGCATCCGGGCCGGCGGTCGGGTTCCACCTGGTGAAAGGCTCGTACTTCGGGGATTGGAACCTGGCAGATAACAATTTCCTGCGGTCGGTGCTGGCGGTCCGGGATGGCGGTCTCGCGAGCCTGTGGACCCGGGACCTGATTTGGCGGACCGAGGCTCTGGCCGTGGGCGAACCGCTCGGAAACGCGTTGCTCTTGAGCGCCCGCGACCACGCCAGCACCCGC
>CAYNCT010000048.1:8724-23094 GCA_964396005.1 uncultured Verrucomicrobiota bacterium | reverse complement strand
CCCACGACGGGCGGGGTGACCCGCATTGAACCCAACCCGTTCCGCGAAGCCAGCCAACCTCGATTCGAGCCGCCGGGTTTGAACGCCGCGGGCGACCCCGACTGGGTACTGGTCCTGGAACCTACCGCCTCGAAGCCCTGAAACGGGTCTTTGCGCCGCAGGTCAAAGCCGACCCACGATTCGTTGGGGCGGATTTCACCCTCACGACCAACGAGCTGACCCGTCGAAGCCGCAGAACATCCTGCCACTTGGCCGTAACGATGCAGGCGGAACCGGAGACAACAGAGAAAACAGAGAGGACTGGCGCCGGGATGTTGGCGCTCGAAGAGAGCGCAAAGCTGTCACTATTCGGTGACGGCCACTCGCATGCCGAAAACCCTGCCCGCAGCCACGCCCTGGACCTGACCCGGTTTGATGGACACTCGGAGAGCGGGGCGGCAAACCGAAGCGCCCAAGCCTAAAACTGCGACGACTCAACCTCCTCCGGCGGCGACGCCGGCCACCGCCCCGCGCCTTGGTGAACAAAATGAGGCGCGGTATCTGGCCGCGTCCGCTGCCGCCAATCTGGCCTGGGTCGGAAGCCGTTCTTCGCGACGTCTCTCCCGGAGGATCGCGGCTTCACCTGCTAATCGCTCCCGGAGGCGCATGACGGACCACCGCCAGAGACCGTTTGTGTGTGTCAATAGTTAGGACTGCCCCTGACCCTCTCACCGACGTTAGCCGTTCCTGGCCAGGGGCCGGCACTCTTCGCCGCGAAGTCCGTCGTGAACCCTCCAGAGCGCCCTTCCGCCCCTCGTTTCTCCTCTCTCCTTTCCCACCGGGAAACCCCGGCTCGCACGGAACGCGCCCTGCTTTCCGCATCCGTGTCGGCCTCGATCGGGGCTCGGGCCTTGCCCATTTCCCGACCATTGCGGGCCAACCAGCAACCCGGGTCGCTGACAAACGGGTCGCCGCCGCACGCATAAGCCAGGCAGCGCAACCCGCCGCGACAAGCACGGCGAAAAGCGCATCCCTCGCAGCCCCGGATGCGGAGCTGCGGATTCCGCAAGGCGCGCAAGAACGGATGCTCGCGATACCAGTCCGCCAGCGGTCGCTCGAAAACGTTCCCCACACGAACCGGCAAACGCCGGCATGGCAGCAGGTCCCCGTTCGGCAGCAACGCCAGCAGCGAGGCCCCCGCTTCGCAATGATACGGCTCGGCCAACCCGGTCAGGAACTGAAGAGCGCGAAACTGCGTCACTTCCGTCCGCCGCAACCACCGCCGCTCCTCGCGCTCCCGGGCCTCCCGCAACAACCCAAGGAATTCCCGGGTCTCGCGGGGTGACAAGGTCTCCAGGCCGGGCCGCCCCACAACTGGACCTGCTGGGATCCAGCGGTCCGCCCACACGCGTCTGGCCCCCAAAACGGCCCCCCACCGCGCCACCTCTGGAAACTCCCGGTAATTTCCCCGGTGTGCGGTGAAGGCGATGATCACCGGCACGCCTGCCCGGGTCAGATGCCGAACCCCCTCGACCGTGCGAGCAAAGCTGCCCGTGCCCCGAAGATCGTCGTGGGTGGCCGGACCCCCTTCAAGACTCACCTGCACGAACCGCGGACCCAGGGCCGCCAGGCGGCGCGCCAACGCCCCGTCCACTCCTTGCCCGTTTGACAGGATGGCAAAGCTGAACCGATCGGGCCGCGCGGCCAGGAGGTCGAGGAGGCCAAGGAAGTCCCGATGCAGGAAAGGCTCACCGCCCGTGAGGTTGAGGTGCAGCCAGGGCAACGGATGGCCCGGGGCCCGCACGGCCAGGCGCCAGGCCTCGAGTTGGGCCAGCACTTCACGCCACTCTTCGAGACCGGTTTCCCGGCCCCCGTACGAGTCCTGATAGCAGTGCTGGCACCGCAGTTGGCACCGCTCGGTCACGTGCCACTGGAAGGTGAGCCGATGTAGAACGGGCACCCCGCTTGCCCGCGACGGACGGCAGGCCGGACCGAGGTCCCGCGGCCACGACGACGCCGCGGATGCCGCGCTGCCCGGAAGACCCGGTTCGGTTGGGCTCATGGTCAGCCTCCGCACCCTCCGCATCCGCCGCCACAGCCGCCCCCGCCTCCGCAACCGCCGCCAACACAGCCCGAGCCGCTCGCGGCCTTTTGAAAGCTCGAAACCAAACCGGCGTAGGGCGTGCCCGCCAGGGCCTCGAGGCCAAACAAACTCACCGCAAAGACGAGGCCGGCATCGTCCACCGGCTCGTCCAGCATTTCGATCCGGCTCTGAAGTTCCTGGTACCGCTCCTGCAACCGCTTCAGATAATGGCGGCCCCGACGGCTGAGGCGCCGTGGCTGGCCGGCCATCAGAACCCACATGGGTCCCAGAACCGCGAGCAACATCAGAAACCCCACGTTGGTGAACCCCTTCGAGATGGCTACGGCCAACTTGTACCCGCCCAATCCCACCACCAGCGCAGCACCCAACCCCCCGGTCAGCCACTGTGCCCGACGCACCGCCGGCGGGGTCAACAACCCCTGCCGTCGAAAGCCCTCCTCCGCTTCCCGACATTGCCCCCGCACCCAGGCCCGCAAAACGGCATCCCCGGACAGCGCCGTCCCGTCCTTGGGATTCAGAAAGTAATCGAAAACGCGCCGGTGCAGTGGCGCCAGATGCCCGGGGTCTGGCGGCCGCGCGGCTTGAGCAATCTTCTCGCTGGTGATCTTGCCCAGCCGGTGCTGTTGGACCTCCAAGTACCCGCGCTGCACCAACTCGACTACGATCAACCGCAGAACCTCCTCGGCATCCCCGCGCAGGAAGGCCAGCTCGACCGGACCCCGTATGTCCGGAGGCTCGGGCCAGGGTTCTTCCAATGTCCGGTCCAGGTGACGCGCCCACCAGGCAACGGCCACGATCAGCATTAAGATGACCGTGACGTAGAGGACCAGGAACTGCGGCCCCGGCAGATGGCCAATAAAGGTGTCCTGCCAACCATTCATGGATTCATGCGTTGCCGGTCAAGCCCTGTCGCCCAGCCAACTCCGCAGCTTGCCCAACGGCCTCGAGGCACGCGCCGTAGAGCCGACGCAACTCCGCAGGGCCCAGCCGGAGCTCACCCTGTTTCAACGCCCAGATTTGGCGCAATGGCTCGAGGGGCAGTCCGAGCGTCGCCGCCGCCTCGAGGGCAGCCGCCTTGGTGTCCGTTCGCCGTCCGGACTGCAACTCGACCAGGATTCCGAGATTAAACAGGAGGGACGACACTGCGTGTCCGAGCGTGGCTTCGAGCGACTCGGGACGTTCCCCGCGAGCGATGTAAGCCTGCCGCAGCCGAAGCAGCAGATTGCGCAACTCCTGCTCGCAGCGCAGACGCAGGTTCGACCGACTCACACTCACCCGGATGAAAGGATCCTCCCCCCAGAGCAACTGATGATGGCGCTGGAGGTCGAGGAACTTACCCGGAAAAACCTCGGCGAAGTTCCGCAAGTCGGGCTCGGTCAACAGGAGTGCGGCGAGCCGAAACTCGAGGGCGCCCTGTCGCACGGCGGGCGCCAGGCGATCCAGAACTTCAGGGCCTGCCACCCGCAAGACGACGGCGACGTTGGCATCCGAGTGGCCCGGGACGAACTCGCCCTTGACCAGGCCGCCGTAGAGCACCACGGCCTGGAGCGGTTCGCTGGAAGCCGCCACCAGCGTGTCGCACCAGCGCTGCACTGCAGCCCGGACCTCCTTCGCTTGCATCGGTTGCATGGCGGGAATAGCCGTTGAGGTCAGCCACCGCATGGCTCCGGATTCTTGGAAGATTCTGAAGGGACAATATCGAACGCGCCATGCCCAGGCAAGGCTTGAGTGCTCTCGTGAGCCTCGCGGCTTCGGAACGAAACGGTCGCGATTAGGGGCGATCAGGAGTCGGTACCCGGCATTGACGCAGGAGGACGGCCTCTGGCCGTGTGCCGCCATGCTGCGCCAGATGCGAATTGAGTGGCATGGCGGGATCTACCGCGTGACGAATTCCGGTAAGCGGCGTGAACGGATGGTCGGTAGGGGACGCAGCGGAGGCGGGGGGGACGCGCGGCCTTGCGGGCCGGAACGCCAGTGCAGCGGGGAGGTCAAGGCGGGGCGTTGGGTGAGGGATGAGTTGGCCGAGATGGGCTGGCAGGGGGGAGACCTGGCGATGCGGGCGCCTCCGCGCTTTCCACCAGGACTTCTCGCTCGCACGCTGCTCACCGCGCGGGCCCGGCTCAAACCCCTTGGCGAGCCGGGCGCTTCCGGGGACACTGCGCCCATGCAGACGCGAGCGCGTTTCCTGATAAACATGGCGGACGGTCCGGATGGAGTCCGTCGGCCCGGCCGTTGGCGGGCGGTATCGGTCGCGTCAGCGATGGTGGTGGTGGCTGCCGGGTCATCGGTGCGCGGTGTCGAGATCGCCCCGCCGGCAACGGTTCAGGTCGGTCGGTTGGCGGAGTTTCGTCTCAGCGGTTTGCCGGCGGCGAGCAACCCGTTCGATCCGGATGCGGTCCGGGTGGACGGCGTGTTTACGTCGCCCGACGGCGGCACGCTCACGGTGCCGGCGTTTTGGTATCGGGCTTACTCGCGCCGGCTTGAGGGCGGCCGGGAGCAGTTAAGCGAAGCGGGGGCGCCGGAATGGCGCCTGCGGTATTTGCCGCAGCAGGCCGGCGTTCATTCGCTGCGACTCAACGTGACCACCAACGGCCAGCCGGTCGGGGGCGGGGCCACTCTTGACTTCGCCGCCGGGGAAGTGGACCCGCCGCCGGCGCGGCGCGGTTTTGTGCGGCTGGCCGCGAACCGGCAGCATTTCGCGACGGGGGGTGGACAGGCGCTGCCGTTGGTTGGCCACTGCGTATGCTGGCACGGGAACCGTGGCACGTTCGATTACGACGACTGGTTCGGCGCGATGGCACGGGCGGGCCAGAACTACGCCCGGCTGTGGATGGCCCCGTGGGCGTTGGGCATCGAGGCCGAGAAGGACACGCGGTTGAACTACCGGCTCGATCGGGCCTGGCAACTGGATTACGTGCTGCAACTGGCCGAGCGCCATGGCATCTACCTGATGCTCTGCTTCGATTACCACGGCATGTTCGAGACGCAGCCCGACTATTGGGGCGGCAACGACAACTGGAAAATCAACCCCTACAACGCCGCCAACGGCGGACCGTGCGTCACGCCCAACGACTTCTTCCGCCGCCCCGAAGCGCGCCAACTCTACCAGAAACGTCTTCGCTACCTGATCGCGCGTTACGGCTACAGCCCGCACGTGCTGGCGTGGCAGTTCTTCAACGAGATTGACAATGTTTATCGTCACCTGACGCCCGCAGACGTGGTGGCGTGGCATCGCGACCTGGGGGCGTGGCTCAAAGCCAACGATCCGTGGGAGCATCTGGTTACCACCAGCCTGACCGGCGGCAGCGACCGCGCGGACATCTGGAAGCTGCCGGAAATGGATTTCGCGATGTACCACTCGTACAACCAGTCGCAGCCGACGGCCGCGTTGCCTGCCATCGCGCAACGTTTCTTGGCCGAGTACGGCAAACCCGTGATGATCGGCGAATTTGGCACCGACTGGCGCGGCTGGCGCCGCGAACAGGATCCGTTCCTGCGCGGCTGGCGGCAGGGCCTCTGGGCCGGCGCCTTGAGCGGTTCCGTTGGCACTTCCATGTCGTGGTGGTGGGAGGCCATTCATGCCGAGGGGCTTTACCCCACCTTCCAGGCGCTGGGCGAAATCCTCCGGCCGGCTGGCTGGGGCGCCGGCGATTGGGCGCCGCTGACCTTCGAGACCAACGGGGCGCCGCCGACGAACGTCGGAGAACCCCTGCCCGGCGGTTCGCCGTTCACGGTGACTCTGCCCCTCGACGGCACCTGGGGCGCCAAGCCGGTGGGCGCGGTGGCCGTGGCGGACGAGGACGCTGCCGCGGTTGCGGCCGGTGGCTTGAACTCGTTCGTCCACGGAACGGCGCATGCGGACCTGCGGACGCCGTTTCGCCTCGACGCCTGGTTCACCAACGAATCCCGCTTGGTGCTGCGGCTCAATTCGGTCTCGCAGGGGGCCGTGCTGGGGGTGTTCGTGGACGGCGCGCAGGTCTTCCGCCGTGCGTTGCCCAACAAGGACGGTCAGTGGCTGGTCAACGGCGAGTACAACGAGGACCTGGCGATCGAATTGCCGGCCGGTCGGCGCCGGATCGAGGTGCGCAACCTCGGCGCAGACTGGTTTTACCTCGACTGGGTGCGGCTGGAGAACGTCCTGCCCGCGGGCTACGCCAACGGCTGGCGCCCGTCGCCGGTTGCGGTGGGGCTGCGGCAGGACCGGGCTTCGCTGGTGTACGTGGTCAATCCTCGCGCCAGTTATCCGGCAAACGCGACCCAGCTCACGCTGCGGCCGTTGGAGGGCGGCGAACTCGTGCTGCGCGATCTGCCCGCCGGCCGTTACCGTGCCCGTTGGTTCCGGCCGTCCTCGGCGCAGGCCGCGGGCGAGACCGTCGGCGAATCGGACGGCGCGCGGTTGCGCTTGCCCTTGCCGGAAGTCGTCGAGGACCTGGCGGGCTGGGTTCGGCCGGTGGCTGCCCTTACTCTGCACGAACCTCGCTTCAATGCTGCGGGGCAGTTCGAGTTCGCAATCGTCGGCGAGGCTGGCCAGGGCTGGTGCATCGAGGCTTCGGACAACTGCCGAGACTGGCGGCATCTGACGTGCGGGCCGGAGACGGCCGGCGGCGCCCGGTTTGCGGATCCCACCGTCCCGGAGCAGGCGCAGCGGTTTTACCGGGCGCGGGCGGAGTGAGATGAAATCGCTGCTCGTCGTCGGAGGCGGACTGGTGGGCCTGGCCACGGCCTGGCGATTGCTGGAGCGCCGGCCCAACTTGTCGCTGACCCTGCTCGAAAAGGAGGAGCGTCTTGGGGCGCACCAAAGCACCCACAACAGCGGCGTCCTGCACTGCGGCCTGTACTATCAGCCCGGGTCGGCCAAGGCGAGACTGGCGGTGCGCGGGATCGAGCAGATGGTCGAATTCTGCCGTCGCGAGGCCGTGCCGCACGAGGTGTGCGGCAAGCTGGTCGTGGCCACGCGTCCGGAGGAAGTGCCCCGGCTGGACGAACTGCTCCGGCGCGGAGCGGCGAACGGGTTGCGCGGGCTGCGCCGCCTCGAGGGGGCGGAATTGCGCGCCTACGAGCCGCACGTGACGGGTGTGGCCGGCGCGTTGGTGCCCCAGGAGGGCATTGTGGATTATGCGGCGGTCGTGGACCGCCTGGCGCAGCGGGTCCGGGACCGCGGCGGTCGAATCGAGACCGGGGCGCGAGTGAAGGCGTTGACGCGGCGCGGGACCACGTGGCGCGCGCTCACGCCGCGCGGCGAGTTCGCGGGCGAGTGGCTCGTGAACTGCGCGGGGTTGCATGGCGATCGCGTGGCCGCGCTGGCCGGCGAGCGACGCGAGGTGCGCATCGTCCCCTTCCGCGGTGAGTACTACCGGTTGCGGCCCGACCGCAGCGGGCTGGTGAGAAACCTGATCTATCCGGTGCCCGACCCGAAGTTCCCGTTTTTGGGCGTGCATTTCACGCGGCTCATCCACGGCGGCGTCGAGGCCGGCCCCAACGCCGTGCTGGCCCTGGCCCGCGAAGGCTACCGGTTTTCCACGGTCAACGTCCGCGATCTGGCGGACGCGCTGAGCTTCGCCGGGCTGTGGCGCTTTCTCTGGCGCCACCGGGAGATGGTCACGCAAGAGCTGCTCCAATCACTCCAGCGCGAACGGTTCTGCGCGTCGTTGCAACGGCTGGTGCCCGAATTGCGCCCGGATGACCTCGCGCCCGGCGGCGCCGGGGTGCGCGCGCAGGCGATGACGCCTGCCGGCCAGTTGGTGCAGGACTTTCATCTGTTGCGCCGCGACCACGCGCTGCATGTCCTGAACGCCCCGAGTCCCGCCGCCACGGCGTCGCTGGCCATTGGAGAAGAGATCGCCTCGATCGTCGCGACGTGACCGCGCGTGGTGGGGCGGGCGGGCGTGAGTCGGTTGCCAGGGGGCAGGCGGTCCAGAGGTCCGGGCCGTGTCAGCCGCAAAGGTTCCCGCGGTGCGACGGAGCGCGTGGTGATTTCGGCCTTGCGTGCGGTCTGGGCGCGGGCGGATACAATTCACCCATGCGAAAAATCAACGCTGCCTTGAAATCTCTCGCCGTCGCCGCCGGATTGGTGATTCCCGCCCTCGGGCAGGCGCCGGCATCCGCTCCGGCCCAGCCGGCGCCGGAATTTCCCCCGCACACCGACGTGCTGAAAGATTACGAGCAGGTGGTGTCCTCGATCGACAAGACGCCCAGCCTCTTTCAGATCTGGGTGCGTCGGAAAGACAATCAGATGCTCGCGGTCTTCCCGGAAAAATTTGCGCAAAAGAAGTTCTTCATCGCCATGACCGTCGCCAGTGGCGAGGAATACGCGGGCCTTCAAGCGGGTGACATGTATGTCTATTGGATGCGCAACGACAAGCGGATGGTCCTGCTCACGCCGAACCTGGATGTCCGTTCCACCGGCGAGGCCGAGTCGCGGGCGAGTGTGCAGCGGCTCTTCACGGACCGCGTGATCGTGGACGTGCCGATCCTCGCGCTGGTGCCCGGCTGGGGGCCGGTCATTGACCTGGACGCCCTGCTGGTGGGCGAGGCGGCCAAGTTTTTCGGCCCGATGGTCAACGGCGCGCGGACGCAGCTCGCGACGGTCAAGACGGCCAAGGCCTTTCCGGCCAACGTGGAAGTGGCCTTCACCCTGCCCATGCGCGACGGGCTGTTGAAGACGCTTCACTACTCGATCAGCGAGATCACCCCCAATCCGGCGTACAAGCCGCGGGTCGCCGATGAACGGGTCGGGTACTTCACCACGGCGTTCGCCGACCTCGGCAAGTATCAGGCGGAGGAGAACCGCGTCCGCTACATCAATCGCTGGCACCTCGAGAAGGCCGACCCGAACCTCAAGGTCAGCCCGCCCAAGAATCCGATCGTCTTCCACATCGAGCACACCACGCCCATCCGCTACCGCCGCTGGGTGCGCGAGGGCGTGCTGATGTGGAACAAGGCCTTCGAGAAGGTGGGCCTCGCCAACGCCATCGAGGTCTATTACCAGGATGCCGCCACGGGCGCACACATGGAGAAGGACCCCGAGGACGTGCGCTACAACTTCATCCGCTGGCTCAACAACAACGTCGGCACCGCCATCGGCCCGAGTCGCGTGGATCCCCTGACCGGCCAGATTCTCGATGCCGACATCATCCTCACCGACGGCTGGATCCGGCACTACTGGCGGCAGTTCAACGAGACCATCCCGCAGTTTGCCATGGAGGGCATGAGCGCCGACACCCTAGCGTGGCTGCAAAGCCGGCCGCAGTGGGATCCCCGGGTGCGTCTGGCCCCGCCGGCCAGCCGCGAGGCGATGATGGTGAGCCTGCTTCAACAGGGGCCCCAGCCGCACGGCGGCCACCCGGCGGCGGCCGCCAGTGGTCAGTTGGCCGGCAGCAATGAATTCGACGGCCTGGCCGGCCGCACCAGCCAGTTCAACGGTCTGTGCCGCGCCGCCGACTGTCGCGCCATGGACCTGGCCATTATGCGCGCGACGCTCGAACTGACGGCCGGCCTGCTGACCGCGGCTGACGCCGAGGGGGAAACCAAGAATGGCGAGAAGAAGGACGAACCGAAGAAGGAGGAGCCCAAAAAGAAAGAGGAGCCGAAAGACGCGATGCTGGATGGGGTGCCCGAGTGGTTTATCGGCCCCCTGATTGCGGACCTGGTGGCGCACGAGATCGGGCACACCCTCGGGCTGCGGCACAATTTCCGCGCTTCCAGCATCTACACGCTCGAGCAGATCAATAGCCCGGACTTCAAAGGCCGGAAACCGTTCGCCGGCTCGGTGATGGATTATCTCCCGGTCAACGTTTTCGCTTGGGAGGACAAGGAGAAACAGGGCGATTATGGGATGATTGACATCGGCCCCTATGACTTCTGGGCCATCGAGTACGGCTACGCCTTCACGGACAACCTCAAGCCCATCCTTGGCCGCGCGTCCGAACCCGAACTGACCTACGCCACCGACGAGGACACGATGGGGCCGGACCCGCTGGCGCGCCGGTACGACTTCGCGGCTGACCCGCTGGCCTACGGACGCAAGCAGATGGAGCTGGCGAAGTATCACCGCGAGCGCCTGATCGAGAAGTTCGTCAAGGAAGGCCAGAGCTGGGCCCGGGCGCGCTACGGCTACGAGATGACGCTCGGCCTGCAAACCCGTGTGGTCGGCATGATGGCCGGCTGGTTGGGCGGCGCCTTCGTGAACCGCGACAAGAAAGGCGACCCCGGCAACCGGCCCCCCATCGCCGTCGTTCCGGTCCAGGACCAGCGGGACGCGCTCAAGTTCGTGCTGGAAAACACCTTCCGCGACGACGCCTTCGGCCTGACCCCCGAGCTGCTCCGGCGCATGACCATTGACAAGTGGTGGGACAACCAGGCCAGCGTGATGGCCGACGCAACCTGGCCCATCCACGACCGCATCATGGGCGTGCAATCGCTGGTGCTCACCCGCCTCATGAATCCGGGCACGCTCGGGCGCGTGTACGACAACGAGCTGCTCACCCCGGCCAAGGAGGACATGATCACCATTCCCGAGGTCCTGCGCACCCTGGAGGCCGAGATCTGGTCCGAACTGGACAAACCCGCCGGCAGCTACACCGAACGCGAACCCATGATCTCCAGTCTCCGGCGCAACCTTCAGCGCGAGTACGTGGAGCGATTGATTGACCTCACCTTGCCGAGCACCTGGGGGCAAGCCGCCCACAAACCCATCGCCACGCTGGCGCTGTCTCACTTGCGCGGTCTCAGCGGCCGGCTCGGCCAGTCGCTCCAACTGGCCGGACTGGACGCTTACACCAAGGCGCACCTCGACGAGGCGAAGCTGCGCATCGACAAGGCGCTCGATGCCGGCTACCTGCTCAATGCCGGGGGCGCCGGCGCCGGGAGCGCCATCATCATTCGCATGGGCCAGCCAGTGGAACCGGCCGGACTCTGAACTGCCCCGCCGGCCGTGGTTATCCGGCCGGTGCGGGCCACGGCTCGGTCAGCCAGTCGAAGAAGCCGAGAGTTTCGAGTTCGCGCTGAAGCCCGGCCACCTGCGCCGCGGTCAGGTTGACATGGGGCAAGCGAGCCGGGCCGACGTCCACTCCCACCAGCCGCATGGTCGCCTTGGCGGCGGCCATGTAATCGTGACGCGCCAGGGTCTGCACCAACCGCACGGAGCGGAACTGTTCCCGGCGAGCGGCCGCCAGGTCGCCGGCCGCGAACGCGGCGAAGAGCCTGTGGTAAATCGGCGCGGCGAAGTTGTAGGTGCTGCCCACCGCCCCCCGCGCGCCCAGCGCCAGCGCCGCCAGCACCCATTCGTCGGTTCCGTAGGGCACGTCGAAGGCCCCGCCATCGGCGTGCAGGCAGAGTTGGTAGGCCATCAGGTCGGCGTTGCTGAATTTGACGCCCACCAACGTCGGGATCCGGTCGCGCGCCTGTGCCAGAAAACCCGGCATGGGCAGGCTTACGCCCGTCAGGGCGGGGATGTCGTAAAAGTAGAATGGAGTCTCCGGCGCGGCCGCCGCGATCTCGGCGCAGCAGGCGATCAGGGCCTCCAGCGTGCGGGGCTTGAAGTGGCTCGGTGCCAGCGCGGCGATGGCTGCGGCGCCCCGTTGCTGCGCCCGGGCCGCGAGCACGCGGGCGTCAGCCAGACAGTTCGCGCCGACGTGGACGATGACCTTCAAGGGCGTCCCGCGCGTGACCTCGAGCCAGCGTTGGCCGAGCTGGCATCGCTCCTCGAGACTCAACGAGTGGCTTTCACCGGTGGTGCCGCCGATGAACGCGACATGGACGCCGTGGCGGAGCAGGTGCTCGGCCTGCCGCTCCACGACGTCGAGCTGGAGCGAGCCGTCAGGATGAAACGGAGTGTGTGTTGCGGCCACCAGACCGGTTAAGCGCGGTGAGTTCATGGGTCGTTTTGAACCAGATGAGGACGCGGGCGGATGAGCAGGACGAGCCCCACGGAGATCAGCGCGGTCGCCGAGAACGCGCCGAAAATGACATTGAGCGGCACGTGCGCGTCGCGCATCGCGCCGAAGCCCCAGTCGGCCACACCGCCGCAACTGATGCTCACCAGATTCATGAGGCCGTAGCCCGTGGCGCGCAGTTCGGGGCGGACGATCTGGCAGAGGATGGGCATGTTGTTGCAGTCGAAAAAGCCCCAGCCCAGGCCGAAGAGGATCAGAAAGCCGACGGCCACCGCCAGCGTGCCGGCGTTGCCCACCCCGAACATCGCCGGGATGATGAGGCTCATCCCCAGGGCGCTCACGAAGATGCGCCCGCGCAGGTGCCGACGCATCCAACGGTCCGCCAGCCAGCCGCCCACCAACGCGCCCACCACCGCGGCGGCCTGCCAGTAGAGCGTGGCCGATACGCCGGCCTTGCCCTGGCCGATGCTGAACTGCTGCTTGAGGATCGCGGGCATCCAGTCCCGCACCACCCAGCCTGCCAGCGCGGGCAACGTAAAGTAGAGCACCAGCAGGAGAAATGACCCGTTCGTCAGCAATTCGGACACGGACCGTGCAACGGAGACCTTCGGGGCCGCCGGGTCGGCTGATGCCGCCGGGGCATCCCGCAACACGAACGCCAGCGGCAGGGCATAGAGCATCCCGACCACACCGCACACGTCGAACGCCCAGCGCCAACCTAAAGTCGGCGCGTCGGCCACGTACCCGCTGAAGCCGCCGATCATGACCCCCGCGTAGATCGCCATTTGGTGAATGCCGACTGCGCGCGACCGGGTGCGCCCGGAGTGATAGTCGGCAATCAACGCCAGCGCCGCCGGGATGTAAAACGCCTCGCTGATCCCCATGAGGGAGCGCGTCCACAACAGCCCTTGGTAGGTGGTGACGTGTCCGGTGAACCAGGTGACCAGCGACCAGACGAAGAGGCTGCCGCAAATCGTGAAGCGGCGGCTGAAGCGGTCCGCGATGTAGCCGCCGATCGGACTGAGGAAGGCATAGACCCACTTGAATTGCCCCAGCATCCGGCCCCAGTTGGCCTCGCTGCCAATGTCCGGGATGTCCGCCATCACCGAGAACTTCATCGCCGCGAGCATCTGACGGTCGAGGTAGTTCAGGAGGGCCACCGGCCACAACAGGGCAACCACCAGCCACGCGTAGCGTGCAGTGCGATGGGCGATCCAGGTCATCGGGCGGCGAGTGTCACGGGTGCTCCCGGAGAGTCCAGACTTCCGGGGAGCGGACGCCCGGCCGGATTTCGCCGCTGGGCAGCACCCAGCGGTCGCGCCACCGGACGGTCGGCAACGTGACGCGGGGCGCCGGCGTCTGGCCAACCAAACGCCACCGGTCTTGGGCGGGCGTGTACTCAAAGACGCTGCCGGGAAAGCCCGGGTGCTGCGCCACGGGAGTGAATCCCGCCAATCCGCCGTTGTCGCCGCTCACGAGGTAAAATCGCGCCGCCCACGCTGGCGCGGGCGAGGCGGCGGCCGCGCACGGTTGCGGCACATCGGCCAGCCGCCGCCACCCTTCGCCGGAGCGGTACCGCCAGACCTCGTTGAGATAAACCCGCCGGACCGCGCCCGCCCGGGCTTCCAGCGCGGCACCGCCGATCAGGAAAAAAGCGCCCTCTACCGCGGCAGCGACCGGCAGAATGCGGGGCCGGCCCGGGCAAGGTTCCAATTCTCGCCACCTCGCTTTCGAGTCGGCCAGGTCGAGGGCAAAGAAACGATTGAGCGCCGACTGTTCGCCGGGTTGGGCGGTGCCGCCGCAGACGTACAACGTGTCGCTGACCAGGTCGCCAGCCGCGTTGGCGAGAGCAATGGGCAGGGGCGGCAAGGGTTCTTGGGTCAACGCGCCAGCGGTGAGGGCCAAGCGGAAACTCTCCGCGTGATGCCGCTCGGCGTCGCTGCCGCCCACACACACGAGACCGTCGCGGTGAGACGCGGACACGCCGTAGGCCAAGGGCCGCGGCAGACGTCCCACGACGCGCCAGGACCCGGCCGGATGGTCCAGCGCCCATACGGTGTCGTGCCAGGCTTTACGGCCGCCTTCCCAGGGCTTGCGGTCGGGGAAATTCGCGCCGCCGGCGATCAGCAGTGTCCCGTGGCTGACACCCGCGAACGCGCCCGCCACACCCTCGCGGTCGGGCAGGGGCGCCAGTTGCTCCCAGACCAGCGCCGGGGTGTCGGCCGCCTGAAGACCGCCGGCGACCAACAGCCCGCCCCACGCAGCCAGGCGCCGCCGGCTCCGCCCGGCAGCCCCTGAGACCGCGTCCTTCGCGCAGTGGCGACCGCCCCGGAGATGAACTGCGAAGTTCACGGCTGGTTTTCCGTCAGCCACCCGAGCGGGAACCGGGCGAAG
>CAYNCT010000048.1:0-8714 GCA_964396005.1 uncultured Verrucomicrobiota bacterium | reverse complement strand
CTCGATGCCGCGGTCGGCGCCGGTGAACACGATATCCACCGCCCGCCGCAGACCCCTGCGCACCGCCGGGCCCGGTCGTCAACCGGAAATACCGCGCTCGCCGCGCCGTGATGACGAAGGGGATGGTGCGGCGCGAGGTTCACGGCCGGTCTTCCGTCAGCCAACCGAGTGGAAACCGGGCGAAGGTGATGGTTTCGTACGGGCTTTTCTCGCCGGCTTCGTAAAGCACCCCGATGGTGCCGTCCGGGCACACGGCCAGGCACGAGTACGCCGCCGGGCGCGGGTCGAGCAAGCGCGCGATCGGCCAGGTCTCGCCGTCATCGAAACTGGCGCGCACGGTCAGCCGCTCGCGCCGCTGGCTCGCCGGATTGGAAAACAGCAGCACGCCGGGTTGCCCGTCGGCGGGCCACGAATGACGCCGCAGGCTGGCCTGGCAGATGGGCTCGACCAACTCCGGCACGTGGCGCTGTTGCGTCCAGGTGGCCCCGCTATCGTGGCTGATGGCCTGCTGGCGGGTGCGTTGCCGGGGGTCGTAGTTCCGCATGTTCAGCAGCAGGCGGTTCTCGCTAAGTTCCGCCACTTCGCATTCATTGACCTGGTGGCGCGGGGTGGAACCGCCGAGTTGCCAGGTCTCACCCCGGTCGTCGGAGAAAATCACGTGCGAGTAATAGTGCCGCGTTCCGGCCTCGATGTGGTCGCAGGGAATCACCAGGCGGCCGGCATGGGGACCGCGTTCGATCTGAATGCCCGCGCCGGGGCCGGTGGCGTACCAGGTCCAGTTGGTCAACTTCACCGAGGCGGTGATCTCGCGCGGCGCGGCCCAGGTGAGGCCGTCATCCGTGGAACGGGTCACGAAGACGCGCCGGGTGTCCTTGCTCTCGCCGGCAATGATCCGGGGTTCCGGGTCATCGCCGCGGTTCCAGGTCATCAGCAGCCAGAGGGTGCCGGACGCCCGGTCCAGCACCGGGCATGGATTGCCGCACGTGTTGGGGCCTTCGTCCCAGATGGTCTGTTGCGGCTGCCAGCTCCGGCCCCGGTCGGTGCTGCGCTTGAGCAGCAGATCAATGTCACCCGCGTCACCGCTGCCTGCTTTGCGGCCCTCGGCAAAAGCCAGCAGCGTGCCGCGCGCGGTGACCAGCAACGCCGGAATCCGGTACGTGTGGTAGCCATCGCGGCCGGACGCAAACACGTTGGTGGCGGCGAGAAGATCGGATGGTCCGGCCGCGTGCGTCGTCAACGCGGTGGCCAGCAGCAGCAGTGCGCCGAGGCGGCAGGTGAAGCACATGGCCGAAGGCTGCCGGTCGCGGGGGGGCTTTGAAAAGTCTGTTCTGGTGCGGGACGCGCCGTGGCCGCCGACGGCGTCGGCGCAGCGGCGCCCGACCGACGCCCCGTGCCGGGTGGGGACCTGGCAGGGCGGCGCCGCCGGCGGGACAGTGGCGGAGCAGGGCAGGGGAGGCGGTTGGCATTTCCCCGGCGCGGTCGCTGCGGTACCGTCGCGGGCGTGGCGAAGCTTCCGCAAATCGTCAGTACCGCCATTCGCCGCCAGCGGCTCTTGCCCGAGGGCGGCGGGTGCGTCGTCGCTGTCTCGGGCGGGTTGGACTCGGTAGTGCTGTTGCATCTGCTGAGCGGGATGGCCCGGCACCGTGGCTGGTCACTCCACGTGGCCCACTTGAATCATCGGCTGCGGGGGCGGGCGTCGGACGGCGACGAGCAGTTCGTTCGGCGTTTGGCCGGCTCGCTCGGGTGGCCGGTCACGTGCGGCGCGGCGGATGTGGCGCGCGAGGCGCGCGAGCGGGGCTGCCCGGTCGAGTTGGCGGCGCGGGACTTGCGCCACGCTTTTCTGGCGGCGGTGGCGCGGGAGACCGGTTCGCGGCGCGTGGCGCTGGGGCATCATGCGAACGATCAAACGGAAACCTTCTTAATCCGGCTCCTCCGTGGCGCGGCTGCCGAAGGTCTGGGCGCCCTGCGCTGGGAAAGTCCCTCGCCGGCGGACGGGGGCGTGATCCTGATCCGCCCGCTCCTGGCGACCTCCCGGACGGAGCTCGAAGCATGGGCGCGGGCGGAGGGCCTGAGCTGGCGCGAGGATGCCTCGAATCGCGAGGAAGGCCCGCTTCGCAACTGGCTGCGCGGTCGCGTGCTGCCGTTGCTGGAAACCCGCACGCGGGGCGCGGTTCATCGGCTCGTGAGCCAGGCCGCGCAGACCTTGGCCGCGGAGGCCAACCTCAGCCGGGAGCTGGCCGATCGCTGGCTGAAGCGAGCGGCGCGGCGGCCGCGTTTCGACCGCTTGCCGGTGGCGGTGCAAAGGCAGGTCATCGTCCGGCAACTGCTGGCCCACGGCGTCGAACCGGAGTTCGAGCGAATTGAGCGCCTGCGACTTCGTGCCGATGAACCGGTCGCCACCCCGGCGGGACCCCTCGTCCGTGACCCGGCGGGCCTCGTTCACCAGCGGCGGGCGCGAGGCCTCGGGTTTAATCGCGAAAAACGCGCGCTGGACTTGCGCCCGCGGACGGGGCAGTTCGAGTTCGGCGGGCTGAGTTGCCGGTGGCGACGGTTCAGCGTCGCGCCCGGCTGGCAACTGCCCAGCCCGAGGCCCGGCCGCGAGTATCTCGACGCCGGCCGCGTGGGCCGCCGGGTCACGCTGCGGCACTGGCTGCCGGGTGACCGGTTCCAACCGTTGGGGCTGCCGGGCGCGGTCCGCCTGCAGGACCTGTTCACCAACGCGAAGATCCCGCGCGACCAGCGGCGCGCGGCCGTGCTGGCGGTTGACGCCCAGGGCGAACTGGTCTGGGTGGAAGGGCTGCGGCTGGGCGAGGCGGCCAAAGTGCGTTCCACCACGCGGCGGGTTCTCGAGTGGCGATGGGAACGCCCCGGGGTTCCCGGGGCGACCGCCGCACGGCGGGCTTGCCTCGGTGGCCCCGACCGGTACGGTGTCAACCGTGACGACTACACCTCTTGACGCCAGTAACTCCGCGCGAATCGCGAAACTCGGGCAACAGATGCTCGCCGGCGGCGCGATTTCCCGCGAGGACGCGCTGTGGCTGCTGAACCTGACCGCCACGGCGGACATCTTCGATTTGCTGGCCTGGGCGAATCGCGTCCGCGAGCAGTTTCGCGGGAACAAGGTCCACCTGTGTTCGATCGTGAATGCCAAGGCCGGCGCGTGCTCCGAAGACTGCAAGTTCTGCGCACAATCGGCGTTCTACCAGACCGACTCGCCCCGCTACGGCTTCGTGGATCCCGAGCCCGTCAAGCAGGCGGCCGAAGAGGCGCATCGCAACGGTGTGACCGGCTTGGGCCTCGTGGCGGCGTGGAAGGGACTCGACGAAGGGCCGATGCTGGACGAGGTGTGTGCGCGCTTTCGTGAACTGAAGGCCCAGGGGAAGGTCCGGCCCGACGCCTCGCTCGGGATCATTCGCAAGCAGTCGGTGGCCAACCGGCTCGCTGAGGCTGGCGTCGAGTGCTACAACCACAACCTCGAAACCTCGCGCCGATTCTTCCCGAACCAGTGCTCGACGCACACCTACGACGACCGGCTGGAGACGATCCGGCTGCTGAAGAATGCCGGCATCAAGATTTGCTCCGGGGGCATCATCGGCCTGGGCGAGACCCGCGAAGATCGTGTGGACCTGATGCTCGCGCTGCGCGAGGTGCAGCCGGACTTCGTGCCGGTGAACTTCCTGAATCCCATTCCGGGCACGCCGTTCGCGAACCGCCCGCTGGTGCCGCCCTTGGAGGCGCTCCAAACGATCGCGGTGTTTCGCTTCGTTCTGCCCCGGGCCGACATCATGGTGGCCGGGGGGCGGGTGGTGAATCTGCGCGACCTGCAAAGCCTGATCTTCATGGCCGGCGCGAGCGCGGTGATGGTCGGCAATTATCTCACCACGCTCAACCAGCCGGTCGAAAAGGACCTCCAGATGATCCGCGACCTCGGCCTCGATCCGGCGTGGAAGGCGGCGTCGTAGCGTCGCTGCAGTTCTGGCCGCGTTCGCCAAAGTCCCGGGCCAGATCGCGCGGGTCGTACCCAAGCCAGACGCTCAGGTCCGCGGTAGCCCTTGAGAACGGGGGGTAGAACGTCGTGGCTTCGGGGCGTCTCCGGTGGCGGCAGTGGAAGGGGTTCGGATATCCGTGCCGGTCAAACCAGAGGTCGCAACCCACCTGACCGGATCGGATCTGGGCAAGCTGCGTCAGCATTCCCGGCCGTCTCATCCGGAGCAACCGCAGCTCGCTGCACCGCAGGCCGCTGCTTTCTTCGACGCGAGTTGTGCCTCAAGGGCGCGCGAGGTTGGGGTGATCGAGAGCCCGCCCAGGGCCGTGCAGCGCAGTTCACGCGGCATCTGGCCGGCGACCCGTTGAGCCGTTTCGACCACCTCGTCGAACGGAATCACCGGATCAAAGTCGGCGAGAGCCAGATTCGCACAGGAAAATGCGTTACTGGCCGCCAGCACATTCTTGCCCAGACACGGGACCTCGACCCGATTGGCGACCGGATCGCAGATCAGCCCCAGCATGCTTTGAAACGCCAGGGACGAAGCCGCCACTGCTTGCGGCAGAGACCCGTTCGCCAGCGTCACCAGCGCGGCCGCGGCCATCGCCGCCGCGGAACCTCCCTCGGCCTGGCAGCCACCGACTTCCGCCGCGAAGGTCCAACGCGAGGCGATGAACACCCCGATGAGCCCGCTCGCCAACAGCGCCCGGGCCATGGCTTCCTCGCCCAGGTTCATGTCCTCTGCCAGGCCAATCACCGCTCCGGGCAAGGCCGCGCAGGCCCCGGCCGTCGGCGCGGCCACGATGACGCCCATGGCGCTCTTCACCTCCATGAGCGCGGTGACGTAGAGCACGATGCGATTGAGCGCCCCGCCGTTGAGCAGACGGCCGTCGCGCATTAACGCATCAAACCGGCCGCACTGATGGCCCAGCACGCGATCCGCGTACTCGGTGCCGGCGATGCCCTGCCGGATGGAGCGGCGCAGGATGCGCACGATCTCCACCATCCGAGCCATGATTTCGGTCGCGGTCAGATTTCCGCGGGCCTGTTCGTACGCGACCGCGAGTTCCCAGAGCGGCGTGTTGCGCCCGGCATCGTGGCGGAGCATTTCGCCACAGGTGGTGAACGGCACGCGCATGCCACGCCGCGACAGCACCGGCAACACCGGCGAGAGCCGCTTCACCTGCCGAATCTCGGCGGTCCGCCGCAGCTCCTTCACCACGGCCTCGCTGACGAACTGCCCGGCCTTCACTTCCACCAGTTGGCCGTCAGCCGATTCGTGGAGCAGAATCTCGTCCGCGGCCTGGAGCCCGGCCAACTGCGTTGCCAGCGCCCGGCCTCCGCTCTGCACCGTGAGCAACGTCTCGTAACAGTCTCCAAAGATCGAAACCCGGAAGCTGTCCACGGCGATGACCTTGATCATGCCTCCGCCCGTGGAGATGGCGCTGAGCGCGTGTTGTTCGCGCGCGTTTCGCAACGTCAGCCGGTAGGTGTTCGGATGCTCGTCGCCTGTGTCCACCGTTTCAATGCGGACCCGGACGCCGGCGTCGGCCAGCGCTTGAGCCGAGTTGGGCAGGCGTTCGTCCGCGGCGTCCCAGCCGAGCAACCCGCCGAACAGCCCCATGTCGGATCCCTGGCATTCGTGCGTGGTGGGCAGCGATCCCTGGCGATCGAATTCGACGAGCACTTCCTCGATCGGGCCCTCCATCAGGTCCCGGGCCAACCGCCCGATGCGCAGCGCGGCGGCGCAATGCGAACTCGACGGTCCGCGCATGACGGGACCGATAACGTCATTGAAGATGCTGACGGGCAGAGCCGTGTTCATCATCGCTCTCTTTCCATTCGCGGGATTGGGTCAATTGACAGGTGCATCACCGGCGCGGCTCTCGTACGCCGTCCGCCGGGCCACCGCAAGCATTGAAGGCCTTTCGCGGCCTGCCTTCCGACCGTACGGATGGGTGCGCCATCGCTTTGCTCCGCGCCAGCGCGAAGACAGATCCCGCAGAGGCCTGCCCCGCGGAGTCGCACGGCTCGGAGAAAGTGCCGGCAAGCCGGCGTTCGCCGGAGCCTTCAAGAAACCAGAGTTAGGCCCTGTGGGTCGGTCACCCCGCCGCCCGGAGATCAACCCAAGGGCCAGCCTGCACACGATCCGCAACCACTCCGGTGCATCTCTTGCACGCCCCCAGCGTTCGCTGAATCACTGCGCGGCCCGGGCGTGCGGTTGACTCCGAGCGTGACAACCTCCGCCGACTGCGGTTGGCTTCGCGGCGGTGTCGCCATGAAAACTCTCCCTCCTTCCCGGCTTCGGCTTCGGTCGTTTTTGATGTCCCGCCGTCGCTTCCTGCGCGCGGCGGCAGTTTTTTCCCTGGTGTCGCCGCGGGTGCTGGGGCGCGCCGGTGAGCCGCCGCCGTCCGAGCGGTTGAACCTCGCCTGCGTGGGAGTGGGCGGACGCGGCGCGGATAATCTCTCCGCGCTTCGGAGCCAGAATATCGTCGCGTTGTGCGACGCCGACGAAGCCCGGGCGGCGTCGGCGGTCAAGGCGCTGCCCGGCGCCCGGTTTTTCCGGGACTGGCGGCGGTTGCTCGACACGGTGGGCAACGCGATTGACGCCGTGGTGGTTTCTACGCCCGATCACACGCACGCGGTGGTCGCCTCGGCGGCGATGGATCTGGACAAGCATGTCTATTGCGAGAAGCCCCTGGCGCATTCCCTGGGAGAGGTTCGCCATCTGACCGACAAGGCCCGGCGCAAGAAGCTGGCCACGCAACTCGGCAACCAGGGGCATTCCTCCGAGTCCATTCGCGAGTTCGTCGAGATGATCCGGTCCGGCGCCATCGGCGTTGTCCGCGAGGTCCATGCCTTCGTCGGCAACTCGTACCGGCCGCGCGGTTACACGGTGCGCCCGCCCGAGCGGCCGCCGGTGCCGGCGACGCTCGATTGGGATTTGTGGCTGGGACCGGCGCCCGAGCGGCCGTATCACCCGATCTATCTGCCCGGCAAATGGCGCGGCTGGGTGGACTTCGGCACGGGCATCACCGGCGACTGGGTGTGTCACGTGCTCGATCCGATTTACTGGGCGCTCGAGTTGGACGCCCCCGTGGCGGTCCGGGCGGAGGCGGTGGATTACGACGACGCCGAGGTCCGGGCCGAGACCTTTCCGGCCGGCGCGAAGATCACGTTCGAGTTTCCCGCGCGGGATGGTCGCGCCGCGCTGAAGATCGTCTGGCACGAAGGCAGCGTGGCGCCGCCCCGGCCGCCGGAGCTGGAAGAGAAGCGTCAATTGCCCGGCATCGGGGCGGTCATCCTTGGCGACCAGGGCAAAATCCTGCACGGCTCGCACGGTGCCGCCGGGACGCAACTGCTCCCTCGCGCCCGCTGGGAAGCCTACCAACGTCCGCCGAAGACGCTGCTGCGGTCGAAGGGCCACTACGAGGACTGGGTGGCGGCGTGCAAAGGCGGAGCGCCGGCGACGTCGAACTTCAATTATGGCGGGCCGTTGACGGAAGTGGCGCTGCTGGGGGTGGCGGCGTTGCGCTTCAACGGCGAGCGGCTCGAATGGGACGCAGCGGCGATGCGCTTCAAGAACCACGAGGCCGCCAACGCCCTGATTCGTCCGCCGTACCGCGCGGGGTGGAAGTTGGCGTAGGCCCTGGGGCGCCCGGTCAGTCAGCGCGTTCCGGCAGGGCGGGTTCGATGTGGATCAGCACATCATGCACCAGGGGCAGACGTTGACGAACGTGATCCTTGACGCGATGGGCCACGTCATGGGCGCGGGCGACCGTCATTGCGCCGTCCACTTCCACGTGCATGTCCACCAGGAAGTGCAGGCCCATCTTGCGGACGACACACTTTTCGACCCGCGCCACCTCGGGCACCCCGGCGGCGGTCTCGCGGATTTCCTCGACCATCGCCGCGTTGGGCGCGGCATCCATCAGCTCGTCCAGGGCCGGCCGCAGCAGTCGCCAACCGTTCCAGGCGATGATCCCTGCGGCCACCACGGCGGCGACGTCGTCGGCAGATTCCCAGCCCGGACCGCCGAGGAGGGAAACACTGATGCCGATGGCCGCTGCGAGTGACGTGATGGCGTCGCTGCGATGATGCCAGGCGTCGGTGCGTACCGCCGAGCTGCCGGCGGTGCGGCCTTCGCGAATCACGTAGCGAAAAAGCGCCTCTTTCACGATCACCACGCCCAACAGCACCCCGAGCGTGAACGGACGCGGAGCCTCGTGCGGCCGGAAGACGGCCTTGAGCGACTCGAAAGCGATGCCGGCGGCGGCCAGCAGGAGCAGCGTGGCGACGACCGCGGCGGCGATCGGCTCGGCTTTCCCGTGCCCGTACGGATGCTCCTTGTCCGCCGGCGCGGCCGCGATGACGAGGCCACGCCAGACCACCAGCGAGCTGAAGATGTCCGCCAGCGACTCCACCGCGTCGGCGATCAGGGCGTTCGAGTGGCCCACCACGCCCGCAACGCCTTTCACGGTGGCAAGGACGAAATTGACGCCGAGGCCGATGCAGGTGGCCCGGACGCCGCGTTGGAGCCGCTCTTGAAGCACGGGCCGAGTAGAGCAGCCGCGCCCGTGTGGCGAAAGGGGGATTGCGGGCTGTCCAACCGGCGCCGAGGGTCGCGGTCGAACGGGTTCGGGCCGCTCAGCCGGAACGAGTCATCCCGACCGCGGCTAGCAGGTTGTTGAAAAAGTCTCACGAGACATTGAACACGACGAGTTGAGAT